>CAZBXF010000057.1:0-7044 GCA_964495635.1 uncultured Phycisphaeraceae bacterium
GCGATCGTGTCCCCTTCCGCTAGGCCGGCGAGCACGGCGCGCAACCTGGTCGCGCCAGTGCATCGCCTGATCGTCCTCCTACCCCCGCGGCCCGACCGCCTTCACGTTCGCCGGCATCTCGAACTGCTTCTCATTCTCCCTGAACGCCGCCGCGAGCTTCTTGGCGCTCGCGTCGTACGCCGCGCCGTCGGCCCAGGTGTTGCGCGGCATCAGTACCTCGCTCGGGACGCCGTGCACGGCCTTGGGGATGTTCAGGCCGAAGATCGGGTCCTGGTGGTACTCGGCCTTCGCGAGCGAGCCGTCCAGGATCGCCGTCACGAACGCGCGGGTGTACTTGAGGCTGAAGCGCTTGCCGGTCCCATAGGGGCCGCCGGTCCAGCCGGTGTTGAGGAGCCACACATTCGCGCCGTGCTGCTTGATCTTCTCCGCGAGCTGCTGCGCGTACGTCACGGGCGGGCGCGGCAGGAAGACGCCGCCGAAGCACGGGGAGAAGTTGGGCTGGGGCTCGGTCACGCCCGCCTCGGTCCCCGCGAGCTTGCTCGTGTAGCCGTTCATGAAGTAGTACATCGCCTGCTCGGGGCTGAGCTTGCTGACCGGCGGCATGACGCCGTACGCATCGGCCGTCAGGAAGATGACGTTCTTCGGGTGCCCGCACACGCTGGGAATCACGGCACCCTCGATGAAGTCCACGGGGTACGTGACGCGCGTGTTCTCCGTGAGCTTGGCGCTGTCATAGTCGGGCTGGCGCGTCTTCGGATCGATCACCGTGTTCTCGAGCACGCTACCGAAGCGGATGGCGTTCCAGATCTCCGGCTCGCCTTCCCTGCTGAGCTTGATGCACTTGGCGTAGCAGCCACCCTCGAAGTTGAAGACACCCTGATCGCTCCAGCCATGCTCATCATCGCCGATGAGGGCCCGCTGCGGATCGGCGCTGAGCGTGGTCTTGCCCGTGCCCGAAAGGCCAAAGAAGAGCGCCGGGTTCTGGCCCGTCGCGCGATCCACGTTGCACGAGCAGTGCATCGGGAAGACGCCCGCCTCGGGCATGTCGTAGTTCATCGCGTAGAAGATGCTCTTCTTCATCTCCCCCGCGTACTCAGACCCCAGGATCACGACGATCTTCCTCGTCAGGCTCTGGGCAATCAGCACCGGGGCCTTGTACCCCATCTTCGCCTGCTCCTCGGCCGTCAGGCGCCGGCGCCCGGCGTTGATGATCGTCCAGTCCTTTTTGAACGGCGCAGGGGCCCCCGCGGCCTTGCTCCCCTGCTTGATGAAGAGCGTGCTCGCGAACAGGCTGTGCCACGCCTGCTCCGTGATCACCTGCACGCCCAGGCGATACTTCGGATCCGCGCCGGCGTATCCCTCGAAGGTGTACAGCGTCGGGCGGCCGTTCAGATGCGCCACCGCGATCTCGAGAGCCATGTCGAACTGCTTGTCAGTAACCGGCGTGTTGACCTTGCCCCACCAGATCTTGTCATGGATCGCGGGCGAGTCCTCGAGGTGCTTGTCCTTCGGGCTGCGGCCGGTGCGGTCCCCCGTCAGGCAGACGAGCGCCCCATTGGCCGCGAGCTGCCCCTCGCCCGCCGCGAGCGCCCGCTCCACAAGCTCCGCCGAGGAGAGATTCGCATGCACGCGCTTGGGGGACAGATCGAGGCGATCAAGAATGGTTTGGCTCATGAGGGATTGATCTCAGAGAGTGGCAGCGGGTGCCAGAGAGTGCCACGACTGCCGCGCGGTCCGCGCACAACGCGAGCCGCGTCCGGAGCATGAGCCCCGGAAGAGAAGGGTACGAGCGTGAGGCCCGAACCGCCACCAGCGCCCGGAACCCTCGTCGAGTTCGTTGCCGGCTCCGTCGGACTGTGAGACTGTTTCATGGCCGGCCCGGCCGACCCTGCGATTAACCCTCGAGCACGCCCGGCGTGTACCGATCTCGGAATCTCGACCAGGGCAGCACGCCCCGATACGACCCGTCGGGAGCCAGATCCGGCCCTCCCCAAAGCGCGGTCGCGTCAGCGTGCCGACGGGCCGCCAGCAGCTGCTCACGCCAGAGCTCCATCGGCAGCACCGTGTCCCAGGGCACGCCCGAGCCGCCGTGCGCCATCGGCGTGACCGCCCACCAGAGCGCCTTGCCCGGGAAGATCTCGCGCGTGAACTCCGCCAGCCGCCTCGCGTAGTCACGGTACTTCCGCGTCTCCGCCGCCACATCGATCGGCGGCACCGCCGACCCTGCCGGTGCGCCCCGCGGCCGCCCCGATGGGATCACGTACCCATCAGCCACGATCGCCACCGGCAAGTCCCGCAGCACATGCCCAAGAAACCGATACCGGTTCATCGATCGCCAGTCATTGTCCGCGACCTTTCCAAAGACAAACGACGTGTACGGCTTCACGCCCGAGTAGACGCCCACTTCCTGAGTACCCGCCGCCAGATACTCGCGGCAGATCGTCTGGATCCTCGACGTCAGTTCGTCCAGCTCGTCGGTACGCTCCTCGAGCGCAACACAGTCAATCTCCACATCAAGCCAGATCGGCCCGCGCGGGCGCGACCGCGCAATGTGCCGCTCCAGATTCTCGTGCGAGAAGCTGCCATGCTCCGTGTCCTTGGCGCGCCACGAGCGCCCGTCGTAGAAGCCCCGCACCACACCCCGGGGCGCTGGCGTGAAGGCCGCGGCGATCCCGCCCTGCGGCAGCCCCTCATAGACAGTCCCGTCGATGATCGTGTGCACGCTTCTCTCCCGGCGCCGCTGCGCCCCCGACTCTCCGGACTAGCCAATGCCCGGCAGGTGCTTGTCGATCCAGTCGTCCTGCCGAAGCACGCTGGACCGGTTCCGCCGGTCCTTGGCCTCGCTGCGCGACTGCGCATACCGGAAGAGCCTCTCGATGGCTCGCGTGCCGGAGGCCTCCGGCCCCGACATCCTCGCCGCCAGCGCGGCCGCAACCCGCGGCACAAACCGTTGCACCAGCTCATCCTCGTAGCTCACGAAGATCTGTGCCGAACCCGGGTCGCCCTGACGCCCGGCACGCCCGATGAACTGCCGATCGATCCGCTTCGCGCCGTGCATCTCCGTCAGCAGCACGTGAAGCCCGCCCGCCGCGAGCGCGGCCTTGTCGGGCTTAATGTCCGTCCCTCGCCCGGCCATGTTGGTCGCGACCGTGATCGCCGCCTGCGCGCCGCCCTTGCCCGCGCCCTCGATCATCGTCGCCTCGTCCTTGTCGTGGTGCGCGTTCAGCACGCGGTGCTCCAGCCCGCGCTGCGCGAGCACGCGCGACAGAAGCTCGCTGGCCGCGATGGACCGGGTCCCCACCAGGATCGGCCGGCCCATCCGATGGACCTCCTCGATGCTCTGCGCGATCGCCGCCCACTTGTCACGCGAGGTCCTGAAGACCCGCAGCGGCATCTGGACCCGGGCAATCGGTCGATGCGTCGGGATCACCATCACCGGCCGCGAGTACACCGCCTCGATCTCGCCCGTCGCGTCCGCGGCCGTACCCGTCATGCCGCACAAGAACGGATAGCTCCTGAAAAACCGCTGAAAACTCATGCGCGCCAGCGTCTCGCGGTCCGCCGTGACCTCAAGCCCTTCCTTGGCCTCGACCGCCTGGTGCAGGCCATGCTCCCAGCTCCGGTCCGCGAGGAACCTCCCGGTGTACTCGTCCACGATCACGACCTTGCCATCGACGATCTGGTAGTGCTGGCCATGGATGTAGCAGTGCCGCGCCGTCAGCGCCTGCTTCACCAGCTCCTCGCCGCGCCGCGTCGCCTTCCAGATCGGAGCACCGCCCATCGCGAGCGTCTGCACGAACATCGGCTCCATCCGATCGCGCCCGCGCCGCGTCAGCTCGATGCGCCGGTGCTTCAGATCAACCTCAAAGTCCGCGTGCTCGTCCAGCCGGTTCGCCATCGCCGCGGCCTCGCGGTACACGCGCGCCATGTCATCCTCGCGACGGCTCCGCGCGATGATCAGTGGCACCACGCCCTCGTCAATCAGCACCGCGTCCGCTTCGTCCACCATCGCGGCCCGCAGACCCGGCACAATCGGCCTCCCACCCGCATCGCCCCCGCCGCCGCCTCCACCACCCTGCATCCCAAGCCCCATCATCGACAGCTGCCCGCGCGCCGCCCACGCCGTATCGGCCCGGCCGAGCTTGATCTGATCACGCAGCCAGTCCGCAGTGATCTGCTTCGGCGTGCCGAAGACCACCGGCAATGCGTACACCTCAGCGCGCTCGCCGGGCTCCATCTCCTGCGTAATG
Source organism: uncultured Phycisphaeraceae bacterium (assembly GCA_964495635.1). Lineage (GTDB taxonomy): Bacteria > Planctomycetota > Phycisphaerae > Phycisphaerales > UBA1924 > JBBASU01. The sequence continues at coordinate 4,251 of CAZBXF010000057.1, forward strand.
GCGCCACCATCCAGGAGGCACCGCCGGAAGATCGCACGCCGGCTCTGCGCATCGCGCTTCGCGAGGTAGTCGTTCACCGTGAAGACATGCACGCGCCGATGGCGCCACGCCAGCAGCGGTGCCGCCAGCGAGCCCGTCAGCGTCTTCCCCTCGCCCGTCAGCATCTCGATCACGCGCCCGTGGTAGAGCGCGAGCGCACCCAGAAGCTGCACCGGATACGCCTCTTCGCCCGTCAGCCTTCGCGCCACCTCCCGCACCGCCGCCAGGCCCCGCCGGACTTCCTCGCGCCCGGCCCGCCCGCGGACGAAAACCTCGCGGATTCGCGCCACGGCGTCGTCCAGCGCAGCCTCCGACATGGAGCGGAACTCAGGCCCCAGCGCCTCGCACCCGCGTGAATCCTCCACGAGCCTGGCCCGACGCGTCGAGACCGAACCCGCCCACATCCTCGCACGGGCCGCGACCTTGTCCAGGCCTTTGGGCAGCGTCGGACGAAGGCGCCGGCTCTTGAGCGATTCGTACAGCGCGGCATACCGCGTCAGGGAGTGCGGACCATCCCGCCCCGGCAGCAGTGGGACGTCCGTGCTCACAGCTTCGCCCGCCCCTGCGTTGCCTTGCGCAGCGCGTCCAGCCACTGCGACATCAGCGGCCTCCACGGAAGGCTGAACCGCAGCGTCACACGCTCCCCCGGCACACCAAGCCGCCCAAGGCCCTCCGCAAAGGCCAGCTCCGGCGCGCCGGGCGCACCCGCCGCGACCGACGTGGGCACGAACTCCGCGCGGAAGTACCTGTCCGCGGCGACCAGCCCCGTCTGGTCGCGCGACTCCTGCGCCACCGTGCCCCCGCCCGCGAAGCTCAGCGACGGGTGCGGAAGCTCACGCGAACCGGCCTCCACCACGCGCGTCGTCCGGGCCTCAATCAGCGTCCCCGGGTTCGAGGCCACCCGCATCTCAACGCCGTAGCTCGATGGAAGCAGCTTCGTGATCCAGTCCGCCTCGGTCTGCGACATCAGGGCCGTGACGCGCACCGCGCCGGGCTCCAGCACGCGGCACAACTCTTCACCCGGCCGCACATACGAGCCGACCACCGTCGCCGGGTCCAGCCCCACCACCACGCCGTCGCGCGGCGCCCGGACGATCAGCCCCGCCCGACGCTTCTCCAGAAGCTCCATCTGGGCCTGGATCGTGCGGAGGTACTCCTCCGCGATCTGGGCCGCGGCAAGGTTGGTCCGCAGCGCCTCGCGCTGCTTGCTCTCGAGCTCCACGATCTGCGCCTTCACGAGCGCGATCTGCGCCTCCAGCTCATCGCTCCGGCACTCCACCAGCACCTGGTCCTTCACCACACGCTCGCCGTCGCGCACGAGCGCGCGCTCCACGAACGCCTCCGCCTCGAAGAAGACGCCCGCCTCGTGCACGCTCTCAACCACACCCTGGGCCCGGCGCCGATCCGGAGCCGGAACCAGCCCCAGCGCTCCAAGCCCCAGCGCCGCCAGCAGCAGCGTCACCAGCACCGCGCGTGAGCGGTTCTCCTGCAGCTGGCTGCTCGTCGACAGCCAGTGAACGAGCTTGCCCAGCGGCAGGAGGAACCACATCGCCGCCGTCCAGATCGCCAGCACAAGACCGATCGCGAACATCAGCCCCATCACGTACAGCGTGATCGACAGGAACAGGAAGATGCGGTACGCCAGCGAGAGCACGCCATAGACGAGGAGGATCAGCGCCTCGCGCGCATCCGTCGTCGGCGAGGTCGGCTGCTTGACGCGGTAGATCGCCTTCTGGCAGACAAACTGCATCATCTGGTTCGAGCGCTGCATCAGGTTGGGAACCTCGATCAGGTCGCTCAGGATGTAGTACCCGTCGAACTTCATCAGCGGGTTGGCGTTGAAGAGGACCGTGGAAACGCTCGCGGTGAACAGGACGTTGTACGCGAGCTGGTGGGCCAGACTCCCCTCGACGCTCGAGAGCCACACGAACGCGGCCCCCGCCGCGACCGCGAGCTCGAAGATCATGCCGCCGGCCCCCACCGCAATGCGCTTCCACTTGTCAGTGAAGCTCCACGCCGCCGACGCGTCCACGTACGGCGCCGGGATCAGCACCAGCATCATCGCGCCAAGCTCGGGACACTGGCCCCCGAACCGCTTGACCATGAGGCCGTGCCCGGCCTCGTGGATCAGCTTGAGAACGACGAAGCCCGCGATCATCAGCCCCCAATTGGACGGCGCCACCGCCGACCCAACGCCCGACAGCAGCCGCTCCCAGCTCGGCACGATCGCCACCAGCGCCGCAACCACCCACAGCGCCCAGACCACCAGCCCGGCCCGCGAGAGCAGCGGCCGCATGATCGGCAGCAGCCAGCCCAGCATCCGGTCCGGATTGAAGAGCCGGACCTTGAAGTACATCAGGCCGATAGCCTGCGACTGGAACTTCTTCTTCCGGCGCTCGCGCCCACGCGTCAGCAGCTGCTCGGTCTCGGGCGCCACGTCCGCGGAGAGCAGGTTGCTCGAGTGGAGCTGGCTCAGAAGCTGGATCACGTCATTCTGCGTCAGCGCTTCATCCCCGTGACGCGAGAGGCCAAGCTCCCACGCCTCCTCGACGGTGCGCCGACCATCCAGCATGCCCACGAACTCGTGCCCCACCGACGACAGGCGGTAGAACTGGTTCGACGACGGATCATGAACCACGTGCCACCGCTTCCCGCGGTAGTGCTGACGCGTGATCTGAACGTGCGGCCGCAACCGGGGCTTCAGCGCCCGAACCCGGTGCCAGAAAGGAGAGAATGTGGAGCGTTCACTCATGTT
>CAZBXF010000057.1:7144-18438 GCA_964495635.1 uncultured Phycisphaeraceae bacterium
TCACCACCACAGCCACACCCGCAGCGTGTCCACGATGCGGCGCGCGCCGATCCACGCCAGCGAACGCTCGACCGTGTCGAAACGCGCCTCGCCCTCCATGCCGGGGCGGAACCACTCCGGCGTGCTCTCGAGCCTCGCTCGCACCTCGAACGCGTTCAGGCCGTCCTTGGGCTGGCTCAGCGGCACCACGCGCTCCACCACGAACCCGACCTTGAGGCTCGGGTCCGCCTTTGGCGAGACCTGCCCCGTCTGCCCCTCGCGGATGTACGCGATGTCCGAGTCGCTCACGCGCGCCACGACCTGCATCTGGGCCGTGTCAGCCACCTCGAAGAGCTTCTCACCCAGCTTCACCGCTGCCCCCAGCCGGTCGGAGAGATCGCCGGCGATGATCGTCCCGTCCAGCGGGCTGGTGATCGTGCTCCGCTCCACCTGCAGCCGCATGAGCTTCGAGCGTGCGCGGCTCTGGTCCGCCTTGGCCCGGGCCTGCACCGCCTCGGCCAGCTCGCCCTTCTTGAGCGCCTCATCGGCCTGCGTGTCGAACTGCGCCACCTGCGCCTCGGCCTCCATCGCGCTCAGCAGCGCCTCACGCGTGTCAAGGCGCGCCAGAACCTGACCCTGCGACACGCGCTGGTTCTCGCGCACGCCCTCCTCGATCGACTCCAGCCGCCCGTCGAACGGTGCCGACACCACACGCCGCTCCACGGGTCGCAGCTCCGCCGGCGCCCCGATCCGATACGTCGTGGTGTAGAGCAGTGAGAACAGAAAGAGGCCCGTCAGTGCCGCACCCGCCAGCTTCCACGCTGTGTGGCGCGGCCCGACGAGCCACGCCCCCGACCAAAGCGCCGAATCCCACACGCGCAGCGCCAGCATCCGGTCGTCGCTGTGCCGCACCGCCAGCACCGGCGCCACAAGGTCCATCGTCGATTGAACCAGCTCCAGAAGCGACGCGTCCAGACGCGTGGCCCCCGCCGACTCCATCAGCAGGACGCCCACGATCCGCTCTCCCTCGCCGTCGACCGTCCGCAGCGGCACGCTCGCCACCCGCAGGCTCGCGTTCCCGGCGGCCAGCTCCCGGTGCGCGTGCGTCACGCCCTGCGAGAGCACCGCGTCGGCCTCGGGCCCCTCGGCAGCCGGCACCGGGAAGGCCACGGCCTGCTCCTGGTCCAGACACTCGTTCATCGCGTGCTCGAGCTTCTGCACCATCGCCATCCGCCGGTCGAGATTCTCCGTGTCGGACAGGGCCGCGCACCGCACCGAGCGCGATCCCTCAAGCCCCCGCCGCGCGGGCGACCCCTCAACCCACCCGAGCGCCACGCGATCCAGACCAAGCACGCGGCAGATGTCGTTGACCAGGCGCATCGTCGCGCCCTTGAACGTCTCCGCCGCGTTGATCCCGGCGATGAGCCGCCCCGCAAGGTCGATCGCGGCGCTCGCCTGCCGCGTCTGCCTCAGCGCCCGCTGCGACGCGTGCGTGTAGACATACCCGGCCAGCACCTCCGCCATCGCCAGCGTGCTCTGCAGCGCACCCTTGCTGCGCGGCTCCAGAAGGATCGTGACCACGCCGTGCAGCCCCAGCGCCGCGCTCTGCTCCGGCGTGCCCGACTGCAGCGGCACCGCGATGATCGCCCCCTTGCCCGGGCCGGCGTCGTAGAAGCCCGCGTCGCCCCCGCCGCTGTCAAGCGAGAAGACCATGGTCTGACGCACACCCGCGCACTGCCGCGCCGCGCGCCGCGACTCCTGCTCGAACTGGACCTCGCCGGGCTGGATCGCCGACGCGTCAAAGATGCGGTCCACCGGAACCGCCATGCGGCCCGAAGCGTCCATCAGCCCCTGGCGCAGCGGCCAGACCAGCGTCGAGCGGGTCTCCGGACCCGCGGCCTCGTCGCCGCTCCCCGCCACGATCTCGTGGAACACCGCCTGACGCGCCCCCGAAACCTGCCCCAGCACGCACAGCATGCGCAGCAGAAAGATCCGGTCATCAGGCGCCGCCGCCGTCAGCTCCGAAACGACCCTCTGCCACCCAGGACTCTTGATGTTCGACAGATCAATCACGCAGCACGTTCCCGTTGAGCCGACTCATCCATACCTCAAGTGTCGTGGCCACTCCGCCCCTGCCTGCCTGCCTCTCCGCATGTCCCGCTTCTCGCTTTTCCTACACGCCCGCCGCCGCACGGATCATCTGGACCACCTCGGTGGTCGGCTCGGAGAACCGCACCCACGCCGGCTCACCAGCGATGAGCTGCCCGGGGCCCTCGGGATTGTCGATCACAACGCGAATGCGGCGCGAGCGGCTGCCAAGGTCGGCCGTCGGCGCCACCTCGTCCACGCGCCCCTCCGAGAGACGCGGGCTCCCGGCAACGTCGAGCAGCACCCAAGCCTTGTCCCCAACCGCCAGCTTCCAGGTGCGCGGATCCTCGGTGGGCGAGCCCACATCCATCTCGATCTTCGAGATATCAACGACACGCAGGACCTTCTCGTTCTCTGAAACCGCCTGCCCCACGTCCACCAGGATCGCATCCACGATCCCGTTGAACGGCGCCTTGAGCCGCAGCCGGTCCAGCCGCGCCTCCATCCGCTCCACCGTCAGGACCTCCTGTGCCTGGCGGATCTTCGCAAGTTCCCAGTCGATGCGGCTGGTCTCAAAGGTGAGCCGTGCCCGCTCGACCTCCTGCAAGCCCGAACCTCCCTTGTCCTTGATGTCCTTGAGGCGGTTGTACTCGAGCTCGGCCAGATCCGCCGCAGCCTTCGCACGCTGCACGGGCAGGTCCGTCTCCGCCTGCATCTTCTGGAGCCGCACCGTCGCCGCCTCCTCACGATCATCACCGCGCAGCAGCATCTGGCCCGCCGCGACCTTCTGCCCGCCCTTGGCCAGAACCTCGGTGATCTGGGTCGGCAAGGAGAAGCCCATCACCGCGTCCTGCGCCGGACGCGTCACGCAACGATTCCCCGAGAAGGCCGCGATGATCTTCTCATCCAGACGGCGCGGCGTTCCAGCACTCGCGGATTCCGCGGTCGTCACGCCGTTCGTGCCGGCCGGCGTGCTGCTGGGCGGCTGCTGCGCGTTCGCCGTTCCGCCCGCCAACCCCACCACCCCCACTACTCCCGCCAGCCCCAGCCCCGCGGCCAGAACCCCGGCCTTCGCGATGCTCGGCCAATGACTTTCCACGCGCGCAGGTGTCTTCATGGTGCAACTATACGGAAGCCCGCCCCGTATCAGTTCGAGCCGCATTCGCAAGTGGGTCGCTTTGGCCCCAGCGGGCTCCAGAAGCCCCAGACCCACCACCGCCCGAACCCGACCCCACGGGTGCCCGAGCGCGGCGCAGTCCCGGCGCGGCCGCCGTCCGGTGCCTTGGGCGCCGCAGCTTCGCCCCGGCAGTCGGCCGCCCGCTTGCTGCCCCGTGAAGTCTGACCCCTGAAGGATGCCCCTTGGTGGATTCACTTGTGCCGCGGCGCGTGACCCGACCGACCTCCGCACCTACCCTTCTCCCGATCCACGCCGCAGCGTGGCCCGAAGGTCAGAGGCACGGGGCGGCCCTCAGCCAAATGACCATGGGCGCAGACGTGAGCTCCGAAGACGACCCGACCCGCCCGCGGCAAAGCCGGAACCCACCGCCCCAGAGCCAGAAGCCAACCTCGTGACCTCCACCAGATCTCCCCAAGGAGCGCTCCTTTGACCACCGCCACCGCGACGGTCCCCTCGATTCGTTCTGACAAGACCAAATCCCTGGCTCTCTTCGGCGGCACGCCCGTCGCGACCAAGCCCGTCGCCTTCATGTCCACGGCCCTGACCGCCGAGGACAAGGCCGCCGTCAACGCCGTGCTCGATTCCGGCATGCTCCGGGCCGCCAAGCGCTGCGAGGAGCTCGAGACGCGCTGGGCCCAGATGAGCGACGCCAAGCACGCCCTGACCTGCGCCAACGGCACGGTCGCCCTCCAGCTCGCGTACGAGCCGCTGGTCAACCCCGGCGACGACGTTCTGGTCCCGGCCTGGTCGTACATCGCCACCGCCGCGATGGTCGTGGCCCGCGGGGCCAACCCGATCTTCGTGGATGCGCTCCCCGACACCTACCAGATCGACATGAAGGACGCGGCCCGAAAGGTCACGCGCACCACGACCGCCATCGCCGCGACCCACCTCTACGGCTGCCCGGTCGACATCGACGCGGTGCAGGCACTGGCCGAGAAGCACAACCTGATGGTCGTCTACGACGCGGCCCAGGCGCACCTCTCCACGTACAAGGGCAAGGGCATCGGCCAGTTCGGCGACGCCGTCACCTACTCCCTCTACGCCACCAAGAACTTCGCCACCGGCGAGGGCGGCCTCATCACCTGCAACGACGACGGACTCGCGAGCGAGCTGCGCCTGCTGCGCTCGCACGGCGAGACCGACAAGTACCTGCACGAGCACATCGGGTACAACTACCGCATGAACGACATGGCCGGCGCCATCGGCTGCTCGCGCCTCAATCGCCTCATGGACCAGACCAACGCCCGCCGCAAGGTCGCTGCCAAGTACGACAAGGTCCTCGCCAAGCTGCAGGGCGTCACCGGCCCCACGAGCACGCCCGGCTCCGAGCCCGTGTACCACCTCTACACCTGCCGTCTGGACCTCACGAAGTTCACCTGCACGCGCGACGAGTTCTGCAAGGCGCTGATGGCCGAGGGCGTCCCGACCGCGACGCACTACCCGCGCTCGCTGCCTCAGCAGCCCGCCCTCGCGGACTTCTCGAAGAACGACACGCCCGTCGCCGACGCGCTCGCGGCCAGCGTCCTCAGCCTCCCGATGCACCACGACCTCACCGACGAGCACATCAAGATCGTCACCGACGCGATCGTCAAGGTCGCCGACGCCTTCCGCAAGTAAGGCTCTCTGTCTCTTCAGGGGCAGGATGCCACTGCGTGGCGTGTGCCCCAAGACCTTCCGATCTCTCGAGGGCCCGCCCCCAAGGCGGGCCTTTTCGTGCGCCTGCCCGCGCGCTGACCCGCACCACAAAAACAAGGAAGGGCGGGCCTGAAAGGCCCGCCCCGGGGATAAGGAGCTTGGTTGTACCCGGCCGAGTTGCCCAGCCGGCATGTTGAGGCCCAAACGTGCGGCAGAGCGTAGCGAAACTGGTCGGCTCTGTCACCTCGCCGGACCGGCTGGCACGCCGGGTTGGTGGTAACCGACCATGACCCCCGCCGCACTGCCGCCCTTTCTTCGGCAAGATCGCGCCCGTGGTTGCAACAAGACGGGTCGATCGGGCCGCGTCGGAAGGATCACTCGTCGCCCGGGTCGGTGTCGTCGTCCTCAGTAGGTACGCCGGCCTTGGCGGGCTGGGCCATCTTGAGGGCCAGGACCTTGTTCCTGATCTCCTTCATGAGGGCGGGGTTGTCCTTGATGAACTGCTTGGAGGCCTCGCGGCCCTGGCCGACGCGCATGTCGCCGTAGCTGAACCAGGCGCCCGACTTCTGGACCACCTCGCAGGCAACCGCAAGGTCGAGCAGGTCGCCCGCCGCCGAGATCCCCTCGGTGTACATGATGTCGAACTCGGCGTCGCGGAAGGGAGGGGCGATCTTGTTCTTCACGACGCGGGCCCGCGTGCGACTGCCCACCACGGTCTCGCCTTCCTTGAGCGCACCCGTGCGACGGATGTCGATGCGGACCGAGGCGTAGAACTTGAGGGCACGCCCGCCGGTGGTCGTCTCCGGGCTGCCGAACATCACGCCGATCTTCTCACGGATCTGATTGATGAAGACCACCGTGCAGTTGCTGCGGGCGATCACGCCCGTCAGCTTGCGCATCGCCTGGCTCATCAGACGCGCCTGCAGGCCCATGGAGGCGTCGCCCATCTCTCCCTCGATCTCAGCCTTGGGCACCAGGGCCGCGACCGAGTCGACGATGATGATGTCCACCGCGTTGGACCGCACCAGCAGCTCGCAGATCTCCAGCGCCTGCTCGCCCGTGTCGGGCTGGCTCACCAGCAGGTTGTCAATATCAACGCCGATCTTGCGGGCCCAGGATGGATCCAGCGCATGCTCGGCATCGATGACCGCCGCCACGCCGCCCTCCTTCTGCGCGTGGGCCGCGACCGTGAGCGCGAGCGTCGTCTTGCCGCTGGACTCTGGGCCAAAGATCTCGATGATGCGCCCGCGCGGGATGCCCTTCCCGCCCAGCGCTAGATCAAGCGAGAGCGAGCCGGTCGAGATGCCCTGGATCGAGGCGTAGGCGTCCTCGTCCATCTTCATGATCGAGCCCTTGCCGAAGGTCTTCTCGATCTGCTGCACCGTCGTGTCCAAAGCCTTGATCTTCGCCTTCTTCGCGGCGAGCGCCTCGGCCTCGGCCCGGGCCCGGGCCTCGGTCTCGGCCTTGGTCAGCTTCTCGACCGGAGCAGCCGCCGCGCCGGCGGCCCCCGCCACACCCTTCACATCGGGGGCTGGCTTGCCGTCGGCCTTGACCTCCACGCGAACGCCCGCGGCAGCGCCAGCCACACCCGCAGGCTTCCCCGCGCCGGCCACGCCACTCACTCCGGTTGCCACTGTGCTTGTCCCCCCCTGCTTGGGATCAGGCTTCACGCCCGCTCCTCCCCCGCCTCCCGCCGCCCCGCTACCCCCACCGACCGCCACAGAACCGCCGCCCTGAGTCGCCTGAGCCATCCAACACCTCATGTCGCTGCCGATGCAGCCTTCGCCAGGGGGCCGCCGCCGTAACGACGACCCTTCCTGAACACGCAGCACAGTCGAAGGCGGCGGGCATCCATACCCAACACACGCCAACATCCAGGGGCGGCACTGCACGCGAGCCTGGACGCCCAGACAATACCAAAGCCCGAACCATACTGTCAAGTCCTGGTAGGGACGGATTCTGATAGGATTGTCTTAACCCTTGTGGGATATGGTGTTGCGCCGGCCGGCCAGCCCTGATCCAGCCGATCCGAAAGTCCGCACCACGCCCCCACGCGTCGGTGGACCAATCCCCCGCGGGCCAGGTAGCGTCATTCCCACTCAGCCAAGACACTGGCGTTCCCGCAAGCCTGGAGAACTCACTCGCGCACGTTCCGGCGGGCGGCCTCCTCGGCCGCCGCCGCCGCCTTCTCTCGCTCGCCCGCCTTGCTCCAGAGCTCGCTCGCAACGTCCCAGGGGTCGCGGTTGCGGATTGAACGGAGCGATACCGGATCGCCCAGCAATTCCAGCGCTTCCCGCGCACCCTCAGAACCCCTGCGCAGGCCAATCAGCTCAGCCTCACGAATCCGGGCCACGTCACCAAGCACCGACTCGCCACGCGGGTATCGCGACCGGATCTCCGCGAGGAATCGGGCACAATCCTCCACACGCGCCTCAAGGCTCGACCGCAGGCGCGGCTCAAGTTCGGGAAGCGGCCCCCCGTTGGTGTCAGTTCCCCGCGCGAATGCGTGGAGTGTCGCCACAAGCTTGCACAGGGCTCGGAGCTGGAGCGGGTAGCTGGACGCCTGGACTCGAAGCCTGTCGTACTCGAGGGCGAAGCACTCGGCAACCTCGCGGGCATAGCCGCGCCGCAGAATGACAAACTCCAGTGTGTGCCGCAGCGTCATTCCCTGGAGGACAAAGTACGTGTCCTCCGGATCGGCGCGGGACGCGGACGAGATGGCATCGTGCAGGCGGAAGACCCTTGGGATCCACGCGGCGGTCTCCTCGGGCGGGAGGTGCTTGATGCTGTGGTCCAGCGCGTCGGACGCGGCGAGCAGGGCGTGCTTGCTGAGCGGGTACTGGGTCGCGTACTCGTGCGCCGAATGCCACGACCTGCGAAGGGCCCTGTTCGCGCCCTCCTGGTCGTGCTCCGCCAGCGAGAGGTGTGAGCTTCGGATCTCAACCTCATATCGCGCGTGCAGCGTAAAACGGTGGTCAGGAGCGATCGTCTCCAGGCGCTCCACGGCGGCCCGCGCACGCGTCACCATCGCGCGCGCCTGCTCGATGTCGCCCGAGTCGAGCGCCGGCATCACCTGCCGGCAGTACGCCCGCACGAGATTGTCCGCGTACATGCGGTTGCTCGGATCAAGCAGCGTCAGTTCCGCGTCGATCGCGAGCGACTCCTGGTACTTCGCCGCCGAGCCCGTCACATCTCCAATCTGGAAGGAAACGTCTCCGAGACGCACGAGCGCGAGCGAAAGATCCGCGGCGAGCTCGAGACGCTCCGGCGACGGCTGGGCCCGCCACGGATGAACCTGCGCGAGCGCCAGGAGCAGGTCGCGGGCCCGCGTGCTGAGAGCGAGCGCGCCCTCGAGATCGCGCCGCGCCTGCGCGTCCATCGCCAGCTCGATGAGCACGCGGGCATACACCCTGCCGAGGCCGAGGTTGAGCTTCGCCACCGGCACACCCCGCACCAGGGGCTCGAGGCGGCGCTCAAAGTCGACAAGCATCGTGTGCCGGGCCGTGCTGCCGCCCGGCAAGTCGCGCATCGCGATCGCCGCATCGCTGGTCATGAAGACGATGATGGCCTGCAGATCTTCCTGCTGGGCCCGGAGCTCGGCCTCCGACTGCAGCGCACGCGCGAGCGCGAAGCTCGTACCCGCGACGCCCACCGTCAGCGTGGCAACCGCCGTCACGATCGCCGCCGCAAGCCGCGGCCGAGACCTCCACACCGCCCGGGCCTGCTCAAACACCGTCGGCGCACGCGCCGTAACGGGCAGACCCAGCACCACCGCATCAAGGTCCGACGCGAACTCGGCCATGCTCGCGTAACGCAGGTCGCACTCCTTGTGCAGCGCCTTATGCACCACCGCCACGAGCGACTCCGGCAGCTCGGGGCAGCGAACGCCGAGCCACTCAGGCTCATGACGCAGCGCGGCGTTGATCGACGCAAGCGTGCCGGCAGACTGGCCGACGACCGCGCTCGGAACTGGCGGCTCACCCGACAGCAGCTCGTACAGCACCGCCGCGAGGCCGTACACATCGGCGCGCGCATCGGCCACTTCGCCCCGCAGCTGCTCCGGCGCCGCATACTGGATCGTCCCGACGATCGCCTCGCCGAGTGTCAGCGTGAGGTCCGTGCCCAGCGCCCGCACGCGCGCCACGCCGAAGTCGATGACCTTGACGCTCCATCGCAGGGCGCTCCCCTCCGGGCCCGGCGAGATCAGGATGTTGGCTGGCTTGAGATCGCGGTGGATCACGCCGCGCTGGTGCGCGTGCGTCATCGCGTCGCAGGCCTGACGAACCAGTCCCACGCGCTCGCGCCAATCCGTGTCTGCCGCCGGCTTGGGCACCGCCGAAGCCCTGGAACTGCCGGACATGCCACGGCCGATCGAGGTGATCCAATCGCCCTCGATGTACTCCATCGCGATCCACGTCGTGACGCCCATCGGCGACGCCTCGGCGTCCGCATCGAAGACGCGCGCGATGCCGGGGTGGTCAAGCTTGAAGAGCGCCTCGACCTCGATGCGGAACCGCATCGCGCTCTTGCGCGTGCCCGAAGCAACGCACGCGAGCTTGATCGCCACCGTGCGAGGCCCCTTCTCCGTCGCGGCGCTCCTCCGCTCCGCAAGCCACACCTCGCCGCTGCGCCCCTGGTCCAGCAGCTCGCGCAGCTCGTACGGCCCCACCCGGGCCCCGGCGCCGATGCTGAACGAAGACGGCGGCAGCGTGTGCGGCAGTGACTCAGGCTCGCGCGGGATCGGTCCTTCCGTCGCGTCGCTCTCCAGCAGGCGCCTGCACTCCTCAAGCAGCGCAGCATCGCCAGCGCAGGCCGAATGGACCCACGCCTCAAGCCCACCGGGGTGAGCTTCCGGCGCGCCTGCGAGCAGCTCGAAGGCGCGCCGCGTCACTCGGCGCGCGTGGGCGTCGTGAGCGTCATGGACGTCGTGCGTTCCATGGTCGACTGCCTGCGGAGGATCTCGCCCTGAAGCCATGCTCGTGCCCACCGGTAATCAGACTCAATCGTCCGGTCGCTCACACCCAGCGAAGCCGCGGCCTGCGCCACACTCAGGCCCTTGATCGCCCTCAGCTCAAACACCATCGCCTGACGCGCGCTGATGCTTCGCAGCTCTTCCAACAGCTCCGGCAGCGGTACCGCCATGTCCGAGGAAAAGTGCGTCGAGTCAAACCCATCTTCCAGAACAACCCGGGTCGCGCGGCGGGAATACTCCTCATCCACCCGCTGCCGCACAGACCGGCGCCGCGCCCGGTCGATGAGAAAGGAACGCATCGCCAGCTCAAAGAGCGCACAGATTCGATTCCGAACCCCAGGCCGCACATCAGGATTGACCGCCGCCCCGCTCGACTGAATCCGCACATACGCGGCATGGGCAAGGTCCGTCGGCGTCAGCGATCGCGCCGAACCCCCGCCCGACATCAGCCGCCCGGCAATCCGCCGCACCCGGACGTACAACGTCGGGCTCAGCCCCGGGGCCGGGTTAGGTTCGGGCACCGCCACGGAATCAAGAGTATCGCAACAACCCCAGAGATGCACGCAAGACGGGGCGGATTGGCAGGAATGAAGGTCCTAGAAGAAAGGACACGCGGGATCTTCACGCCGGAGGCGGCGGGGGGAGCCTAGCCCGCCGCCCCCAGCAACTCACACCGTGCATCGATAGTCTTTCCGCGGCCAATCTGCAAAGGAGACTCGGGGATGCTCGGAGCTAGATCCAGCCGCCCGGCTTGGTGCAACGGGAGTTCTCACGCATGAGTCGCTGGAAGCCGCCCGCCTGGTTCCCGTTTTCCCATCGTCACTCCATACCCGACCCGACCTTCGTAGAGATCAAGGACTTGCCGGAGTGTTGCCCGAACACTTCATCCGCGACCGTGCTGGCCTACCCGGGCACCATTTTGCTGATGTATGAGAGCAAGGGCTCGGATTGGCCAGACTGTGATGACTCATGGGCCGTGATCCGCTTCCATCGGTGCGGCCCGTACCACGGAGGTGGGCCCAACGACGAGGCTGCCCACAATCACCGCCTGTACAAGCACGGGCTTCTCCTGTACGCGCTCCAGGAAGTGCTCAATTCCCCCTGGCTTCGAGAGCAGAACGCGATCAACCACAGGGACGGCATCCCAGACTCCCCCTTGGCGCGCCGCCGCCACTTCATTCTCGCGCTCAAGGAGACGCTTTTCGAGTGCGCGGCGGACGGCTACTCGCTGGTCGGCCAGTTCAACTCATACCAGGCGGCCTCTCGGGCACTCTGCGGCCTTGATGAGCCCGCTCGCTGACCACGCGCGCAACCGGCACCCCATCGCACACAGTCTCGCTTCGCCATGGCGGGTTGGCACGCTGCCCTCGCGCACCATCGCGGTGATCGCAATCCCGGTCGTCCGTATCCAAGGGAACCTTTGGCCCCGCTCCTTTTTCG
>CAZBXF010000058.1:0-7576 GCA_964495635.1 uncultured Phycisphaeraceae bacterium
GACGTGACAGAACGTGACACCCTGATGGGCCGGCTCCGCCTCGCGACCATCGAAGGCTCGAAGCAGATTTCGATTGGCACGGGGGCTGCGTGGCACGCGCTGCGGTGTTGCGCCTCAAGACATCAAGTCAGGGTGACCGTACACCAACAAAGCTCTCCGTCCTTGCGGGCGTACACACTGGGATCGAATGCACTTCCGAGTTGCCTACCAAGGTGCTCGCCACAAACTGTTACGCTGTCCTGAAGTAGGCCTTGTAGTACTCCAAGTGGCGTGCCGGAGAGAAGTCCTCGAAGTCGGTCAGTTCGCACTCCTGGATGTACGCCAAGGCTTCGGCGGCATCCGCGCCCGCCCGGGATGCCAGGTACCGCTTGGTCTCTTGCAGTCCTGCGCCGCAGAGAAACTGAACGTCGAGAGAGCATGCAAGATCGAAGCCGGACTGCTTGGCGTCCCAGATACGAAGAACATCTTCCAGGAGCCCTCGACTGAAGAGTTGCACGCAGCAAAGCAGTGCCAAGTCGTCCTCACGCGACCGACCGGCCCGCTCTGCCGCCGCCTCCTGCGAGAGAAGATCACGAATGATGGGCAATGACTCATCCGAAGGCACGATGCCGAATCGCTTGAGGCTCTCCTCCGTGGTCATCTGCCTCTCCGGTCGCTCTCGTGAATCAGGGTGACAGGATTCGAACCTGCGGCCTTGTGGACCCAAACCACACGCTCTACCAAGCTGAGCTACACCCTGGACGGAGCCACTGTAGGGGGCGGTTTTGTGTCACGATCACCTTCGTGAAGATGGTCGCGTCACGGTCAGGCGAGGCTGGGGGCTGGGGTGCTGGTGGGGGTGGTCGGGGCGGCGGGGGCTGAGGTGGTGGGGGTGGGGGTGGGGGAGTCGGATTCGGTGGCGCGGCGGGTCTTGGGGGCTGAGATCAGCGTGTAGATCGCCGGCACGACGAAGAGCGTGAAGACGGTGCTGATGGTCATGCCCGTCACGAGGACGATGCCGATGCTGTTGCGGCTCTCGGCGCCGGGGCCCGTCACGAGCACGAGGGGGAAGTGGCCGAAGACGGTGGCGACGGAGGTCATGAGGATCGGCCGCAGGCGCGTGAGGGAGGCTTCGCGGACCGCCTCGAACTTGCTGAGGCCCGTCTCCTGGAGGTGGTTGGCGAACTCGACGATCAGGATGCCGTTCTTGGCGACCAGGCCGACGAGGGTGATGAGGCCCACCTGCGAATAGATGTTGATGGTGGTGAGGTCGATGAAGGTGAAGATGAGGGCCCCGCTGATGGCGAGCGGCACGGAGCCGAGCAGGACGATGAGGGGATCGCGGAAGCTGCTGAACTGGGCCGCGAGGACGAGGTAGATGAGCAGCAGCGCGAAGCCGAGGGTGACGGTGAGGGAGGAGCCTTCCTTGCGGAGCTGGCGGCTCTCGCCGGCGTAGTCGATGCCGTAGCCGCGGGGCAGGATCTGTCGGGCCGCGGCCTCGAGCGCGGCGAGGGCCTCACCCTTGGTCACGCCGGGTGCGACGACGCCGTAGATCTTGGCGCTGTTGCGCTGCTGGAATCGGTTGAGGGTCCGGGGCGCGGCGATGGTCTCGAGCGTCACGAAGGAGGAGATGGGAACGAGGCCGCCATCCGCCGCCCGGACCTTGAGCTGAAGCAGGCTGTCGGCGGTGACGCGTCCGGCGTCCTCGACCTGCGGGATGACCTTGTAGCTTCGGCCGTCGTAGTTGAAGCGGTTGACGTAGTTGCCGGAGAGGAGGACGGAGAGGTCCTGGCCGATGCTGGCCATGTCGAGGCCAAGGTCGGCGACCTTCTCGCGGTCGATGATGATGCGCGTCTGGGGGAGGTCGAGCTTGAGGTCTGTATCGGCGTAGAGGAAGAGGCCGGACTGGAACGCCGCGCCGACGAGCTGGCCCGCGTAGCCGACCATCTCGTCGGCTTCGTCGGAACTGGTGATGAGCATCTCGACGTCGAACTGGCCGGCGCCTGGGAGTGGCGCGGGCATGACGGGGATGGCACGGACGCCGGGGATGGCGCCGACGATGCCGAAGGCTTCGGGGAGGAGCTCGTGCATGCGGCGGTCGCGCTCGGCCCAGCGGGTGGCCTGCATGCCGCCGAACCCGCCGCCGATCTGGGCGATGTTCCAGACGTAGTTCGTCTCGGGGAAGTGCTTCATGGACTCGGCGACGGCGCGGGCGCCCTTGCGTGCGGCGTCGAGGGAGCCATCGGGCGAGGTCTGGAGGATGACGAAGATGCCCCCCTCGTCCTCTGTGGGAGCGAGCTCCTTGCTCGAGAGCATGTAGAGGGGCGCGGCGGCGAGGGTGATGACGACGGCGGCGGCGGCCATGACCCAGCGGATGCTGAGCGTGACGTCGAGGGCGCGGGCGTAGACGCGCCGGATGGAGTCGAAGACGCGGTTGACGAGGCGTGTCAGGAAGCCCTCCTTGCCGCTGGCCGGGACGAGCCACGAGCTCATGACGGGGGAGAGCGTGATGGCGACGATGCCTGAGACGACGACGGCCGCGGCGAGGGTGAAGGCGAACTCCTTGAAGAGCACGCCCGTGAGGCCGCCCTGGAAGCCGATGGGGGCGTAGACGGCGGCGAGGGTGATGGTCATCGCGATGACGGGCGCGACAAGCTCGCGTGCCCCGGTGAGGGCGGCGTTGACGCGGCTCATGCCCTCGCGCACGTGACGCTCGACGTTCTCCACCATGACGATGGCGTCGTCGACGACGAGGCCCACGGCGAGGACGATGGCCAGGATGGTCAGGAGGTTGAGGGAGAAGCCCATCGCGAGCATGAAGATGCACGCACCGACGAGGGAGATGGGGATCGCGATGAGCGGGACCAGGACGGTGCGGAGCGAGCCCATGAAGAGGAAGACAACGATCGCGACGATGAGGATCGTCTCCACGAGGGTCTTGGTGATCTCCTCGATGGCGTTAGCCATGTAGAAGGTGCCGTCGTAGGCGAGGCCCATCTCGACGCCCGCGGGGAGCGTGGGCCTGATGCGTTCCATGGTCTCGCGCAGGTTCGCCGCCACCTCCAACTCGTTGGCGCGCGGCAGGGGCCAGACGGAGAGATAGACGGCGGGCTTGCCGTTCATGCCGGCCTCGGCCTCGGGCTCCTCATGACCGAGCTCGACGCGGGCAATGTCGCGCAGTCGGACCATGGTCCCCTCGCGCTCAAGGACGATGAGCTGATCGAACTCCTCGGCCGAGCGCAGATCGGTGTTGGTGAGCAGGTCGATCTGGACGTCGTCGGCGCGGGTCCGGCCGACGGCCGCGAGGAAGTTGTTCCGCGTCAGGGCCTGCTGGACATCGAAGGGCGTGACGTCGAGGGACTCCATCCGTGCGGGATCGAGCCAGACGCGCATGGCGAGCTGGTGCGCACCCTCGACACCGACGCGCTGGACGCCGGGGATGGTCGCAAGCTCGGGCTGGATCTCACGCGACAGGAAGTCGGTGAGCTGCGAGAGATCCATGTTTGTTGCGGTGAAGGAGAGGTAGAAGGTGGCGAAGGGGCGGTCGGTGCGCTGGATATCGATGACCGGCGACTCGGATTCCTGGGGCAGCTCGCTCCGGACCTGGTTGAGGCGTGCGGAGATCTCGGCGAGGGCGTCGTTGGAGTTGTGGTTGAGGCGCAGCCGGACGGTGATGCGGCTGACGCCGGCCGTGCTCGTGGACTCGATGTAGTCAACGCCATCGATGGCGGAGACCGCACGCTCGATGGGCGTCGTGATGAAGCCGCGGACCGTCTCGGCCGAGGCGCCGATGTACGCCGTCGTGATGACCACCGATGAGGACTCGATGCGCGGGTACTGACCGACCGGCAGGCTTGAGATGGCGCGCCAGCCGACCGCGAGGATGATCAGGTTGATGACGATCGCAAGGACCGGCTTCTTGATGAAGATGTCGGTGATCGCCCATCGCGGGCTCGGATCAAGCGAGGCTGTGGCGGCGGGCTGGGGCTTGGTGGACATGGTCATGGACCTCTGCGGCGGTGGAAGGGCGAGGGTGGAGTTGCGGCGTGCCGGGGCGTGTCAGGGCGTGTCTGAGCGTGCCAGAGCGAGTGAGGGCGTTCCAGGGCGATCGGGCACCGATCGGAAGCCCCCGGGCTTGCATCAATCACGCAGGGTTCTTCGCGCTGGTCGCGGCCGGCGGTGCGTCGGTCGTGGGGGACGGAGTGGTGGAGGTGGTGGCGGAGGGCGTCGTCGAGGGGGTGGAGTTCGTGGGCGGCATGATCACGACCGTCGCACCTTCACGGAGCTTGAAGGAGCCGGTCGTCGCCACCAGTTCGCCCGGCTTGAGGCCCTCGAGGATGATGAGGTCGGTGCCGACAGATGGCCCGAGCTTGACGAAGCGCTGCGAGACCCCCATCGGTCCACCCGGCGGCGCCGCGCCACCCGCGCCCTGATTGATAACGAAGACATGGTCGCCGTATGAGGCCCGACGGACGGCCGTGTTTGGAATTGCCACGAAGTCCTGCGCAGGCCCGACCGGCACACGCACGTCGACGAACATTCCAGGACGCAGACGCTTGTCACGGTTGTCGACGACGGAGCGGATGCGGACGTTCCTGGTCGTCGCGTTGGCCGCGGCGTCGATGGCAACGACCTCGATGCGGCGGGGCTCCTTGCCAAAGACGCTCGACGTCGCCATCACCGCGTCCCCGACCTTCACGCGTGCGATGTGCTGCTGCGGCAGGGCAAAGTCGACGTAGATGTCGTCCGTGGCCTCCTGGAGCATCACGATGGGAGCGCCCTCGGCCAGGAACTGCCCCGGGTGCACGTTCCGCAGGCCCGCGACCGCACGGAAGGGCGCCCGGAGCGTCTTGCGGTTGATGAGCGCCTTGATCTGGTCCACGCGCGCATGGGCGAGGATGACCTCGGCCTTGGCACGCTGGAGCGCCGCCGTCGCCGCGTCGACGGCGGCCCGGGCTTCGTCGAGATCAGCGCGGGAAGTCGCCCCCGAGGTGATGGCCTGGTTCAGTCGCTCCAGCGTCGCGCTCGACCAGAGGAGCGACGACTCGGCGGCGGTCACGCTCGCCTCTGCCACGGGCACGCTGGACTGGGCCGCCTCGAGGTCGGCACGCTCGGTGCTGTCGTCGAGCGTGACGAGGACCTGACCGGCCTCCACGATGCTCCCGGACTCAAAGCCGACCTCCCGGATCGTGCCCGCGACCTCGGCGCCCAGCGTCACCGAACGCATGGCAAGGGCGGTGCCGACAAGATCGGCGGTGGGTTGCCACGAGATGGTGCCCACGGTTGCAGCGGTGATGGACTCCGGCGGCGGAGCCATCCCGGCGTTCGCGGCTGCAGCTGCGGCGAAGGACTGCATCTTCCACCGGTACAGGCCAAAGCCGACGCCGGCGAGGGTGATCGAGATGAGGACGGAGGCGATGACGGCGCTGCGTTTCACGGATGATACCTCGGTGCCTTCGGAGTTAAGTTCGGGGGTGGGGATCGAGCGCTGATCTGGGCCGGACTGCGTGGATCAGCGGGGTTTCCGGCGGGGCGCGGCCTTGCGGCTCGTTCGAGGCTGGGTGCGCTGGGAAGCCGGGCGTTTGGGGCGTGCGGGGCTTGTTGCGCGTGCCGGGTCAGCCGATCGGGCCGCGAGGCTCGCGTCGAGGCTCCGCGTCAGTGCGCCGCGAATATCCGACAAACGCTGCTCGCAGACCTCGTGCAGGCCGAAGATCCAGCCCAGCCACAGCCCGTCCATCGCGAGGGCGATGCTGTCGCCGGTACCAGGCCCCAGGCGGTCCGCCTCGAGCATCTGACGCAGGTGCAGGTGCATTTCCCGGACCGGCTGCACGAGTTCCTTGCTGCTGATCATCGCGGCGACAAGCACCATTCCCGAGCGGCGCATGTGCTCGGTCCATGAGTCCGGCGACGCGATACAGCCGTTCAAAAGGCCGCGTGCCACGCGCCCGGGACCGTCGGGTACCGAGGCGATGGCCTCATCAACGTCGGCGCGCCAGCGCGAGACCGTCCTTGCTACCAGCGACTCGAGAAGCCGGTGCTTGCTCGGAAAGTGGTGCAGCAGCCCGCCCTTCGAGAGGCCCGCCTCCGCCGCGACAGCGTCGAGCGTGAAGCTGCCGATCCCGTCGCGGAAGATCACGGCCTCGGCGGCGTCCAGCAGCGGATCGTTGAAGCGTGGTGGGCTCGCCATGGGGCGGGATGCGCTTGCCATGGACAACTATACCGACCAGCCGGTCGGTTTCAAGACCGACCCGCCGGTTGGTAGGTGAAAGATTGGTAAAGATCTCGCGGTCTCCATCCGCCGGCCCCCACCCGGTCGCGCTGTGTCCGTCCCCGCCGGGGTGCAGGTACCGGGCCGGAATGGACTTCCGCGCGCTCGCGGACATGAGCCGCCCGGTGCCACCCCGGGGGCGGCTTGTCGGTACACTCGCCGCCATGGGAACACTCACTCGGTCGTGGTCGAATCTGGCGGGCACGCTCGCATGCGCTGTGGCGGTCGCCCTGCCGCTCCTGGCGGGCTCGCCCGCGATTGGTGCCGAGCCCGGAATCCCGGACGCATGGTTCTTCGAAGGTGCCCAGCGGCCCGCGGCCCTCAAGGCACTCGAGGGCAAGCCCGCCCCCGCCCTGCTCACCGAGTCCTGGATCGGCAGCGAGGTGTCGCTCAAGGAGAGCCGCGGCAAGGTTGTCATCGTCGACTTCTGGGCCACCTGGTGCGGGCCCTGCATGGCCGCCATCCCCAAGAACATCGAGTTGGTCGAGAAGTACAAGGATGATGGTCTTGTCTTCGTCGGCATCCACGACGCCAACAGCGGCTGGGAACAGGCCGCCTCGGTCGTCAAGCAGCGGAAGATCAACTATCCCGTCGCCAAGGACAAGGGCGGCGACTCTGCCAAGGCCTACCAGGTTCAGTTCTGGCCGACCTACGTCGCGATCGACCGCAAGGGCATCGTGCGTGCCGCGGGTCTGATGCCCAACCACGTTGAGGATGTCGTCAAGCTTCTCATCGCCGAGGAGGGCCCGAGCGCCGCGGAGGTGAGGAGCGGCTTCGGTCCGGAGATCTTCCTCGGCGGTGTCAATCGCCCCGCCACGCTCAAGGCCATCGAGGGCAAGCCAGCCCCGGCCCTCGCCGGTGAGACCTGGCTCGGCAAGCCGCTCGCGTCGGACGCCTGGAAGGGTTCGGTCGTCGTGCTGCACTTTGCCAATCCCGCGAGCGCGGCCTCGAAGAAGTCGCTGGGCGCCTTCGCCGAACTCGAGAAGGAGTTCGCCAACCGCGGCGTGGCCTTCGTTGGCGTCTGCGACGCTGCCGGGCCCTGGGCCGAGGTCGAAGCGATGGTCAAGAACGCCAAGGTCGAGATGCCCTTCGTCCATGACATCCCCGCGAAGCCCATCAAGCCCGAGCAGCCGGACGCCGCTGGTGGCAAGGACGGCGCTGCCAAGACCGCGACGGCGCGTGTGCTTGGTGCAAACGCGACCGCGTACGGAGTCCGGTTCTTCCCTGCGACCGTCGTCGTGGATCGAAAGGGCGTTGTGCGGGCCGCCGGCGTGAAGCCCGACAAGGTCAAGGACGTCGTCGAGGCGCTGCTGGCGGAGTGAGTGAGCT
>CAZBXF010000058.1:7676-18308 GCA_964495635.1 uncultured Phycisphaeraceae bacterium
AATCAAGGAGCTCGGTACACCGAGCGTGAGGAGCACAGCATGGCGAGCGCGGCAGTGGCGGGTGTGGCGGGCGCAACAGGCGGCGGCCTGAACGGTGCGTCCCCCGCGACGGGGCGGTGCCCATTCGCCGATCAGGTCCGGGGGCAGGTCTCCCGAACCGTGGTGGGGCAGGAGGTCGTCGTCGAGCGCGTCCTGATCGCGCTCCTCACGGGCGGCCACCTCCTGCTCGAGGGTGTGCCTGGCATCGCCAAGACGCTGCTCGTGCAGGCGGTCGCCAAGGCCATCGACCTCAAGTTCGCCCGCGTCCAGTTCACCATCGACCTGCTCCCGAGCGACATCGTCGGATCCGAGATCCTCGACCAGCGATCCAGCGAGTTCCGGATCCACAAGGGCCCGATCTTCACCAACCTGCTCCTCGCCGACGAGATCAACCGCGCCTCCCCCAAGGTCCAGTCGGCACTCCTCGAAGCCATGCAGGAGCGGCGCGTCTCGATCGGGGACACGACCCACGACCTGCCCGCGCCGTTCCTTGTGATCGCGACGCAGAACCCCGTCGAGCAGGCGGGCACCTTCGAGCTTCCCGAGGCGCAGCTCGATCGCTTCATGCTCCGCCACCGCCTGACGTACCCCTCGCCCGCGGACGAGGCCGAGGTCGTCCGACGCAGCCTCAAGCTCCGCCTCAAGCGTCAGGGCGAGGGCGCGGTCCCGATGTCGGCCTTCGATGCCATCGACGGTGCTCAACGCATGCACGTCAAGGATCTGACGGAGGCCATGGCGAGCGTGCAGGGCGTTCACGTCAGCGACGTCTTCGTCCGCGACTGCGTGGAGCTCGTGAACCTCACGCGAAATCACCGGGACATCGAGCTTGGCTGCAGCCCGCGTGCCGCCCTCGCGATGGTCCACGCGTCCCGCGCCCGCGCCTTCATCCACGGGCGCGAGTACGTCATTCCCGAGGACCTGTTCGCACTCGCCGAGGACGTCGTGCTGCACCGCGTGCGCCTCCGGTACGAGGCCCTGGCCGAGGGGCGTCGCGGGGCCGATGTCCTCCGTGAGATTCTCGCGACGATGGCGTAGGGGTGCCGGCCCGGAAGGAACCGATGACCGCGCTCACGCCACAACAGGATCTCTCGCTCCCGCCGCCCGAGGGGCTCGCACGCGGTGACTTTGACATCGTCGTCCGGCGTCTCGCCGACGATCTTGTCTTCGGCACCGACACGTCCCTCTTCGTCGGCTCCGGCCTCGAGTACGCGAGCTCACGTCCCTATCAGCTCGGCGACTCTGTTCGGCTGCTGAACTGGCGTCTCACGGCCCGCACCGGGCGGCCCTATGTACGCCAGTACGAGGCGCTGAAGCGCATCAGCGTGTACATCGTCGTTGACACGTCGGCCTCGATGACCATCGGCTCCACGGCGCGGACCAAGCACGACATCGCCGTCTGGATGGCCGCGGCGCTCGGCCTCATCGCGCAGCGACGAATGAGCCCCGTGGCGATCGTCGGCGCGGGCGAGCGCACGGTGCCGATGAGCCCGACCCTCGTCCGCAACGACCTCTGGCGGGCCATCGAGCCCCTTCGCCTGGGCGACATCGCCGAGCGCACCCTGCTCGGCGAGCGTCTGGAGCGCATGACCGTCCGGGCCGGGAGGCGCAGCGTCTTCGTGATCGTCTCCGACCTGCACGATCCTCGCGCCATCCCCGCGCTCCGGCACGCGGCGCAGAAGCACGACTGCATGGTCCTCCACACCCAGGATCCCGCCGAGCTCCAACCCCTTCGTTCGGGCTTCTTCCGCGGCGAGGAGGCCGAGACCGGCAGGGCGTTCCTTGGCAGCGGCAGAAGGGCCGCCCTCGAGCCAGCGGCCCTGACGGAGCTGCGGGCAAGCCTGCTGCGCAGCGGCGTGGACTACCTTGCCATCAGGACCGATGAGTCCTTCATCGGGCCACTCCGGCACTTCCTCGTCTCACGTGGGGCCGCGACAAGGGGGCGTGGATGACGGGGTCGCGCCTCCACAGGTCTGCGTCCACGGGCCTTCGCCCGCGACGGATCTTCGCCGTCGCGGCCGTTCTCCTCTTTACCGTCGTCGCCCACGCGCAGCAGTCGGAGGATCCGCCGCGCAAGCCCGCGGCCCAGGACGCGTCCGTCATCTCCGAGGCTGCCCGCGGCGTTGCAGGTCGGGTCGAGATCGCATACTCCGGTGGCCGGCTCGTCGCGCGTCCCGTGCGCGAGGGTGACGCATCGATCCTGGTGCGAGTCCTGCCCGCCGGCCCTGATCGATTCGCGATCGAGTTCCTCGGGCTCGTGAGCGGCACGTACGACCTTGCACAACTCCTCGAACTCGACGATGGGCGGCCCGCCACGGGCCTGGCGCCCATCCCGGTTCGAGTTTCGACGGGCCTCCCCCCCGGACACGGGACTGATGTCTTCGGCCTCCAGGTCCCGGGATTCGGCATCTCGGCCCACTACCGGACGATCATGTTCCTTGCCGCCGGCGTGTGGCTGCTCGTGCCGGTCGTGGCCGTCTCCCGTTGGCTCATCCGTCGGCCGCGGGCCGAGACGCTCGCGCCGCCTGCGCCCGAACCGACCATCCGCGATCTGCTCCGGGCGGTGATTGAGTCCGCGCGGGACCGCGACCTCTCCATCCCTGAGCGCGCCAGGCTCGAGCTCCTGCTCCTTCGCGCCCTGCGCGAAGGGCGCGGCAGCCCCGAAGTCAGCGGAGCAGTGGGCGGTCCGGCCACGGCCAAGGCGACCGCCGATCGCTCCTCACCCGCGGAGCTCGCGCGCGTGATGGCCATGCTGCGCGAGGGTGAAGGGACGAGCGGGCTCGTGCGCGCCATCGAGGCGTGGCTGCACGCCGCGGACGATCCCGCCGATCCCGCGGCGAGCCGTCAGGCCCGCGCCCAGGCCGCGCTGACGGCGGTGGGGGCCTATGCGACGACCAGCCACGGAGGCCGCCCATGACCTTCACACACCCGTGGGTCCTGCTGCTGCTCGTGATCCCCATTGCACTCGCCTGGACGGTCCTCGCGCGTGGCGTCGGGCTCGTGCTGCCGATCGACCATGTCGGGGCTGCTGGCGGTGCTGCCGGCGTCGGGGGCCGGCGCGGCCTCTGGCTCCGGAGCCTCCTGGGCGCGTTCGACGCGGTGCCGCTCCTTGTCATGGCCGGAGCGATCGTCATTCTCGCCGGACCGCAGATCCTCAAGCAGCCCAAGCGTGAGCGACTTCTCACCAACATCCAGATCTGCATGGACGTGTCGGGCAGCATGAGCGGCCGCAACTACGAGATCGCCCGCAAGGCCATCGAGGACTTCACGCTCGCCCGCGAGGGCGACGCCTTCGGGCTCACACTCTTCGGCGTTGCCCAGATCCGCTGGCTCCCCCTCACCAAGGACCTGCAGGCCGTCCGCAACGCGATGCCCTTCGCAAACCCCGACAACCAGCCGAGCCACATGGGCGGCACCGCCATCGCCGCCGCGCTGCGGTTCTGCAAGTCCAACATGGAGATCGAGGCAACAGAGGGCGACCGCCTGATCGTCCTGGTCTCCGACGGTTTCAGCGGGGACCTCGGGAACGGCGAGGAGTACGAAGTCGCGGAGGAGCTCAAGGCCGCCGGCATCACGGTGTATCACATCCACGTCGACCAGACCGACATCCCCAGCGAGGTCGTCGAGCTCGCCCGCGGCACCGGTGGCGATGGCTTCCACGCCAGCGATGCCGAGAGCCTCCGCACTGTCTTCGCACACATCGACCGCATGAAGCCCGCACGCTACGCCAGCGTGGGCACGGTCCCGATGGACCACTTCCGCCCCTTCGCCATCGCCGTGCTCGTGCTCCTCGGGCTGCACGGCGTCGGACTCCTCGGAGTGAGGTACACGCCATGGTGAGCCTGCCGATGGTCACGATGGTGGCGCTGGGCGTCCTGGCCCTCGTGGCGTGGGCCGAGTGGCGTCATGCGCGTCGTGTCGCTCGCGTTGCGCGCCTCGCCTTCGGACCCTCCGGCCGTCCTGCCTGGTGGGCCCGTGGCGCGCCGGTCGTGCGCGCAGTCGGCATGGCCCTGGCGGTCTGGGGCGGGCTCGTGCTCATGGCCCACGATCCCGTCGAGGTCCAGACCGAGCCTGATCCGCGGGCTTCTCGCCAGCTCCTTGTTGTCCTGGACGTCTCACCCAGCATGAATCTCAAGGACGCCGGCCCGGGCCCTGAGAAGATGACGCGCGGGCAGTGGGGGGGGCAGCTCCTCCAGGGCATTCTCGACCGCCTGGACATGAAGGACACCAGGATCTCGATGGTGGTCTTCTACACCAAGGCACTGCCGCTCCTCCAGGACACCACCGACAAGAACGTCGTCGCCAGCGTGATGAGCGGCCTTCCCCTCTACGTCGCCTTCACCGCCGGCGAGACCGACATGCAGGCCGGCATCGACGCGGCCTTCACCATGGCGAAGGGCTGGGCCCGCGGATCCACCACGCTCGTCATCATCAGCGATGGCGACCTCAAGACTGCGCCCTCGCCGTCCAGGCCGCCCCCGTCCATCGCCGACACCATCGTCATCGGCGTCGGCGATCCCGACAAGGCAACGCTCATCTCTGGCCACAGCTCACGCCAGGATCCCTGGCTCCTCAAGCAGCTCGCGGCAGGCCTGGGCGGCTACTTCCACCAGGGCAACACCCGCCACATTCCCCGTGAGGTCCTCGAAGGCCTCACCATGATTTCGCCCCGCGTCTCGGACATGCTCGGCCTTCGTGAGGCCGGCCTGCTCGCGCTCGCCGCCGGGTCGGCCATGCTCGGCCTGATCGGGCCCGCGCTGATGCTCGCCGGCACCCCCGCCCACTTCCGCGCCCGACGCCGCGCCGGCCGCGGCTCATCGCCCCTGGGCCGGTCCGTGCCGCCGCAGGCCACGGGTTCTGAAGCGATCGCCGCAGGGAGGAGCCTCTAGCAATGCAGGCATCATCCAGCCAATTGCGCCCGGAAGGCCAGCCCCAAGAGAGCATCGCCCCCGCGATCTTCCGACGGGTCGGCTGGACCCTCTGGGCGGTGCTGCCTGTTCTCGCGCTCGCGTACCACTTCGGCCCCGGCCAGAGCGCCTTCAAGGAGGACCTCGCCGCCGATGTCATCAGTCGTGCCCAGGACCTGCAGTCGGAGGCGGTCGCCGCGCAGGAGCTGGCGTACGAGAAGCACCTGGTCGCGATCGCGGCCCGCCGCGCCGCCTTCGGCAAGGACGATCCCGCCCTCAACGAAGCCGCAAGGGTCGCGGGCGAGGCCGAGGACGCCGCGTACGCAGTCGCCGGCGAGCTCTGGAAGCGGACCGCGGATGAGCTTGGCCAGGCCCAGGACCTCATCGAAGAGAGCGACCCCGAGTTCCGAAACCGCGTCCGTCTGGCCCGTGCCAGGGCGCTGGTCCGCTCCGGTGACATCGGGGCTGGTGCCGACGACCTCGAGTCGTTGCTCGAGTCGCTCGCCGAGCAGAACGCCGTCGATTCACGCCTCGGTCTCGAAGCTCGCCAGGAACTCGCCACCGCTCTCTACTACGGCGCACGCCTGCTGCGGCTCGCGGGCAAGCCCGCGGCCCAGTGGCGCGAGGTTTCCGGCCGGTCACGCCAGCACTTCCGATACCTCGCCGAGCACGGACGTGCCTCGGGCGTCGATCAGGAGGCGATCGCGAACCACGAGAAGAACGGCGAGCTCGTCCTGAATCTGGAGCAGAGCTCCCTCGATGAGCTCTACGCCCAGGCACGCCCCAAGGACTCACCCCCCGGCGCTGGCTCGCGCCTTGGTGAGCCCCGTCCGGGCCGGCGAGGCCGTCGCCCGGGCGACGAGCCCAACCAGGGCGCCGGGCTCGATGGCGAGATTGGTCAGGGTTGGTGAGCGTGAAGTGAACTCGGTCCGGAGAGGGCCGCAGGGAAGCTGAGGTCGGATGCGGTGAGTCAGGTGTGCTGCGTGAGATGAGCGCAGACAGGCAGCAGAAGTGGAGCTTGCGATGATCTTCGGGACTGCAGGAAGTGTGGATGGAGACCAGGCTCGGCAGGCGTCATTGACGCGTCGGGCCCTTCCGAGTGCGTCATGGCTGCTGATGCTCGCGGGGCTGGCCGCCGTGGCCCAGCCGGCCTCGGGACAGTCAACGCCCGCCGTCACCATCTTGCGCAGCATCCCGATGCCCCAGCCGGTGGACGCCGCAGAGGCAGTGCCGGCCGAGCCTTCCGTCGCTCCACCGGGGCAGGAATCCCCGGCAGGCCCACCCGCGCCCGGTGCCGCAGGTCCGGGCGCCTCGGGCGCTGGCGCCACCGAGCCCTCTCCCGAGGAGGTTGCGGCCCTCAAGGCCGAGTACGAGTCCCTTGACGAGGCCCAGCAGACTGAGATGCGAGCCTATTACGCTGACCTCGGGCTTGATCTCGATCAGGTTCTCGGCCTTGCCGCAGCGCGCAGCGCCCAGGCCAGCAAGGGCCAGGAGATCACCGGCGCGATGCGCGAGCTTGAGTTCGTCAGGGAGCCCCAGGCAGTCCTCGCGGCCCGCGCCCGCCTTGGCTTCGGCCAGGTCCCTCATCCCAACCCGGACACCGCCCCTGCCACGGACATCGCGAAGTGGATCCACCTCCACGCGATGGCCGGCGACTGGACCGCCCTCGCCGCCTATCTCCGCTCCCGCCCTGTCCCCGAGGCCGAGGCCGTCTATGCCTTCGTGATGCAGGCCATGGGGCGCGGTGACCAGGGCCTCCTCCCCGAGGAGGTGCTCGCCTTCGCCGAGGCCTCCCCCTCCGACTTCAAGCCCTGGCAGATGACCACGCTTGGGAAGATGCTCTCGAGTGCCGCCAAGAAGAACAGCGCCGCGGAAATGCTCTCCCAGATCCGCACCGGCACGCGCTTCTTCGGACCGCAGGACCCCGTCTCGCGCCGCCGGACCATCGACTTCCTCGCTGGCGGCGGCCTCGTGCGTGAGGCGTACGAGTATCTCCCATCGCTCGAAGAAGCCCGCGCCGCCGCCGACGGCGACCTCCTCCTTGTTCACGCCCGCTACAAGGAAGCCCTCGCCGAGGCCTCGCTCGAAGGCCCCGAGCGCGAGGCACTGCTGCAGGAATCCTGGTCCATCGCCTCTGAGGTCGCCCTTCTCCCGCGTGCTTCCTTCGAGACGCGCCGCGAGGGCCTCCGCCGCGCGATCGAGGGCCTCGCCCGCGTCCCCAGCGCCCGAGCCCGCCCCTGGCTCACGCAGGTCTTCGCCAGCGACACGATCGGCCCGGTCGCGCTCGAGGTCATGGCCCTCACCGCCGCTTCGCTCGGTGATTCCAAGCTCGATGTTGAGCAGCGTGCCCAGGGTGTCCTGACGCTCAAGGAGGGCGTCGACATCCTTCTCGCGCGCGAGGGCGTGGACTCTTCAACCCTGCGCGTTCCGCTCCGCATGCTGACGACCGCGCTGGTCGCCGAGATGGAGTCCACGGTCGCGCAGAAGGGCCAGCAGCGCGCCGTGACGCGTGAAGCCCAACTGCTCCTGCGCGCCGTCCCCAGCGAGGCCTGGCTCAAGGCCCTCGAGCCCAGCCTCGCGACCCGCGCCCGCAAGGCCTCCATCAGCATCGCCAATCTCGCCGACGAGACCGACATGGCCCTCTCGCTCCTCGAGACCGCCATCCGTCGCAACCCCGAGCAGGCCGCCGACCTCGCCGATCACTTCCTCGTCGGCTGGGAGCAGCGACTCAACCCGCAGGCCCAGGAGGACGAGCAGAACTTCCCCTACTTCTTCTTCTACCGCGAGTTCATCCCGATGGCCCCGCTCACTCGCGGGCGCCAGCGCCGCAACCTCGATCGCCTCGACCGCCTGATGGTCACGCTCAAGGAGATCGGCGTCGAGGCCCGCTCGCTCCCCGCCATCGTGCCCACCTTCAAGGCCTGCCACGCCAGGACCGAGGTCTACGAGAAGGCCGACATCGTCCGCGTCTTCGGGCCGCTCGAGCAGATCCCCGCGTCCACCGCCGCCGGCCTCGCTCGCACCATGGGCGCCAGTCTCAACGGCGACTGGCGCAGCCGCACCGCGCAGCGCACCACCGGCACCAAGCGCTCCGACTCCGAGATCGCGCTGCTGGTCGACAAGGGCTACGGCCTGGCGCTCGAGCTCATCGACTCCGCCGTCGCCTCGCAGCCCGAGGTCTGGAAGCACTCCGTGCTGAGGGCGGCCCTCACCTACGACCGCCTCCAGTTCAACCAGTCCCAGGGTCGGGGCGAGCAGGATCCCGCCAAGCAGAACGAGCTCCGCCGGGCCGCCTTCGAGGCATTCGGCCAGGCCGCGGCCCGCTACAGCGCCGCCGTGGCGGAGGGCAACGAACGCGACGATCCCACGATCTACCGGCGGTGGTTCGGCGCCGCCATGGGCACCGCCGAGCTCAACTTCCTCCGGCCCGACGATCTGCCCAAGGAGGGCACCCTCCAGGATGACCAGATCGACCTCATCGGCGCCTCCATGAGGACACTCCCGCCCGAGGCTCTGGATCGTCACCTCGCGGTCTTCGCCGCCGACATCGAGGCCGCCGTCGGGCGCGCCGAGCCGGAGGTCAAGCCGCGGCTGGTGCGCCACGCCCTCCGGATCATCGGGGACCATCCGGCCGGCGCCTCGCTGCGCTCCATGGAGGAGCTCTACAAGGACCTTGTGAAGGACGAGATCAAGCTCCGCATCACGCTCGACGGCGACGACCGCGTCGGCGTCGAGCAGCCCTTCGGCGCTCTCGTCTCCCTCCGCTTCACCAACTCCGTGGATCGCGAGACCGGCGGCTTCGCGAAGTACCTGCAGAACAACGTCTGGGGCCGCGTCGGCAACAGCTACCGCGAGATCAACTACCGCGATCAGCTCCAGAAGTCTCTCGAGAACTCCCTTGGGAAGGGCTTCACCGTCGATGCCATCGGCTTCTTCGATCCCTTCATGCCGCCCCGGGGCGTTGTCGAGGGCGGCGAAGACGGCTGGCTCGAGAAGCCACTGGCCTACGTCATCCTCACGCGCAAGGACGCCAGCGTCGACCGCATCCCTCAGGTCACGCTCGACATGCAGTTCAACGACCAGACCGGCCCCGTCACCCTCGCCCTCCCGAGCAACACCCCGCTCCTGGCCGTCACCGCCGACCGCGCCCCAAGGCCCGTCAGCGAACTCACCCTCGCACAGATCGTCGACGTGCGCGCCATCACCGAGGGCGACAAGGACGGCAAGGTCACGCTCGAGGTGCAGGCCCGGGGCAAGGGCGTCCTTCCCGACATCTCCGAGCTCCTCGCAGGACTCGAGAACGCCATGCCGGGCTTCGCCGTCGCCGAGGGCGGCATCGAACGCCGCCCGCCCATCATCCTTCAGGAGGGCGACGTCGCCACAGGACGCTTCGGCTGGAACAGCGGCGGCGACGATGAACCCAAGGACGGCTATCCCGAGCCCGACGCCAGCGGCATGTACCGTCTCAAGGTCGAGCGCGGCTACACCATCACCTACACCCCGACTGGCGGGCCCATCGGCGCCGCCTTCACCCTCCCTGCCCTCCGTGATGGCGTCTCCGCCGCCCTTGAGTCGCGGTACTACTCCGATCTTGACATCGTCCCCGTCCAGGGCAGGACCGTTGCGGTCACCCGCCCCTTCTGGACACCCATGACCATCACGATCACCGCGATGTTCGCGTCGATCGTCGCACTGCTGGCCTGGCTCCTGCGGCGGCGCTCGGCCGACGCGCCCGTACCCGCCAGCTCAGCCCTGACGCCCGCGCGCATGACGCCGCTGGGCGTCGTGACCTCCCTCAGGCGTTACCGCAACCTCCACGCCGCAACCCTCGATCAGCCCCGCCGCGAAGCACTCGACCGCGAGATCGGCGAGCTCGAACTCAAGTACTTCGGTCCTGCAGCAACAGGTGCCCAGGAAGATGACCTCAGGCCCATCGTCCAGCGTTGGGCTTCCTCCTCATCGAGGTAGGCTGGCCGAAGGCCGGTGTTTTCACGGGCCCGCAAGACTCCCGCCCGCAACCGGATCTTCACATCGTTCGACCGGCCCGCGCAGTTGGCACCTTTCTGAAGGACGTAGACTCCCCGCCCCGGAGAACTCGCACGCGCTCGCCATGGACCCCACGACCCAGCATTCCCTGACCCTCCTCATGGGCGACCTCGCCACCAAGGACCGCGAGGACCTTACACGCGTCTTCCCCGTGATCTATGAGGACCTGCGCCGCATGGCTCAGCGATACATGGACGGCGAGCGCACCAGCCACACCCTCCAGCCCACCGCGCTCGTCAACGAGGTCTTCCTCAAGATGCGCAGTCGCGAGGAAGGCTTCCGTGGCGAGGGGCACGCCCTCGCCGTCGCCGCCATCGCCATGCGCGGCATCCTCGTTGATCATGCCCGCCGGCGTCTTGCCACCAAGCGCGGCGGCGGCGACAAGCCCCTGCTCCTCAGCGGCAACGAAGCCTCCGACGACCGCGCCGTCGAGATCCTGGAGCTCCACGAGCTCATCGCGCGCCTCTCTGACCTTGATCCGCGGCGTGCCCGCGTCGTCGAGCTCCGCTTCTTCGCGGGCCTCACCAACGAACAGATCGCCGAAGCCCTCGGAGTTGCACGCTCCACCGTCGCCGCCGACTGGGCCGTCGCAAGAGCCTGGCTGCGCTCGCAGCTCTCAGGTGCGGCCGCAGGTGGCGCAGGC
>CAZBXF010000059.1:0-17374 GCA_964495635.1 uncultured Phycisphaeraceae bacterium
CGCAGTTCGCCCATGGCGGGGCGGACCTGGTCCCGGATCTGCTCGGCGTGAGCGGAGACATCGTCGTGGTGGGCGTCGCTGGCCGCGTCGAGCTTATTGAGGGCAGCCCGGAGCTTGGCGACGCGCTCCATGTGGGCCTCGAGCTCGAGGCGGTTGGCACCGGCCTCGACGCCCGCCGCCTCGGTGGCGGCGACGACCTCGGCGAGCTCGGTCTGGTGGCGGAGCGCGGCGGGGAGGATCTGGGTGCGGGCGATGAGCGCCGCGGTCTCGGCCTCGATCAGGACCTGCTTGATGTACTTCTCGATGAAGACGTGCTCGCGGCTCTCGACCTCGACCTTGCTGAGCACCTTGAAGCGCTTGAACAGGTCGAGGGACTTCTTCTCGCCGATCTGCTGGAAGGCCGCGACTGACTCGCGGAAGTTGGGCAGGCCGCGGCGGGCGGCCTCCTCGTGCCACTCCTTGGTGTAGCCGTCGCCGTTGAAGATCACGCGCTTGTGCTCCTTCACGATCTTCTGGAGCAGGGCCTTGGCCGCGGCGATGAGCTTGGCCTGATCGGTCGCGGGGTTGTAGCTCTTGCCCAGGGCCTTCTCGAGCTGGGAGGCGATGTAGTCGAGGCTCTCAGCGACGATGGTGTTGAGGACGGTCGCGGGCCAGGCGACCGCGCCCGACGAGCCGACGGCCCGGAACTCAAACTTGTTGCCCGTGAAGGCGAAGGGGCTGGTGCGGTTGCGGTCGCCGGTGTGGCGCGGGATCTGCGGGAGGGTCTTGGCGCCCAGGTCGAGGTTCTTGCCCTTCATCGTGCTCTTGGGGTTGCCCGTCTCGAGCTGGTCGACGATGTCGCTGAGCATGTCGCCCAGGAAGATGGACATGATGGCCGGGGGAGCCTCGTTGGCGCCCAGGCGGTGGTCGTTGGCCGCGGAGGCGACGCTGGCGCGCAGGACCTCGGGGTAGGAGTCGACGGCGCGGATGACGGCGCAGAGGAAGACGAGGAACTGCACGTTCATGTGCGTCTCGTCACGGGGGTCCAGGAGGTTGACGCCGGTGCTGGTGGAGATGGACCAGTTGAGGTGCTTGCCGCTGCCGTTGATGCCGGCGAAGGGCTTCTCGTGGAGGATGCACTGGAGGTTGTGACGCGGGGCGACGCGCTTGAGCGTCTCCATGACGAGCATCTGGTGGTCGCACGCGACGTTGGCGGTCTCGAAGATGGGGGCCAGCTCAAACTGGCAGGGTGCGACCTCGTTGTGGCGCGTCTTGAGGGGGACGCCCAGGCGATAGAGCTCGCGCTCGACCTCGCTCATGTACGCCAGCACGCGCGCGGGGATGGAGCCGAAGTAGTGGTCCTCGAGCTGCTGGCCCTTGGGAGGCTTGGCGCCGAAGAGGGTGCGGTCGCAGGCGATGAGGTCAGGGCGGGCAAAGTAGTGCTCGCGGTCAACGAGGAAGTACTCCTGCTCGCAGCCGAGGGTGGCGTTGACGCTGGTGACACCCGCGTCGGTGCCGAAGATCTTGAGCACGCGCATCGCCTGTGCGGAGAGAGCCTCCATGGAGCGAAGCAGCGGGGTCTTCTTATCGAGGGCCTCGCCGGTCCAGGAGACGAAGACGGTGGGGATGCAGAGCGTCGCGGTGCCGCCGTTGCGGTTGATGAAGACGGGGCTGGTGCAGTCCCAGGCGGTGTAGCCACGGGCCTCAAAGGTGGCGCGGATGCCGCCGGAGGGGAAGCTGCTGGCGTCGGGCTCGCCCTGGACGAGCGCGGAGCCGGTGAACTCGCTGAGGGCACCGCCGTTGCCGTCGGGGACGATGAAGGCGTCGTGCTTCTCGGCGGTGCTGCCGGTGAGGGGCTGGAACCAGTGGGTGTAGTGGCTCGCGCCCTTCTCAATGGCCCAGTCCTTCATGGCGGAGGCGACGACGTCGGCGAGGTGGGCGTCGAGGGCCTCGCCGAGGTTGACGGTGCGAAGGAGCTTCTTGTACGTGTCCTTCGGGAGGCGCTGCTGCATCACGCGGAGCGTGAAGACGTCCTCAGAGAAACGCTCGTCGACGCGTCGCGATTCGGCGCCGGTGTGGGCACGGGAAGAGTGGGGGTGGTGGGGGGAGTGGTCGTGCTTGGTCATGGTGACGCCGTTCTCGTGTGAGACCAGATAAGTCGAACCGTTCGTGCTAGCCATCGGGTGAGTTCCTTTGCTGAGCGCGGCCGGCGGTGTGGTCGTGCGTGCCATCAACGCGGGCCGGGGACCCCGCAGAGTGCGATCTCCGCAGGGGCCATGCTTGATGATCGTACCGCTCCGTGAAACAGTTTCTCGGGCGGGTCTGGTTTCTTTTGGGACCGTGTTCCAACGAGGAGTGCGAGGGCCGGAAGAGGCACAGGTGGCCGGCCCTTCCGGACCGGAAAACCTATGCAAACACTACGGGCTGGGCTGCGAGAGTGTGGCGGCGCCGGCCGCCTGCTGACGCTGGGCGCGCTGCTGCCGCTGGCCAACCGACAGGGCATCCACAAGAGTCTTGGTAAACGCCTCGGCCTCGGCAATGGGATCCTTGCCGGCGCTGACGGCCGCGGAGAGGCGACGGACGAGCGCGCTTCCCACGATCGCGGCGTCGGCATGCAGCGTCACGGCACGGACATGGTCCGGCGTGCTGATCCCGAAGCCGCAGGCAATGGGGAGCGACGTCATCTCGCGAAGTCTAGCCACCTTTCCGGCGATCTCGGGGGCCTGAACCTGCTCACCCGTCAGCCCGGCCCTCGCCAGCAGGTAGAGGAAGCCGGTGCAGGCCTTCAGGATCTCCTCCGCCCGCTTGAGGGGCGTGGTGGGGGCCAGCAGGAGACTGAGCGAGACGCCCTCGTTCGCGGCGGCCTCGCGGATGGGGCCGATGGCTTCGAGGGGCGCGTCGGGGATGATGAGGCCGTCAAACCCGGCCTGCCGAGCATTGGAGACGAACGCCGCGGGCCCGCCCCAGCGGTGGACGATGGAAACGCTGACCATCGCCACCAGCCCGGCCTTGAGCCAGGGGCGGATGGTGGCGACCTCTTCGAAGATGGAGTCAGGGGTGGTCTTGCGCTGAAGGGCTTCGTGCATGGCCGCGGCGATCACCGAGCCGTCGGCGATGGGATCTGAGAACGGAATGCCGACCTCGATGATGCTCGCGCCGGCCTTCTCAAGGCCGGAGAGCAGGAGCGAGAGATCGCCCTTGCGCGGATGGCCGCCGACGACGAAGGGCATCAGCGCCGTGCGGTTGCTGGCCAGAAGCGAGGCGAAGATGTCGTCGATGCGGGACATCGGGACGAGCGTAGGGCGCACGGGCGGGTGCCGCGTGGACTCGGGCTTGGCGTGGGTGGTGGGGGCTCGGCCAGGACTCTGCTATTGGATCACGTCCGGCAGGTCCTGAAGCCCGTCCGTCAGGATCCTGGGGCCATTCTCGGTGATCAGGACGTCGTGCTCGTAGTGGACGCTCAGCGAGCCGTCCTTGGTGAAAACGGGCCAATCGTCGAGACGGCCGAGGGTGTTGTGATAGGTGTCCCCCGTGCCCGCGGCGATCATGGGCTCAACGGCGATGAGTGTGCCCGGGGCGCACTGCTTGCTCCCCTCGGGCCACTCGCCGGGAAATGTGGGTACGACGTTAGCGACGTAGGGAGGCGTGTGGAGTGCGCGGCCGATGCCGTGTCCACCCAGGCCTCGTACGCAATGGAAGCCGCACTCCTTCTCGACGTGGTTCTGGACGGCCTTGGCCCAGGCCATGTAGGTGTTGCCGGGACGCAGCTCGCGAACGCCGCGGGCGAGCGACTCTTTGCCGCACTCCATGAGGCGGCGGGCCAGCGGCGAGGGCTCGCCGATGGAGTAGGTCCAGGCGGCGTCGCCGATCCACGCGTTCGGGCGGCCGTGCCACACGCCGATGTCGACCTTGAGAAGGTCGCCCTGCTTGAGTGGCTCGCGCCGGTAGCCGGCTGTGCCGTGAACGACGCAGTCGTTGACCGAGAGGCAGGCGTGGCTCGGAAAGGGGGGGCTCTTGGGGACCTTGTAGCCGTGGAAGCAGGAGCGGCAGTTGAGCGACTCCAGCAGGCGGGCAACCTCGGCGTCGATCTGCGCGAGCGTCATTCCCGGCCGGATCCAGGTGGAGAGGTGGCGATGGATCTCGACGACCTTCTGTGCCGCGGCATACGCGGCGTCGGCATCGGGACCCTTGATGACGGGGATTGGAGGCATGAAGGCGGAGCGTATGGAGGCCGCGAAGGCCGGGAGAGAGAGGGCCAGCGGTTGGACAGGTCACTCCCTGGGTGAAGAGCCGACGCCCAGGGGCGATCTCTTCGGTTCCCCATCAGCCCTCGGATAGATCCGGTTGGTGGGGTTGATCTTCGTGATGAGGACGATCTGGCCGGTCGGTGTCGGGATCGTCTGCTCGTAGAAGCCGCCCAGCAGCTTGATGGCCTTCGCCGCGGCCTCCAGTTCTTCGCCAGCTTTCTGGCCCTTGATGAGGGCGATCACGCCTCCGGGGGTCTCGGTCTCGCGCTCTGGCGGCTTGGCGAAGGGAATCGTCAGCTCCGCGAGCGTGGCCATAGGCCCGACCGCGCGTGCGATGACGAGGTCGTATGCCTCTCGATGCGCATTCTGCCGCGGCGCGCGTCCGGGCGTGACGGGCGCGTTCTTCGCCGCCACTCCCGTGAGGCGCGTGCCACGATCATGTGCGAGGGTCTCGGCGCGGCTGGCGATGGCCTGCACGTTGGTGAGGCCAAGCGCCTGCGATGCCTGCTTCAGGAACTCGATCTTCTTCGCAGTCGCGTCGAGGAGCGTGAACTTGAGCTTGGGGAAGATGATGGCGAGTGGGACACCTGGGAAGCCGCCACCGGTGCCGACGTCGATCACGCGGGCGCCGCTCGGCAGCTCTGCGAGGACCTGCACGAGCGAGAGGGAGTCCAGAACGTGGCGCGTCCAGGCCTGAGCCGGGTCGTCGATGGCCGTGAGATTCATCGACTCGTTGGCCGCGAGGACCATCCCGAGGAACCGCCCCAGCGGCTCCAGCTCGTGCGGCTCAAGCTCGATGTGCAGCCCCAGCGCCTTCTCCGCAAAGTCCGGCGGCGGCGGCACGGGCGTGGCTGCCGCGAGGTTGAGCTCAAGCGGGCGTGGCGGTGGGGGGGGCTGCTTGGGCCGCTGCGGCGGACGCGGCGGCGGTGCTTCGATCTCCCGCGCCGCGCCAGGACCATCGGGCCCCGGTCGCTGACCGCTGGCCGTAGGTCCGCGTGCATCCCGACGAGCACGTGGGTCGCGCTGATCACGCTGATCACGCCCAGAGGGCGGCCGCGGACCCACATGAGTGGCACGCTTGGACATCGGACGTCGCTGCGGAGGCTTGGGCATCAGCAGAGGCTAGGAGGGGGAGGGGCAGGCTGCGAGTGTGCAGCACGCCGCCTTGGGTGGCCCGGTCGTCCCGACCGGT
Source organism: uncultured Phycisphaeraceae bacterium (assembly GCA_964495635.1). Lineage (GTDB taxonomy): Bacteria > Planctomycetota > Phycisphaerae > Phycisphaerales > UBA1924 > JBBASU01. Next base: position 5,419 of record CAZBXF010000059.1, read on the forward strand.
TCTTCGGCCTGCCTGAATCCCGTGCCATCGAAGTCGGCCGCTCCGGGTCAATATGCAGCACGACCGTAAGGGAGTGCTCTCCCTCAATCCCATCGAAATCCCCGCAAAGCTGAGCACTTCGATGGCACGGGGCGCTCAATCCCCATCACTCATCATCGTCATACTCAAAGCTCTTCCGCAGCATCCCCGTTCGAGGCCGCCTCAGCGCCACCGACGCCACCAGCCCCGTCATGATCCACATCGCCAGCATGCTCGAACCGCCGTGCGAGACAAACGGCAGCGTGATGCCGATGACCGGCAGGATGCCCAGATTCATCCCCGCGTTGACGACGACCTGGGCGAGCAGGAAACCCACAAAGCCGATGGGGACCAGGCGCCCGACGGGCTCGGGGCATCGTGCCGCGGTCCAGAGCGCACCCAGCGACCAGAGCAGGTAGAGGAACAGCACGCCCACGCCGCCGATCAGGCCGAAGCGGTTGCACAGCACCGCGAAGATCATGTCGTTGTGGCGTTCGGGCAGCGCGTTGTACTGGAGCAGGGCGCGGCTGTGGGCTTCGGGCAGGCCGGTGATGCCGCCCGCGCCGATCAGTCGCTGGGCCGTCACCTGCTGCATGTTGATGTCCTGATCGGCCGACGTGTCCCCCTTGAGCTGCATGAAGAGGCCGACGATGCGTTCCTGCTGGTGGGGTCGCAGGATCGGGTACGCGGCGGGGGCGGCGAGCATCGCAAGGAGCACGATGAGCGAGAGGTGCTTGAGCTTGGCGCCGGCCGCCACAAGGATCGCAAAGAGCGCGGGGATGAAGAGCAGCACGGTCCCAAGGTCCGGCTGAAGCACGATGAGCCCGACGGGAATCGCCGTCAGGATCGCCGGTGGCAGCAAGCCCAGCAGCGTGCGGTGATTGGCACGGTACCGAAGGTACCACGCGAGCGTCAGCACCCACGCAATCTTCGCGAACTCGCTTGGCTGGAGATCCATCGGACCAAGGTCGATCCACGAGCGCGCACCGTTGCGGGGTCGCACGATGCTCGCGGGGACACCGGGAATCAGCAGGAACACCAGCAGCGCCACCGCGACCAGCAGCAGCAGCCATGAGGCGTACCCCAGGGTCCGGTAGCTGGGGATCATGACGGCGATCGCGACCGCGATACCGGCGCCGGCGTAGACGGCCTGCCTCATCGCGACCGGGCCGAGGGTAAGGAGCGAGTCGGCGCTCTCCGGCGTGCTGGCGCTCCGGAGGCCGCTCGCGACATCGATGGTGTAGATGCCGATGGCGCTGAGCGCGAGCGACGCGAGGATGGTGATCCACGCGGGACCGATGCGCGTCAGGACCCCGGCGGTGCTGGCGATCGCGTCGCGCGGGCTGAGGAGGCCGTCGGTGGATCGGGCGAAAGCGCTCAGAGGTAGCCCTCCGCGATGAGGGCATGGATGATCTGGTTGGCGATGGGGCCGGAGACCTTGCCTCCCGAGCCGCCAAAGTCAACGACAACGGAGATCGCGTACTGCGGGCGCCCGCGCCCCACGAGCACGACGAACCAGGAATGGTCGCCCTCGGCGATCAGCTGGCTCTGCTGCGGTCCATCTGGCCCGTCGGGATCGGCGTACACCGGGCTCGCCGTCGCCGTTCCCGTCTTGCCCCAGATCGTGACGCCCGGAGCGTTGAAGATGTTCTCGCGGACCCCGTCGAAGGAGAGGTGGTGTCCCGTGCCTCGCTCATCGCTGACGGCGAGCCGCAGGCCCTCCAGCGCCGCGGCCTGGGCCGAGGGATCAAGCCCCAGTTCGCGCGGTTCTCTGCGGGGTGCCAGCGTCGGGCCGGTCGCGCCCATGATCAGGCGCGGTGCGACCCGCACGCCGCCGGGGCGTGCGAGCGTGGCGTAGGCGTCCGCGGCGTGCAGCGGAGTCCACGCCACCGGGCCCTGACCGATGCCCATCTGGATCGCATCGCCGAGGCCCAGTGGCTTGCCATCGGCCGAGCCGAGCTCGCCGGGGTATTCAACATTCTCGCGCCGTGAGTCGAAGAGGCCGAGATTGAAGGTCTCTCCCACGCCAAACTCGCGGTACACCTCGGTGACGCCCTCCAGCCCGAGCCGCCGACCCAGCGTGAAGAAGAAGATGTTGCATGAGGCCATGATGGCCTCCTCGGAAGAGAGGTCGTGGCCGAACTGGGCCGTGTGCGTCGTCGAGAAACGCTTGTAGATCCAGCAGCGGAACTCGTTCGGCCGGCCCTCAAAGAGGTGCCCCGAGCACTCGATGCGCTGGGAGAGGTTGTAGTTCCCCCTCTGCACCGCGCCGACGAGGATCAGGGGCTTGACGATGGAGCCGGGCTGGTAGGGTTTGGAAATCGCGCGGTTGAGGTAGGCCAGGCGCGTGGGATCTCCAAAGACGGACTCTGGTTCCTCGCGGGCCTGACGATGCGTGAAGCTGGGCATGGAGGCCATCGCGAGGATGTCGCCGGTGTCGATGTCGAGCACCACGGCCGCGCTGTTGAGCGCCTCGCCCATCTGCTGCGTCGGGCCTTCTTGTCCGTGCCATGGCTGGACGACCGCAAGGCCCGCCTCGGGGCTCATGACGGCCTGCACGCGGGCCTGCAGGAGCGCATCGATCGTGAGGCGCACGTCACGTCCCGTCCGCGCCGGCACGGCACGCCGCTCGCCCGTGTCCATTCGCACCACCTGCACGCCCCGCAGCCCTCGCAGCAGCGGCTCCTGCGAGGACTCAACACCCATGTCACCCACCCGGTCCAGCTCGCGATATGAGCCACGATCGACCCCTGCGCCCTCGTAGGCGACAGCGCGAAGCGCAGGGTCCGCGTTGAGTGCGGCGGTGCGGGCCGCGGCATCCTCCGCATGCACTCGCTCCCGAAGCCGACCGAGCACGTGCATCGCAAGCCCATCGACACGGATGTTCAGCGGAGTCCGCTTGGCGGCCTCGCCGGCCGTTTCGCCGTCCGCTTCGTCCGGCTGCTCGCCCGGAGCGAAGCGAAGCGGACCGGGGAAGGTCGAGCGATCGAGCGGAACCTGCACCGATTCGTACGGATACTCACGCTCGCCGGCGTCCAGCACGCGCAGCCCCGGAATCCGCTCGACGAGATCGCTGCTCGCGAGCTCCGCGTCCGCCGTGCCGGCAACGTCGAGCGGAACCTCTTCGTCCTCGAGCGCCTGGCAGGCGAACCCCGCCTCGTCCGAAACGCCCCTCAGCAGCGCGTGGATCGCGTCCTGCTCGGAGATCGTCGCCTTGGCGGCGCGGCGTCGGGAGTCTTCCACTTCCTCGATCGTCGGCTCGCGTCCCTGGGCGCGGATGGCTTCCATCTCCCGCGCCACCAGCCGCTCCGCGTAGCGATCGCGCCGGCGTGTGACTTCCGCGATGATCGCGGCCCGCTCCTCATCAATCCGCGTGCGCGAGACCCCTGCGGCGATCGAGAGCTCGTCCCAGGCGCGATCCAGATGCTGCTCGTACGCCGCCCGATAGATCTCCTCCAGCTCGCGCCGCTCGGCCGGGGAGAGCTCGAGCCAGCGGGCTCCGACGCTTCGACGCGCGGCCCGCCCGGCCCGCTGCTGGGCCCACTGACCGGTGATCACGCCATAGTGGACGGCGATGTCATAGCTTGGGCGATCCTGCGCAAGAATCCGGCCCTTCCGATCCGTGATCGTGCCGCGCGTGGTGGGCGTCTGACGGACCCTCACCAGGCGTTCTTCCGCCGCGGCCCGCAGGTCCGTCGAACGCACGATCGTGAGCTCACCAAGCCGGAGCGTGAGCGGAACGAGCGCAAGGGACGAGGCTCCGGCGAGCAGCAGCAGCCGCCGGTGATACATGCTCGGAATGATCGCATCTAGGCCCATGCCGTCCGTGGCTCCGCCCCGCCGGAAGGGTACGCGTCCCCGGCGGCATGGAGTATCGGCGCTCTCGGCGTTCCCGCCGCAGTACGGGGCGGGGTGCGCGGGCGGATCCCTCGCCCCGACTCATGCCCGGGACTTGTCGCGGGTAATCTGGGCGTAGGCGTTGTGGCTGTGGATGCTCTCGAAGTTCTCGGAGTTGATCGAGAACCAGCGAACGCGCTTCTCGCGTTCGAGGCCGACCGCCAGGTCGCGGACGATGTCCTCGACGAACTTGGGATTGTCAAAGGCCCGCTCGGTCACCCACTTCTCGTCGGGACGCTTCAGCACCGCGAAGACAGGGCACGAGGCGGCCTTCTCGAGGAGCTCGACGAGATCCTCGATCCAGACCATTCCATCGAATCGAACGCGGGCCTCGATGCGGCAGCGCTGGTTGTGAGCCCCGTACGCGCTGATCTCCTTCGAGCAGGGGCACAGGCTGGTGGCCGGTGCCGCGACGCCAAGGATGAAGTCCGTCTCGCCGTTGGCCATGCACTCGAAGGTGACCTCGTAGTCCATGAGGCCGGGCTGGCCGGTCACGGGCGCGAGCTTGCGGATGAAGTAGGGGAACTTGGCCTCAAAGTGCGCGACCTGAGCGTTCAGGCGCTCGCAGATCACGCGGGTGAGGTGAGGAATCCGGTCCGGCGTGATCGGCTCGCTCGTCTGGTCGTTCAATACCTCCAGGAAGCGGCTCATGTGCGTCCCCTTCTGGTAGTGGGGGAGGGCGACGTACATGTTGATCTTGGCGACCGTGGTCTGTTCCCCACCGTCGCGGGTACGAAGGCGGATGGGGTAGGTGATCTCCTTCACGCCCACGCGGTCGATGGCGATCTGGCGTCGATCGCTGCTGGCCTGCACGTCTGGCATGCCCGCAGAACGCTCGCCCGGGACAGCGGTCGCAGCGGCGGAAGGTGCCGGACGGACGGCGGCACGCGCAGCCGCGCGGCCGGACTTGACGGGGGACTTCGCGCGGGTCTTGGCCTTGCGGACGGGCATGAACGCTCCGGGAATGTCGGACGTAGCGGAGGATGAGGTTTGCTGTCCTCACTACGCCGGAGTGCAATCGGTGGATTCGGTAAGCAAATGGTGGAAGTGCTGACCGGCGAGCATTGGCCGGTCCGAACAAGATTAGTCCTCGCCGGTGGCCCTCAGATCGAGGATCGAGCCCCCCCAACCGAGCCCCAGCGGAATTCCGAGCAGTGCGCCCGCCCCCCACTGGAGCGAGATGGGCCTCGCGAGCGGCCACAACGTCCCATCGAACAGTGCCGTGAGGAAGCCGTTGCCATGGAGGAAGCTCGCCGACACGGGTCCGAGCAGCGCCAGTACGGCGACGCCCAGGATCGGCGCCGTCGGCGCGAGCATCACGCGGAAGGAAGACGCCGCGAGCTGGGCACAGAGGCCCGCGGCCATGCCACCCAGCACCACAGCCATCAGCGTCTGCCCGCGCATCGGCGTGAGGGCCGCAAGCCACAAGACGGCTCCCGTGACGACGATTCCAAGGACAAGTCCAGCCGCCGCCGCGGGGATCGGCTTGGCGTTCTCCTCTGCCCGCAGCGCGAAGACTCCCAGCCACGACCGCACTCGAGGGGGCACCGGTGCGGGCTTCGCCGCGGCGTGCTCACGCGAGAGGGCCACGCGGGCCACCAGCACCGCGATCCCGACCACCACGAGGCCGCCGATCAGCCCTTCGATTCCCAGCAGTCCAAGGTCGGAGCCATCGCGGGTCCTGCGGGCGAAGTCGTCGATGGTGCCAAGCCCCCAGCCCGACCACGCGAGCACCAGCCCCGCGCAACCAAGGCCCGTGTACATCGAGAAGAACGCGCCACCGATCAGTCCCACCACCAGCGCCGCTGCGAACGCCGCAAGGCCGGCGATGAGGCCCGCGGCCGGTGATTCGCCGATGAGCAGCGAGACGCCTGGTCCACCGTCGACATCCCGGAGGTGGAAGGCGAGCGTTGAGACCGCCGGCCCGACGGCGAAGAGGCAGAAGAGGATGAACGACCACTTGGCCGTGGATTGGAGCATGGCGGGAAGTGTAGGAGAATGGCGGCAGGCGAAGGAGGCGCTCGCGAAATGCGTGGCGCTGCCGCGGGCTGGCCCCCGTGCGTTGATGTCTCGGGAGCGTTACCTTTGGAGCAGGCGACGGTGATCGGCGGAGGGCGTTGGAGGCAGCCATGGCAGTGACCCGCACGGGACAGTTTGGATCGTGGAGCCAGATCCGGTCAGGAATGGTCTGGCCCGGCCTGCTGCGCACGGCCGGGCTGGCGCTGCGTCCCACGAGGCTTGGCTTCGGTGTCCTCACCATCGTCCTTGTGGCTCTTCTGGACCGCCTCGGGCGTCTCTGGTCTGGCCTGGACGAGGGCCCCATCGCGATCCTCTCGAGGGAGGCTGCAGGCAGCCTCGCGTCGGTCGTGCGGGGAGTCCTCCGGCTTGAGCCCGGCGCAGGTGCCCGCGCGGGATTCGGCCAGATCCGAGGTCTGCTGGATGATCTCTGGCAGGCGCCGCTGTCGTCCCTGACCATCATCGCCGTATCGATGCTCGTCGTGGGGGTGCTGGGCCTCGCGACGGCCCGCAGCGCGGCGACCGAGTCCGCGCGGCTTGGCAAGCTCGGATGGACCGAGGCGCTCGGGTTTGCGGTCGGAAGATGGGTCTCGGCTTGGCTGACACTGCTGGGCCCGGTGCTTGTGGGCACCCTGCTCCTCCTCTTCCTTGCCGGAGCGGGCTGGGCCGGGCTCAGCCTGCCCTGGATTCAGGTGGCGGGCGGGCTCCTCTTCGGCCTTGCCATGCTGATCACGACCGCGGCGGTGCTGCTCCTGGCCCTGACGCTGCTTGGTGCGCCCATGCTCCTCCCCGCGCTCGCGTGCGAAGCGACGGACGGCATCGACTCCGTCCAGCGCACCATCGCATACGTGGCGTGCCGCCCGCTCCAGTACGGCGTCTATGTCCTGATCCTCTGCCTTCAGGCGGCGATCACCACGGCCCTGCTCATCATGCTCGCGGTGCTCGTCTCCGAGACCGCCCGTGCGACGGCGACGGCCTGGACGCCCGACAGCGTCGATCCCGGCCGCATCGCACCGGGCGCGGGTGCCTCGCTCCGCACGATGGGTGCCGCCGTCGGGTTCTGGCTTGACCTTCCGATGGTGCTCGTGGGCGGCTATGTCGCGAGCTTCGTGCATACCGGCGGGACCATGCTCTATCTCGCGATGCGGCGGGTTTGTGATGGTCAGGATGTCGACGACGTCTGGATGCCCGGGTCTGTGCCGGGGCTTCGCGATCCTGAGCTCGATCGGCGCCCTGCGCGTGGTGCCTCGGCCGAGGGCGGCGATGACGATGAATAGCGGTTCGGGAGCGGAGATGTCGGGCCTGGTGCCGGGCGCAACCGCGGCTGCCCGTGCGGCGCGGCTGGCGGGGGCTCTGGCCGAGCTCTCCGTCACGAGGCTCGAGCTGGCCCCTTCGGACTCAGAGCCTCGGATCCTCCGGGCCCGAGAGGCCGACCTCCCCCGCGAGATCGTCGCCATCGGCAGCGGCAGAGTCACTCCGGCGGGCCTGCAGGCCTCGTTCGAGATCACCCCCGAGCAGATCGTCTGGAGGGCCTACTCCCCGGAGGCCGCTGCGGCGCTTCGGGCTCGCCTCAAGTAGCTTCCGCGCTCTCACGCGGCGGCGGCAGCAGGTCCGACTGCGTCATGGAGTCGGGGAGCGACGCCATCGTCCGGCTCTCGGCGAGTGTGTAGTCGCCGACGCGCGTGCGTCTCAATGCCGAGAGCATGCCGCCAGTCCCGAGCGTGCGGCCAAGGTCGCGTGCCAGGCTTCTGATGTACACGCCCTTCCCGCAGTCGACCTCGAGCGTCAGATGCGGAAAGGTGTAGTCCACAACCCGGATCGCGTCGATCGTGACCGGCCGTGCCGGAAGGTCGAGCGGTCTGCCCGCCCGGGCGTCCTTGTACGCGGCCCGCCCGCCAACCTTGATCGCCGAGAACGCGGGTGGGGCCTGCATGATCGTCCCGACAAAGGACGGGATTGCCGCGTCGATGCGCTCACGCGTCGGCACCGAAGCGATCGCGACCGGCGTCTTCTCACCCTCCGCGTCATCGGTGTTTGAGAAGCACGAGAGGTCGATCGTTGTGAGGTATCCCTTGCGCGTTGCCATCAGCCTGTCGCAGAGGCGTGTCGCTCGTCCCACCAGCACGACCAGAACGCCGCTCGCGAGTGGATCCAGCGTGCCCGCGTGCCCCACCTTCACGCGTTTGGGCGCGCCCGCGCGGCGCAGACGCGTCCGGACCCGGGCGCAGATGTCCATCGAGGTTGGGCCGATTGGTTTGTCGATGATCAGGATGCCGTCGAGCGGCGCGGTCTGATCCTGCGCCGGGGTCATCGCGCCTCCTCGACGACCACAAGATCGACGCGCTTGCCCTTGGGGTAGTTGAACCCGGCGGCCTCCGCAAGCACACGCTGCGACCCGTCGATCCGTGATCTGGGCATGAGCAGAAGTCCATCGGGGTTGGCCGCGCGCCAGGACGCAAGCTCATCACCATGGACGCGCTGCGCATGCCCCCGCGTCAGGAAGATCACGCTGTCCTCCTGGAACTCGACCATGCCCCACGGACGCGTCGCACCCGGGTCCGCGCTCGCGAGGGCCTGCGAAGCCCGCAGGGCGACCCACGGCGCGTGGAGACGCGGCAGGGAGACGCCGAGGCACGCCGCGGCGACTCCAAAGACCAGCACGCCCCGCGCCAGCTGACGCGGCCACTGGCCACGCCCGAGCGGACCCTGCCCGCGGATGTTGAACCACGCCATCAGCGAGATCATCATCCCCAGCACACTGCCGATGAGCGGGATCTTCATCGGGGATCCGTCCAGAATCGTCGCGATCGCCCCCGCGCCCGCCGCGCCGGCCAGCACGAGCAGCACGTGCCCGCCCAGCATCCACGTCCGGAGCACGTGCCGCAGGGGCGTGATCGGCGCGAGCCGCTGCAGGTGGGGCACGAGCGCCATCCCTCCCCGCGCGCTCAGCAGCGCCAGCGCGGGATAGAGCGGGAGGGTGTAGTGGGGGAGCTTGGTGCTCACGAGCTCGAACACGATCCACGATGGCACAAGCCACGCGAGCAGGAACGCAGCCCTCGGCCGCGCCAGTGTGGTCGTCCGGACGCGGGTCCAGCCGCGTGTGAGCCGCCCCGACCCCTCAGCAGCGCGGCGCGACGCAAGACCCCGCCACGCCCCCCAGAAGACCCCCGCCCCCACCAGCAGTGTGCCGGGCCAGAAGAGCGGGAGTGTCGCCACCACGTGATACAGCGGTGGACCAGCGTGCCCCTCCTTGGGTTCGAGACTCCGGCCGACCACCTCGTCATGGATCAGCGCCGAGTAGCGATCCCAGCCGACCTCGCGGATCACCAGCAGCACCCAGGGCGCCACCATCGCCACGACAATCACGAGCCCGACGAGCGGCCGCAAGGCCCGCAGAGGCGTCCAAGAGCGCCCGAGCACGCAGAGCGCACCAGCGGCCAGCAGCAGCACCATCGGCGTGATGGGACCCTTCGTCAGCACCCCCGCCCCCACTAGGCCCCAAAGCGCCAGCGTGAGGCCCCACGCGCCCAGCGTTAGTGGCGGCCGTCCCAGCTCTGGTCGTGAGAACGCCCCACGCCGATGCATCAGACACCACGCCACCGCCATCGTCGCCGTCGTGATCGCAAGCAGCAGCATGTCCGCGCGGGCCTGTCTCGCTTCCCACCAGACCAGCGGGCAGCATGCCAGGAGGACCGCCGCGAGCCAGGCCGCCCTCCCGTCGAACATCCGACACCCCAGAAGCCACGTCGCGAGCACCGCACCGATCGTCGCCAGAAGCGATGGCAGGCGATACATCCAGATCTCGTCCTGCAGGGTGTTGCCGCGCGTGAAGATCGCCGCGGAGCCAGCCTGCGTCCAGTAGATCATCGGGGGCTTGTTGAGTCGCTCGCGCCCCTGGATCCGCGGCACGACCCAGTCACCGCTCTCGAGCATCTGCCGGGACGCCTGCGCAAAGCGCGACTCATCCCGATCGACCGGCGGAAGCGAGAAGAAGCCCGGGAGATACACTGCCAGGCAGATAAGGACCAGCGCGACCCCGCCCCCGACGCCGCGGCACCAGGCGCGGAGCCGTCCGGCCGCCGCCCTCGGGCTCGCCCCATCGGAAGTCGAGATGCTGGAAGAGACTGGTCCGGACATTCATGGCTCAACAGGCATTGACGCAGCAACTATGAACGCACACTCTAGCCCACGACCCTTTCCCCGCCTCACGCTCGGCACGGCCGCCCTCGTCGCGGCGGGCGGCCTCACGCTCGCCACGGGCTGCCTCTTCATCGATCAGCACGTCGCCGAGTTCTCAAGCCGCCTCCAGGACGGCGGCGACTTGCGCATCGGTGGCGATGTCCGGCGCACGCTCCTCTTCCTCCAGCAGTTCGGCGATCTCGCCAGCAGCGTCATCGTCGCGATCGTGATCCTCCTCCTCGATCGCTCCATGCGGACACGCATGCTCCACTGGATCGCCGGCGCTGTCGCGACCGCCGCGACGACCCAGGCCCTGAAGATGCTGGTGGGTCGCCCCCGCCCCCGCGTCGTCCTCGACATGGCCGCCCATCCCGACTACGCAACCGCCTGGAGCTTCACGGGCCCGCTGGGCCGGTACCCGCTCCCGCGCAGCGTGGAAAAGGGCGGCGACGAAGCCGGCTACCTCTGGGCCGCTCCGTGGGAGGTCTGGAAGGGAATCTCCTCCGACCTCCACTCCATGCCAAGCAGCCACACCTCCGCCGCCGCAGCCCTTGGAATCGCACTCGCCATCATGTACCCACGCCTCACCTGGCTCATGGTGGGGCTCGTCGCGATCGTCGCCATCGCCCGAGTCATCTTCGGTGCGCACTACCCCTCAGACGTGGTCGTCGGGGGCACCGTCGGTCTGCTCGTCACCTGGGCCGTCATGCAGTGGCTGGGAGAGCGGGAAAAGCGAGCAGCGTTGAGCGAGAACAGCTGATCGCCAACAGCTCGGAGGATGTGCCTCTCTCCCAATCGCCTGCAGCTCGATGCCTTCTTGAGCCCCACCCTCTCTGTCCCCCTCCCAAATCCTCCGCCTCCCCTGCGTACCGCAACTCTCCGCGCGTCTCCGCGTTCGTGTTTCGTCTTCCGAGATCGCGCATCGAGCCCGGGCAGCTACTGCCCCGCCGTCTTCCCCTCTTCCTTCGGCGGGTTGAACGCCACCACGAAGAAGACCAGCACCAGCAGCGCGAACCCCGCAGGGATGAACCACACCATCCGCCAGTCGATCACCTCGGCGCCGGCCGCCGTCTTGGTGGTGAACGCTCCCACAATCCGCGGGAAGACCTGATTGCCCACCAGCATCCCCAGCCCCTGCGTCAGCAGCACCAGCAGCGACTGCGCCTGAGCCCGCACGGCGCTCGGAGCCCGCTTTTCCGCATAGATCATGCCCGTGACGAAGAAGAAGTCATAGCAGATGCCGTGCAGGATGATCCCCGCGAGCACCATCCACTTGATGTGCTCGGCCCCCTCGCCTCCCCACGCCGCGCCGAAGAGGCCGTAGCGGATGACCCACGCCAGCATTCCCACCGCCAGCATCCACTTCACACCCAGCCGTGCAAAGCACAGCGGCATGACGAGCATGAACAGGATCTCGGACATCTGGCCATACGTCATCTTGACCGTGGGATTGTCGATACCGACCACTTCCACATAGGTTCTTGCGAAGGCGTAGTACGCCGCGAGCGGGATGCACAGCAGGAACGAGCACAACGCGAAGACCGCGAAGTTGCGATCCTTGAGCATGGCGAGCGCATCAAGCCCGAACGCGGAGCCGATGGAGAACTGCTTGCCCTTCGCAGGAGGAGGCGTGTTCGGAAGCGTGAAGCTGTACAGCCCCAGCAGAATGCCCGCGCCACCCGCGATGTAGAAGAAGTGCGGCGAGCCGGAGTTGACGCTGACCACGCCGTCGGTGGTCGTGGTTGCGTTCGGGAAGAGGCCCGCCAAATAGACGACAGCAAATCCCGCCGCGATCCAGCCGATCGTCCCCAGAACGCGCACGATCGGGAACTGCTTCTCCGGGTTG
>CAZBXF010000060.1:0-3834 GCA_964495635.1 uncultured Phycisphaeraceae bacterium
CGGTTCCCGCCGGCGCGGATGCGGATGGTTCGCTCGTGATGCCCGCGTTTGTCTGGATTCCGTCCATCGGCGCGTGTGGGCTTGATGTGGTTCGCGGCCCGGATGCGAGTGGTGAAGGCGGTGCCTTCCCGAAGTGGCGGAACGACCTTGTTGCGGGCGGCCTCTCGGGAGCGAACGTCGACCGGCTGCGCATGCGCGTCGAGGGCGGCAACGCCTATGTCGCGGAGCGCGAGGAACTCGTGCACGGCATGGGCCGCGTGCGTGACGTCGTCGTCGGGCCTGACGGCACGATCTATGTCGTGCTCAACGGTCCCGACAAGGTCGTGCGACTGGCGCCTGGTTGAGCGGGCGGGCACGAGCGAGCCAGCACGAGTGCGACTGCGCATCCACCACGTCGCGATCATCTGCTCCGACTACGAGCGCTCGAAGCGTTTCTATGTCGAGGTGCTTGGCCTGCGCATCATCGCGGAGGCGTACCGGGCCGAGCGTCGTTCGTACAAGCTCGATCTCGCGCTCGATGACGGTACGCAGATCGAGCTCTTTTCCTTCCCCGATCCACCCGGACGCCGGTCCAATCCGGAGGCGTGCGGCCTTAGGCATCTGGCCTTCGCGGTGGATGCCTTCGACCGCATCGTGGCGGAACTGGGTGCCAGCGGGGTCGCTTGCGAGCCAGTTCGGCTGGACGAGGCGACGGGCAAGCGATACACCTTTTTTCGCGACCCCGACGGGCTGCCGCTGGAGCTCTACGAGGCCTGAAGCCCGGGGGCTCTGACCTCTTGGCAAGAGGGCGAGGTCCTCGCGCGAGTGTGACCCGGCATGATCCAGGCCGTGTGAGCCAAAAACAGAGCGGGGCCCTTGGATGGGCCCCGCTCGAAGTGGGCTGAGTTGTTCCGCGTGCTCTTCCGAACGAAATGGGTGAGCCTGCGGGGTGTGGCTTACCAGCCGCCGCGGCCACCGCCGCCGCCGCCGCCGCCACCACCACCACCACCGAAGCCGCCGCCGCTGCGGCCGCCGCCACCACCGCCGCCGAAGCCGCCGCGGCCACCGCCACCGCCGCCGAAGCCGCCGCGACCACCGCCGCCGCCGAAGCCACCACGGCCGCCGCCGCCCTCGCGGGGCTTAGCCTCGTTGACCGTGAGGTCACGGCCACCGAAGTTCTGGCCGTTGAGCGCGTTGATGGCGGCCTTGGCCTCCTCGTCGTTCGCGAACTCAACGAAGCCGAAGCCGCGGGGGCGCCCGGTCTCGCGATCCATCACGAGCTGAGCGGAAGAGACCTGGCCGTACTGCGAGAACAACTCGTGCAGTTCCTGCTCGGTGGTCTTGAACGAGAGATTGCCGACATAGAGCTTCATAACGACGCCATTCCTTCATGCCCCTGAATGCTGACGTGAACCGGTGCTTGAACTCGGGCAGAGAAAGCGTCGGTGATCCTGCGGGCGGGTCCGCACGTCGCGGAGTGCCCCACAATGAACGTAAAGAGTATAGCACGAACTCGGAATCGCGGGGGGCGTTAGGGTCCCGCCGTGGGGCGGCCGGATGTCCCTCTGTTGGGGTGCAGGGGGAGCCGGGGGGCCGCGCCGACTCCGGTGGAACGGCCCCCGATCTAGGTGGAAGTGACGCACCCGTTCGTATTCGGGCGATCGGGGTCATCCCAAACCGGCAAGGGCTGCCAGGACCACGCCGCCGGCACCTACGCTGGGGTCATGAGCGGCCTCTTCGCTGGCACATCTCTCGAGCGTCCGGTCACCTGCGAGCGATGTGGCAAGGCCCATGGCGCTTGCACGTGCCCTCGTGGTGTGGATGGCAAGGTCCTGGACCCGCGCGACCAGCAGGTACGCGTCCGGCGCGAGAAGCGTCGGGGCAAGGTTGTGACAGTGGCGTCGGGCTTGGCTCCGCGCTCGCCTCGCACCGATGACCTTGCGGCGATGCTCACCCAGCTGAAGAAGCGATTCGCTACCGGCGGCTCGGTTGCGTCGGGCGAGATCGAACTGCAGGGTGACCATCGCGATGCGCTCGTCGAGTGGTTCGTCGCGCAGGGATACCCCGCGAAGGCCAGCGGCGGCTGAGGGACGCTCATCTGACCCCGGTGCCCAGCATCCCGTGTCTGTTCTCCTCTACTGCGGCGGGATGTAGCCAAGCGGGCTCTCAGGCCCGAGGCCGAACCCCAGCGCGTACCACGCGAGGAGGAAGCCTGTCCAGATCACGAAGAAGACCACCGAGTAGGGGATCATCAGCGAGATCAGGCTGCCCAGCCCCGCGTCCTTCTGGTACTTCTGAAGCACGACGAGGATGATGAGCAGGTAGCTGTTGAGGGGCGTGACGATGTTCACGACGCTGTCGCCGATGCGGTACGCCGCGGTCGTGAGCTCGGGGGAGATGCCGACCATCATGAACATAGGGATGAAGATCGGCGCCAGCACGCCGAACTTGCTGAGCATGCCCGATAGGGCAAAGTCGCCCAGAATGACGATGGCGACAAAGAGCGTGAGGAGCACGGGAATGGGCATGTCCGCGGCGACGAGGAGCGAGCCGCCGGCGTACGCGAGCATGCGGTCGAGGCGCGTGTACGCAAAGTAGTTGACGAACTGTGCCATGAAGAAGGCGATGGCGAGCACGGGGACGATGCTCTTGATGCCGTGATAGATGCCGTCGATGAAGTCCTTCTGGCTCCTCAGCGTGCCGGTGAGCATGCCGTAGACCATGCCGGGAATCAGGAACGCGAGGAAGATGACCGGGACGATCACGTGCGACCAGCGCTGGCCGGGCGACTCGAGCAGGCCACCACGCGACGGGAGTTCGGCGACGACCAGCGGCTCGCGCGAGAGGATGTCGTGCGCAGGTGCGGCCGCGGCCCGGGGAGGCAGGCCCGGCACGACTCCGGGTGCGTCGGGCGACGGGGCAAGCGGAGCCTCAATGCTGACGGGATGCTGCACGAGGGCCCTGTCGTTCGCGAGCGTCGGCTGGCCCGGTCCATGGAGGGGTGCACCAGGGATGAGGATGAGGGCCGCGACGACGCCCAGGACCGCGATGTTCGCGAGTACTGCGGCGGCGAGGGCGCCGCTCTCCTGGCGCGTGAGCGACATCTTCGAGATCATGCTCGCTTCTTCGGCCCCCAGCACGACCCGCCCCGACTTCTGCAGGCGAGGCTCGACGATCACGTCCGTTACGAACCAGCCCGCGAACATCACGACGATCGCGGAGCCCGCCTTGAAATAGGCGTTGTGGAGGATGTTGACGGTGTAGTCCGGGTCGATGACGCGGGCGGCATCCTGTGCGAAACCCGTCAGCGCGCCATCGCCGCCGGTTGGGAAAAAGCCGCCGCCGAAGCCGCCTGCCACGCCTGCGAAGGCCGCCGCGAGTCCGGCGATCGGATGCCGCCCCACGGCGAGATAGAGGGCCGCGGCCAGCGGCGGAAGGATGATGTACCCCGCGTCGCTCGCGACCGATGCGTTCGCTCCGATCAGCACGATCGCTGGCGTCAGCAGTTGCTTGGGCGTGATGGTCGCGAGGAATCGCATGAGCGCCGAGAAGAAGCCGAATTTCTCCGCGAGCCCGATCCCCAGCATCGCCACAAACACAAGCCCGAGCGCGGGCAGGCCCGTGAAGTTGCGGAGCATCGACGAGAGTGCCCAGTAGATGCCGTCGCTCGTCAGGAGGCTGCGAGGCACCAGCGGTGCGCCCGAAGACTCGAGCTTCACGATCGGCTTGCCGCGTTCATCGAGCTTGGGGATCATCTTCGGCGAGCCGTCGGCCTTGAAGACCGGCGCGCCGGACGCGTCAAGCTTGGCGACCATCTCGAGCCGCGGCTGCACCGGCTGGATCGACCAGTTCACC
>CAZBXF010000060.1:3844-17325 GCA_964495635.1 uncultured Phycisphaeraceae bacterium
CCCGGACGCCTACCTCCGCGGCGATCACGACAGCGACCGAGAGGATCACAAAGATGATCGCAGGCTCGGGGAGCTTGTTGCCCGCCCACTCGATCCAGTCGAGGATTCCCCGAGGCCGTGGTGCGGAGGTTGGCTCGGTTGTGCTCATGCTGAACTCCAGGTTCGTTGCCAGACGTGGACGAAAGGGCAAGGAGACTACTCGAAAACCACCGCCCGTGTGTGGGGGCCGAACTGGACCGGGAGGTCCGAATCGGCCCTCGCCTCGGTCTACGCTTCCTCGTAGGTTCGATCTCGGGCCTGGCTCGGCCGCCGCGAAGGTTGCGGAAGTCCGCCCACCCCGGAACCGCTCCTGCCCGCCCAGCCGCCCCTTCCCGAAACCCCGATGTGAGGCCTTCCCATGAAGATCCGCGCGTACGCCGCAAAGAGTGCCAAGGGTTCGCTCGCTCCATTTGAGTACGAGGCCCCCGCCATCAAGCCGGACGATGTTGAGATCAAGGTGCTGTCGTGCGGCATCTGCCACAGCGACCTCTCCATGCTCGACAACGACTGGGGCATGACGGCGTACCCGTTCGTGCCGGGTCATGAGGTCGTCGGCCGCATCACGGCAGTGGGCGAGCGTGTGGCACACCTCAAGCCTGGACAGATGGTTGGTGTGGGCTGGTTCTCGCGATCGTGCCTGCACTGCCGCACCTGCATGAGCGGCGATCACAACCTCTGCGCTGGGGCGGAGGGGATCATCGTCGGTCGGCACGGCGGCTTTGCCGACCATGTCCGCGTGCAGGCGGCCTGGGCGACACCCCTGCCGGAAGGGATTGATCCTCTCAAGGCGGGCCCCCTGTTCTGCGGCGGGATCACGGTCTTCAACCCGATCGTTCAGCTGAACATCAAGCCCACCGATCGCGTCGGCGTCATCGGAATCGGTGGGCTGGGGCACATGGCCATCGGTTTCCTGCGCGCCTGGGGGTGCGAGGTTACTGCCTTCTCGAGCTCTCCCTCCAAGGAGGCCGAGGCCCGGGCGATGGGGGCTCACAAGTTCGTGAACTCGAAGGACTCAGCGGCCCTCGCGAAGGTTGCCGCCTCGTTCGACTTCATCATCTCAACCGTGAACGTCTCGATGGACTGGGGCAAGTACCTGAACTGCCTGGCCCCCAAGGGCAAGCTCCACCACGTTGGAGCGGTTCTGGAGCCGATGCCCGTGCCGGCCATGGGACTGATCATGGGGCAGAAGAGCGTCTCGGGGACACCCCTGGGCAGCCCGGCCACCACCGCCTTGATGCTGGACTTCTGCGCCCGACACAAGCTGGCTCCCACCACGGAGGCCTTCCCGATGGAACGCGTCAACGACGCGCTCGACCACCTTCGGGCTGGCAAGGCTCGCTATCGCGTCGTTCTGACCAACCGGGCCTAGCCGCACGACGGTTAGAGCCCGGAACCGGACATGTGGACGCGGCGTGGGTAGGATCGGCGGGCTCCGCGGCCGTTGTGCGGTCCCGAGCTTGAACGGAGCGAGCAGGTGCACCCCGCCAGTGTCATTGCGCACTACACCATCGAGCGAGAGCTTGGCCGAGGTGCCATGGGCGTGGTTTACCTCGCGCGCGACACGCGGCTCGACCGGCACGTCGCGATCAAGAGTCTGCCGCCGGACCTTGCCTTTGACCCTGCGCGGCGCGAGCGTGTCGAGCGCGAGGCCCGCACCCTCGCGGCCATCAGCCATCCCAACATCGGTGCCATCTTCGGGCTCGAGCGCGACGACGAAGGCTCGTACCTCATCCTCGAACTCGCGGAAGGGCCCACGCTTCAGGAACGGCTGGAGCGCGGGCCTATGTCTGTCTCCGAGGCGGTTGAGGTCACGCGCCAGATCGCGATGGGGCTCGCCGCCGCTCATGCCCGGGGCATCATCCACCGTGATCTCAAGCCCGCCAACGTCAAGATCCGCCCCGACGGCGTGGTGAAGGTTCTCGACTTCGGAATCGCGATGGCGGGAGAGATCCTGGGTGCCCCCGCCGACGCCGGGGCCGCGACGCTCGTCGCCACACGCACCAGCCCCGCCGATTCGGGCTGGATCCTCGTTGGCACTCCGGGCTATATGTCCCCCGAGCAGACGCGGGGCAAGCCAGTGGACTTCGCGACCGATGTCTGGGCGCTGGGCTGCATTCTGTACGAGTGCCTCGTGCGCCGGCCCGCGTTCGTCGGCGAGACGGTGGCCGATCTGATCGCGGCGACGTTGCTCATGGAGCCTGACCTGCGTGAGCTTCCGCGGGCGACTCCTCCGGGGATCCGACGCCTGCTGGCGATGTGCATGAGCAAGGACCGAGCCGCACGATCGGTCTCTCTCGATGACCTCGCCCTGATGCTCGATCGGGAGATGAGTGCCGGGTCGGCGCCGTCGACGATCACGACGGGGCCCGAAGGATCCGCCCGGGAGGCGCCGCAAGAGGTCGAGGATCGCGCAAGGCCTGAGCCACTGCCCTCTCCACCGGATCGGACATTGCCCCGGCCCGAGGCCATCGCTGCGATCCTCAAGGAACTGGCGGCCCACCGCCTCGTGACCACAACCACAGGCAGCGGCTGCGGGTCCTCGACGCTCGCGGCCCTCGTGGCCCGAGCCTGGTCGTCGCAGCGGCGCACCATGGCGATCTGGGGCTGGATGGGCGGCGTCACGGATCCAGTCGCCATCCTCGCCGCGCTCGCGCAGGCGGCAGGCCTTGGCGCACGCAACGGCGTTGACGGCGTCGCTCGCCTTGCGCGGGTCATCGGTCAGTCCGAGTGTCTCCTTGTGCTCGACGACGCGTCAAGCGGCACCGCTTCGGTGATCGAGCAGCTGCTGCGGTTGTGCCCGCAGCTTCGAGTCCTCGTTGCGGCGAAGACGCGCCTGGGTATCGAGGGTGAGACCGTGGTTGCCGCGCCGCCACTGAGCACGCCCCTGCCTGCCGAGGCCGCCCGCGGCCAGAGCCCTGAGGGCGGACGCCTGCTCCTCGAGCGAGCCATGGCCGCGAGCCCCGCCTGGCGCCCGGACGCGGATGCCATCACGCAGTCCTCGCTGCTGGCACGCCGCCTCGGCGGGTGGCCGCTGGCGATCGAGCTCGCTGCGGGCTTCATCCCCGAGCTCAGCCCGGCGCAGCTGATCGATCGGCTGGAGCAGCGCCTGCGCATGGGTGGGCTCTCCTTTACGGAACGTTTGCCGTCGGAGGTCGCCCACCGCGTCATGATCCAGTGGGTTCTGGACCGCGTTTCCCCGGGTGAGCTTGCCATCCTCCTCCAGGCATCCGCGTTCTCGCGGCCGGTGCCGCTCCGTCCGATTGCCACGCTCGGTGGTGCGGTTCCGCTCCCCGACGCTTCGTCCGGCGACATCGGCGGGGCCGTCCTGCCCAGCGAGGCCCGGGTCGGAGTCACGCTGGCGAGGCTCCACTCCATCGGACTTGTCAACGCGTGGTCCGGCTCGCAGGCTCCGAGCGCGGGCGGCCCAAATGCGAGCCATGATCTGTTCGAGGTCCCCGAGCCCGTCCGTGCGGAGGTTCGTTCGCGGCCACAGGTTGCTGCGGTGCTCGACGCTGTCGCGACTCGCCACCTTGCCTGGGCTACTGCCTCGATGGAGCAGGCACTCCCTCGACTCTCGGGTCCGGGTGCGGATCTCTGGACCGCCCAGGCCGACCGCGCCGCCATCGAACTCACGCTCGGCTCGGCCCGCCTCGCGCAGAACGCGCCCGGCGCCGTGAGCGCCCGGGCACTGCTTCGCCGCTTCCGCTCAGAGCGTGGCCTCTGACCGCCCTTCCGGGCCCGGGCGTGGTACGCTCCGCATCAACGAATGAGCGAACTCAACTCCGAGCGTGTGCTGGTCCGCATCGTGCGCAACGTCGCCGAGCGAGTTGGTGTCCGGGTGGAGCCCCTTGGCCATGGATGGATCTTGCGCCTGACGCGCGGCACGCAGGTCCGCTACGTCCACGGTTACACCTTTGATCTCAACCCCGCCGCGACGCACCAGATCGCCTGCGACAAGGCCGCCACCAGCGAGGTCCTCACCGCGCTCAACATCGCCCACGTCCCCCACGAACTCTTCCTCCATCCCGACATGGCCCGTTACGTCCGTCACGACGGCAACTGGGCACGGGTCCTCGCGCTGGTGGAACGCCTCGGCAGCGATGTGGTCATCAAGGACAACGCCGGCACCGGCGGCCGAGGCGTCTATCGCTGCACCTCCGCCGTCGCTGTCGAGCACGCGTGCCTGCGCCTCTTTGACCGCTGCCCGGCGATCGCTGTCAGCCCCTTCGTCGATGCCGCGGAGGAGGTCCGCTTTATCATCCTGGGTGGCCGCTGCGAGGCCGCGTACACCAAGCAGCGCCCTAGCGTCGTGGGCGACGGCAGGCGGACCGTTCTCGAACTGCTTGCCGAGCGCGTCTCTCGGGCTGGCATGTCCGGAGACGTTGCGAGGTTCCTTACGAACATCGAGCCCGACTCCGCGGCCATACTTACGCGCACACCGGCGATGGGCCAGGAACTCCTCCTCAACTGGCGTCACAACCTCGGCCAGGGCGCGGGCGTCGCGATGCTCGACACCGCGCTGCTCGCCACCGGCCCTTTCGCCCCTTCGCTCGACCTGGCCCTTCGTGCCGCGGCGGGAATAGGTCTGGTCTTTGGCAGCGTCGATGTGATCGTCGACCGCACGGGCACGCCGCGCGTCTTGGAAATCAACTCCGGCGTCATGATGGAGGCCCTCGCCGTTGCGCCGCGCGGGCTCGATACCGCCACACGCATCTACGCCCGCGCTTTCGAGCTCATGTTCTCGACCCCTGCACCGTCGCTCTGACCTTTGCCGGACGCCGGAACGCTCCTGCGTCCTTCCCGGCCTCGTGGAGATCTGGACATGCCCCGTCGTCGCACGATCGTTACATCTCTCATCGCGTTCTGCCTCGCGAGCCTCCCGAGCGGGATCGCTCTCGCCCAGGAGACCCCGGTCGCCGTCATCGGCGCGCACATCATCCCCATCACCGGCCCTGAGATCGCCAAGGGTGTGCTCGTCGTTCACAACGGCAAGATTGTCGCTGTCGGCGAAGAAGGCAGCGTCACGATCCCTGATGGCGCCACCCGCGTCGACGGCACGAGCAAGTTCGTCATGCCCGGCCTTGTCGACACCCACATTCACATCGGCGGCGTGGGCGGCGCTGATCGAAGCTCCACGCTCGCCCCCGAGGTCCGCGTGCTCGACTCCATCAACGTCATGGACTCGGGCTTCCGCCGCGCCGTTGCTGGCGGACTTACGTCCATCAACATCATGCCCGGCTCAGGCCACCTCATGAGCGGCCAGACCATCTATGCCAAGCTCCGCCAGCCCGATGGCAAGCCACCCAAGCGCATCGAAGATCTCTTCATTGCCGATGCCGATGGGAAGCCCATGTGGGGCCTCAAGATGGCCAACGGGACCAACATGCTCGGCGATCCGCCCTTCAGCGGCACGCGTGGAAAGTCCGCCGCCATCGTTCGCGAGCGCTTCATCAAGGCTCAGGAGTACAAGGCCAAGGTCGCCGCGGCCAACGGCGATGCGGAGAAGCTTCCCGCCCGCGACCTGGGCCTTGAGACCATGGTCGAGGTGCTCGACGGCAAGCGAATCGTTCACCACCACACCCACCGGACCGACGACATCATGACCGTGCTGCGCCTCCAGCGGGAGTTCGGCTTCCGCGTCGTGCTCCACCATGTCAGCGAGGCATGGAAGGTCGCCGACGAGATCGCCGCCGCCAAGGTTCCCGTCTCCGCGATCGTCATCGACTCGCCCGGAGGCAAGCTCGAAGCCGCCAACCTCATCATCGAGACCGGCGGCATCCTCGAGAAGGCTGGCGTCAACGTCGCCTTCCACACCGACGACTGGATCACCGACTGCCGCCTCTTCCTGCGTTCCGCGGCCCTCGCGGTGCGGGCCGGCATGGGGCGCGACGCTGCGCTCCGCGCGCTCACCCTGGCTGGCGCCGAGATGATGGACCTGAGTGGCCGGGTCGGCTCGCTCGAAGCGGGCAAGGACGCCGACTTCATCATCCTCTCAGGCGATCCCCTCTCGGTCTACACCAAGGTCGAACAGACGTGGGTCGAAGGGGCCAAGGTCTTCGATCGTTCGCGCGAGGAAGACCGCCTCTTCGCCGTCGGCGGCTTCGGGGCCGGGCGTGATCAGGAGCCATACATGTGCTGCGTGCAGGGCACCGGCTTTGTCTTCGGCGGCAAGCAGTGGGGGACCGCAGGCCAGTAGCCGCGAAGCCTTCACTCCCTTTCTGGTTCACATCACGCACTCGCCATCTCAATGTTCAAGCTCGCCCGTTCGGAGATTCGCATGAACACTCGCTCACTCGCCCGCACGCTGATCATCGCCGCCGCTGCGTTTGCCTCGCTGCTTCCCGGCGCTGCCATCGCGCAGGTTGCCATCAAGGCCAAGACGCTCCACACCATGGCCGGCCCGTCCATCACAGACGGCGTCGTCATCATCCAGAACGGCAAGATCGCGGCCGTCGGCCCGGCGGCGTCGACACCGATCCCCGATGGCCTGCGCATCCTTGAAGCGGCCGTCGCAACACCCGGCCTCATCGACGCGCGCTGCACCGTCGGCGTCTCTGGACTTCTCAACCAGAAGCAGGATCAGGACCAGCTCGAGCGCAGCGGCCCGATCCAGCCCGAGCTCCGCGCCATCGACGCGTACAACCCGCTCGACCCCCTGGTCGATCATGTCCGCTCCTTCGGCATCACCACGATCAATACCGGCCACGCGCCCGGCGAGCTCATCAGTGGCCAGACCGCTCTCATCAAGCTCCGCGGCACGACCGTCGATGAGGCCGTGATCAAGCCCGTCGCGGCCGTGGCTGCCACGCTCGGGCCTGGCGCGCAGCGAGATTCAGCGCCGGGCACCCGCGCCAAAATGGTGTCGATGCTCCGCGAGCAGCTCATCAAGGCCCGCGACTACCAGAAGTCACTCGATAAGGCCGCGCAGCCCGCGGCCGCAGCATCCGGCGCCGACGCAAAGCCCGCCACCCCCGCCGAGCCGCCCGCGCGCGACCTGCGACTGGAGCTTCTCGCGCAGGTCTTAAAGGGCGAGATCCCGCTCCTCATCAGCGCGAACCGTGCCCAGGACATCGCCAGCGTCCTGCGCCTGAAAGAGGAGTTCAGCACGCTACGCATCGTTCTCGATTCCGGCTCCGAGGCGTACTTGCTCACCGCCGAGCTCAAGGCCGCGGGCGTGCCCGTCTTCCTTCATCCGACCATGATCCGCGCCTTCGGCGAAATGGAAAACATGAGTGTCGAGACCGCAAGCAAGCTCCGCGCTGCGGGCATCGACGTCGCGATCCAGGGTGGCTTTGAGTCGTACGTGCCCAAGGCACGCGTGGTCCTCTTCGAGGCCGCCATCGCCGCGGCCAATGGCCTCTCTTTCGAGGAGGCGCTCGCCACCATCACCACCACGCCCGCCCGAATCCTCGGCGTTGCCGATCGCGTTGGTTCACTCGAAGTCGGCAAGGACGGCGATGTTGCCCTCTACAGCGGCGATCCATTCGAGTACACCACACTCTGCACTGGAGTTGTCATCGACGGCGTGGTCATGAGCGA
This sequence comes from uncultured Phycisphaeraceae bacterium, assembly GCA_964495635.1. Lineage (GTDB taxonomy): Bacteria > Planctomycetota > Phycisphaerae > Phycisphaerales > UBA1924 > JBBASU01. Next base: position 11,423 of record CAZBXF010000060.1, read on the forward strand.
GAAGCCGCGGTAGAAGTGTCTGGACACCAGGCTGCTCGCGGTGCGGCGTGAGTAGCGCAGGTATGGTCGAGTTCGGGGGCACCCCGCTTGGCCCTAGTGCTCGTCCTCGCCGCCGTGTTCCGGGGCTTGACTGGGTGGTGCCTGGAACTCGTCCGACGGCAGCTCATCCGCTCTCGCGTACGGGTCCGATGCGATCGTGTCGTTGGTGACGATCACTTCGACACGCTGATTGGTGCGGTCCGACTCACGATCGCGTGCCCGTGGCACGATCCGTGACGCATCGCCCATCGCGCTGACCCTCAGCGTCTCCCAGGTGATCCCGCCATCGACCATCGCGTTCGCGACGGCCATGGCCCGCTCGTAGCTGAGCTGGCGTCCTCGGACCGGGTTGCGCATCGACTCAAAGGGCGATGCGTGTCCGCGCACCTCGATGATCCAGCGATGGTCCCGCAGGTGCTCGGCCGCGCTCGCGATGATCTCGCGGGCCTCGTCCGTCAGAAGGGCACTGCCGTCCTCGAAGGGAATCGTCGCGTTTGGCCTGACGATCGACCCATTTTCCTGCGACTGCAGCCGCTGGTGCTCACCAGCGGGTCCGTCCTGATCCGCGTCGCCCTGCTTTTTCTCAAGTATGCGACGGATGAAGACCTGCTCACGCGGATCCTTGGACTCGAGTGAGATCGGGTTCTTGAAGCCCTCACGAACGGCGATCACGAAGTCGAGCATGCTGTCCGTCGGGTTGCCTCCCATGGCTTCGGAACCACCGATGCCGCCGGCCTTCGGCTTCACCATGTTCATGGCGAGGAGGATCACGAAAAAGCCCATCATGAGGGCGACGTTGTCCGCGAACGAGATGAGCCACTCCGGTGCGCCCTCGTGGGCCTCCTCGTGCCCTCCCCCGTGGCCACCGCCGTGGCCACCCCCATGACCGCCCTCGCCGTGGGAGCCACCTTCCTCACCGTGCTCTTTGTGTTCGTCTGACACGCGTTCTGCTCCACCGTATCGAGGCCGCTGCGCGAAGCGCGGGTCGTAACCTGACTATGCCGCGGTCTTGTACTTGTTCCTTGCGGGGCCGGGCACGAAGGCCAGCATCTTGTCCATCGTGACGCGAGGGTTGTCGCCGCTCTGGATCGAGAGGATTCCCTGCACCATCATCTCGCGTGCGAGCAGTTCCTCGCTGCTGCGGAGGCCGAGCTTGTCGCCGATGGGCCCCGCGATCGCGTTCGCGACCACGGCGCCGTACATCGTCGCAACCACGGCGATGCCCAGCGCGTGACCCAGGGCGCCGATGTCCGCCGTCGCCAGCTGCCCGAACATGCCCACTTGCCCCACCAGCGTGCCCACAAGGCCGTAGCCGGGTCCGTACACCTTGATGAGGTCGAAGAACTTCTTCCCCGCCTTGTGACGCTCGGTCATCGCCATCACCTCCATCCGGAGCGTCTGCTCGATGTTGGAGGGCTCCACGCCGTCGATGGCCATCTTGAGGCCCGCGCCGAGGAACGGGTCCTTGATCTTGCTGACTTCCCCCTCGAGGGCGAGGATCCCGTCGCGACGGGCCTTCTCCGAAAGCGTGTTCATCGTCTCGATGACGTCGATGGGCTTCATTCCGCTGTCGAAGAGGAACCGCTTGATGTAGCCCGGAACCTGCATCATCCGGTCCATCGGCATCGCCATGAAGGTGACGCTCACGGAGCCGAAGCCCACCATCAGGACGCCCTCCATCGAGAAGAACATCATGAGGTGGCCGTGCGAGACCTCGAAGAAGACGAAGCCAAGCGCGCCAAACCCGATCAACATCCCGATGAGGCTGGCCTTGTCCATGTCTTGGGCTCTCGATTCGGTCAGGCCGCCCCTGGCGGCGCGTTGGTGCTCGACACGCGTGGCGCGAGCCGGCGATCGCCGGCGTGTCCACGCTGCGTCCAGCATCGGACCGATGCGAAAGCAGATAAACATGTCCAACTTGGCGGACCGTTCGATCCCTTGCCCGGGGCCGGTCGTACGGATCACGCTGGCACCGCCCGCCGATCCTGTTGCTCACGCGGGCTTCTCGGACGCATGCCAGCGTGGCCTCATGAGTTCCGCTTGACGAATGTCCCGTGCTCGCGGTCCTTCACAACGCCGGGGAACGAAAGGGCTCGTCCGTGCGCGACGCAGTAGACTCCCGGGCCGAGAACACCCGCCGCGAAGATGGCTTCGGTAAGGTTCTGGAGCGCGTCGCTCCGGGTCATCTCGAAGGGTCGCATGGCGCCAGTGAGCACCACAGGGCAGGGCGGCGTCCCGAGGTCCGCGGCGAGGCGGTCGCCCGTCGCGTGAAGCGTGTCCGTGCCGTGGAGGATCACCACCCCGGTCGGCCGCGGTATGCCCCCAACCGCCAGCCGCACCGTTGCGACGATGCGAGCCCGATCGTCGTCGGTCATGAGCAGCGAGTCCTTGGACATCAGCTCGATCTGCGAGATCGATGTCTCCTCAAGCCGCACACGCCGCAGCATCCTTCCGACGATCGAGCGACGATTCTCCAGGGAGCCAGTGGACTCGTCGTAGGTCTTCTCAATCGTGCCGCCGGTGGTGATCAGAACGATGTGACGCACGCTCACACTCCCTTCGCTGCTGCCTCGTACAAACGCGCGATCTCCTGCCAGTATCCCGGGTAGGTCTTGGCCACGCACGCGGGGTTGCGGATCCAAGTACTAGGGCGGCGCAGCGCAATCAGCGAGAGCGCCATCGCCATCCGGTGATCGTCGTATGTGTCGAGTTCTACACGCTCGGCGCCGGCACCGTCGATCCCGCCTGGTGGCGACGTGATCACCAGCGCGTCCGCATCGCCCGGGACCCCGACCCTGACGCGCACGCCGACCTTGCTGAGCTCGCGACGTGTCGCTTCGATGCGATCCGTTTCCTTGTCGCGCAGCGTGCGAAGGCCACGCAGCGTCGTGGTCCCATCTGCGAAGCACGCGACCGCCGCGAGGGTCATTGCCGCGTCGGGCATCAGCGCGAGGTCGGCGTTGATCGCGGTCAGACGGGCGGGCGCCGTCACGCTCGTCGCGAGGGGCGAAGAGGAGACCGTCGCGCCCATCGCCGCAAGAAGCGAGGGGAATCTCGCGTCACCCTGGAGCGACGGATGCGAGAGTCCCGGGACCCGAACGCAGAGGCCGGGCAGCACCGCCGCCATGGCCCACGGATACGTGGCGCCGCTCGCGTCGGGCTCGATCTGCAGCGTGAAGCCGCGCAGCCCTCCAGGCCCCACAACCACGCTCCGATCACGCACGCCCACCCTGACGTCTGCACCCAACCGAGTCAGGAGTCCGGTCGTCATCTCGATGTACGACTCGCTCGTCACGTCCTCGGTGAAGCGAAGGCTGACGCCAGATGGGAGCCACGGTGCTACCAGAAGCAGCGCCGAAACAAACTGGCTTGATCGCGTGCGGCCGATCTCCAGCGCGTCCGGCCGCGTCGCGGCCTTCGTACCCGGGGACCAGATGCGGATCGGCGGATATCCGTGGCCACCCAGGTACTCCACGCGGGCACCCAGCCCCTCCAGGATCGCACCCAGTTCGCCGATCGGGCGCTCGCGCATTCGGGCGTTTCCATCGAGCGTGATCGGGCTTGCCTGATCGGGATTCAGGAGGGCTGCTGCTGCGAGAAATCGCATCGCAGTTCCCGCGTTGTTCACGCCGATGCTGGCGCCCTTGGAGGAGACGCGGAGGCGGCCATTCACACCCTCGACATCAACGTCCGTAGCACGCTCTGTGATCGTCGCGCCGAGCGCACGGAGAGCGCTGATCATCTGGCGGCCATCGTCCGCGTCGGTCAGCGCGCCGCGAATCGTCGAGCGTCCGTCCGCGAGCGCGGCAAGGAGGAGCGCACGATTCGTGAGGCTCTTGGAGCCCGGAGGGGTGATCGTGAGATCGAGCGATCGTCGCTGCATGCCCGCGACCGAAGTCAGTGTCGGCAGATGCAGCGGGTCTGGAAGGTGTCCCAGTGGCTGGCGGAGCCTCGCGAGCAGTTCGGGGAGCGGCTCCGTCACGCGTCCTCACCACCCGCCGCGCCCTCGCCCGCCTCACGCCTGAAGACTGCGACGACGTCCTCGACGGGGATCACCCACAGGCGGTTGTCGCCCTCGAAGTCCACGGGCACGCCGTGCTTTGGGTTGAAGAGGACCCGGTCGTAGCGACGGATGGGGTAGTCGATGTCGCGATCGACCTGCGCTGAAACCGCGACGACGCGGCCGGTGAGCGTCGGGATCTCGATTTTGTCGGGGAGGTGGATCCCCTTCTTGGTCTGCTTCTTGTCGTCGTCCTTGCGGATGAGGACGCGCTTGCCGATGGGCTCCACGGTCTCGAGCCCGGCTTTGGACGGACGGCTTGCCGGATCAGGCTTGGTCATCGGGAGAAGGCTAGGAGGGAGCGGGCTGGGAGGGAGCAGGACCGGACGATCGAGCCGTTGCGGGGCGAGACTGTCAATAGTTGAGCACCGCGTGCACCTTGCCATACGGATTGACCTTCGCCCGGCCGCCCAGGGCGGCGATCTCGATCAGAACGGTGATTCCGACGATGGTGGCCGACGCGGACTTCATGAGCTCGCAGCAGGCACCGAGCGTGCCGCCGGTAGCGAGAAGATCGTCGACAACGAGCACACGCTGCCCGGGCTTGATGGCGTCTTCGTGGATCTCGAGCCGATCGGTGCCGTACTCCAGCTGGTACGTCAGCCCTCGCACCTTCCGAGGGAGCTTGCCAGCCTTTCGAACCGGGACGAAGCCTGTTGAGAGAGCCTGGGCGATGGCGGTCCCGAAGATAAAGCCACGCGACTCGGCACCGACGACAAGGTCGATACCCATGCCGCGGTATGGGTTGGCCATGAGCTCAACGCCGAGCGCGAGCCCACGCGGATCCGCGAGCAGCGGCGTGAAGTCCTTGAAGACGATGCCGGGCTTGGGGAAGTCCGGGATATCGACGATGAGCCGGGCCAGATCCTGCAAGTGGCTGCGTTCGGTTGGGGGCATTCCATTCGGCTCCTGTCGCGCGGAGAACCGCGCGACGAGAACGTTAGGAACGGTCACACACCGTTGACGCGGCTGGCGGCGCAACGAACCGGCCGGATCGCGTGAGTGCGTCGAGTGGGTGAGATGCGCCGCAGCCTTTCATCGCCGGCGACGAACCGTGGCCAGTCCTGCGAGCGCGAGAAGGCCGAGCGATGCCGGCGCAGGGATGACAGTGATGACGAACGTACCGGATCCGCCGCTCACGGTCAGGGACGTGACGCTCGCGGTGAGAACGCCATCGGAAAACGTCGTCGCGCCGGAGTAGGGCACGGTCGGCGAGAAGACGCCGAGCGTTGAGATCAACGTTCCTGCGGAGGGAGCGCTGCCGGCGCCGAAGGTCACGAGCTCGGGGACGCGTCCGAAGGGGCCATTGACGGGAGTGCCATCTGTTCCGAGGAACAAGCCCAGACCCGGCGTCGTGGTGATGCCGCTGTACGTGAAGATGTTGTCGCCCATCACGAGCGGGAAGGAGATGTTGGTCGACACGCCATTGATCGGGACCTTCAGGTTTGGCGTCGAGGGGAAGGTGTCCCACTCATTGGCGTTACCGACGTTCGCGCCGGTCGACGTGTCGGCGATGTACGCGAGGACGCCGTTCAGGAAAAGGTCGGCTTTGGCGGTGCCAATGGCGAGGAGAAGCACCGCGGCGGATGCACCGGTCGCAAGCAAAGAACGCATGGTGAACTCCAGAGGGGTGGAATCGGTGGCCGTGTCGATACGACGAAGATACCTCACGCCGCCGATTGGACCACGCATCTTCCGGCTTTCGGACCGAAAACGTGTCAGCGCATCGACGGTTGGAAAGGAGCGAGGCGAAGAAGGAGCCGGGGCACAACAAAAAAGAACTCGCCGCTGGGGTTACCCAGCG
>CAZBXF010000061.1:0-17287 GCA_964495635.1 uncultured Phycisphaeraceae bacterium
CGACGGCACTTTTCCCGGGGACTGATCCGACTGCCCGCCGTTGATCCCGCGTGGCAGGCCGACCTCGGCACTCACGGTGGCGAGTTCACCGCAGTCTCCGTGGGAGGTCGCTGGTACTTCTTCTAACCGAGTCGAGCAGCCATGCTCCTGCTCTAAAAACATCGATCTTCGCTTGACTTTTCGCCCGAGTATGGAAAACTCATGCCGTCTATGCGTCACTCCCCCACCAGCTCCACCACGAAAGCCCAGCAGCGCCAATCGCAGCTGTGCGTGGCATGTGCCATGTGCTGCCATGCGTTGGCGGTGGTGCGGGCTGGGTGTGGATGTCGACGCTGAGTTGACACTGACCTGAGCCTTACGACGAGCAATCGTCTTGCACCACCGCATCGGCCGCGGTGGTGCTTGTGTTTTTGGAATGCGCCGGTCGACATCTCTCGACCGGCTTCCTCATCCTGTTCGGGCCGAGAGTGGCGGCGATGGCCGCGAGCCCGACCGGTGCGCTCACAACGAAACCGGCGTGACCGACATTGATCAACTGACCTCACCATCGGAGACCGCATCATGTGGAGCATCTACGGATTGAACAGCGTCCTGCTCATCGACGGCGAGGCGATCCAGCCCATCGCGCTCGCGACCATCCTGGCAGCGCGGCGGCGACGGTAGCGGCCGCAGCCCGACCGCAGCATCAGTGCCCGGGCCGTGCGCCCGGCCCCCAACCAGCCCTGATCACGACTCACCCCAGACACTCGAATTCGAGCAATTGCCCCGCTGGACCGGAGAGAGAGACCCGGGACCGTGCGACCCGCGAGGTGCGCGAGAGTTAGGGATCACGGTGAGAGAGCTCGCCTCGTCTGAGTGCCGGAGTGCGGGAGAGCGAGATCAGACTGGGACAGGGGCCGGGCGCGTGGCGGCAGCCTCGCCGGGCTTCCAGAGCGTGAAGGGCAGGGGAGAGAGACCGCATGCTCCGTGAGAACGGGGCAGGCGGATTCGAAGGAGAATGTCGCCAGAAGTTCGGGCACGCCGCCGGAGGTCAGCTGCGACTGGCACCGCACGATCCAAAACGAGAACGCGGCCCGCCGGAGGGGCGGGCCGCGTTCCTTCTGTGTCTGATTGAGGGGAGAACGTGATCAGGCCGCGGTCTTGGCCTTCGGCGTAGCCTTCGAAGCCTTGACGGCCTTCTCGCAGATGGTGTCGAAGAGCTTCGGATCTTCGATCGCGACCTGGCTCAGCATCTTGCGGTTGAGCGTGATGCCGGCGAGCTTGAGGCCGTTGGCGAAGAGGCTATAGCGCGTGCCACGCATCTTGCAGGCGGCGGTGATACGCGTGACCCAGAGGCGGCGGTAGTCACGCTTGCGGGCGCGACGATCGCGGTAGGCGTAGACGCCCGCGCGAATAACCGCGTTGCGGGCGCGATACTTGCTGGTGCTGTTGGACCCGAAGTAGCCGCGGGCCTTCCGCAGAATCCGGTTACGAGCCTTGGTACGGGCAGAGCCCTTGCGAACGCGAGGCATTGATCAACTCCTGCGACCACCGTTTCCTTGTGGGAGACGCATGGTCAAACATGCTCGACTCGGGGTGGCCTGACGCTGGCCATCTTCGCTTGTCCCGTCGAACGGCCTGACTCCAACAGTCAACATCGGGAGGCATGGTGCGAACACCACGATCCCTGCGACGAAATCAATCGGGCAACTTCGACTCAGCCCTTCGTGGCAGCTGCGGCAGCGGCCTTCGCGGCCTCGCGGGCCGCACGGCGCTCGGCGGGCGAGGGGCTGCGGCGGATGGCCGTGCGGGGCTGCTCACGCCCACGAAGACGCTTGAAGAGCAGACGCTCAAGGCGCTTGGCATCACTGCCAGCCATGAACGGATCGTTGCGGTACTGGCGGAGCTTCTTGCCGCCCTTGCCCGAACGCAAGTGCTTGTGGTTGGCGGAACGGTGGCGGACCTTGCCGCTCTTGGTCATACGGATCCGCTTGAGCAGACCCTTGTGGCTCTTGTTCTTCGGCATTTCGACCTCACTCAAACTTTGGGTGCTGACGCGCCTGCGCCTCATCCCGGGCCTCGATGATAGGCCCACACACCGACCAGTTCCAGACCGCTCGGAGGGGCCCTCCGAGGACCTGCGGAACGAAAAGCCCCCTGGCCGGGCCGGTGGGCCGGGGCAAGGGGGCCCTGGAGGTTTCGAGTTCCCGATGGCTCACTCCCCGGTCGGGAAGCCGGTGATGACGGTGCCGTTGCTGGTCGCGGAGAGTTCCGCCGCGGCACGGTTGTTGGGGTCAAGCTGGGCCGCCTTCGCGAAGGTCTGGCGTGCGGCGTCTGTCTGGTTCAGATCCTGCTGGACCATCCCCAGCAGCGTGAGGGTCTGCGAGTCCTCGCGGATCGCGAGTGCGGCACGGAGATTCTGGGCTGCACCGGCGAGGTCGCCAGTGCGCCGCAGATGCAGGGCCCGGAGCACATAGCCGTCCGGTCGATCGGGAGCAAGGGCAACAACCCGGGTCGCGGCGGTCCGCAGACGGGCGTTGTCGCGCAGGACGAACGAGAGTTCGCCCAGGCCGATCCAAGCCTCGATGTCGTTCGCGTTCTCGATGTCGCGGGTCAGCTCAAGGTAGACATCGCGGGCCTCGACGGGCTTCTCGATCTGGACCAGGCACATGGCCCGCAGATGCTTGAGATCGCGCCGACCCTTGTTGTCCTTGTTGCGGAGCAGCCGCGAGAGATTGGACTCGGCCTCGCCGAAGCTGCCAACGGCGATCTGGGCACGCACGAGATCCTCGGTGATGTTCTCATCATCCGGCGCGAGCATCCGGGCATCCGAGAAGGCCTGGGCCGCGTCGGCGTGACGACCTTCGAGCATGGCGATGTGCCCGAGGGTCTGCTTGACGCCAGCGCTGTGCGGGAAGTTCTCCTTGCGCTGATCGAGGAACTCGCGGGCCTCGGCGACGCGCCCCTGCTCCATCATCATCTCCGCCGCGGCGATCGAGTACTGGGCGTCCTGCTGGTCACGCTCGGCAGCGCCCAGGTAGCGCCGCAGAGCCTCGTCGGTCTGACCGATGCGCTCAGCCATGATGCCCTGGAAGTACCAGGAGTCCACATTCTGCGGATCGAGCTTCTCGGCTTCAGCGAACGACATCGCTGCAAGCTCGACATTGCCCATCTCCATGTAGACCCGCCCCCGAAGCACGTGGCTCTTGACCACGCTCTCGTTGAGCTCGATGGAGTTTGTGACGTGCTTGAGGGCCTTCGGCAGATCACTCGCGAGGAAGGCCTGGTGGGCCATCTGGTACTCGGTCGCGCTCTTGAGCGCGTTCATCTTCATCTTGGCGGCGTTCATGTGTTCCTTGGTGTACCCGCCGTGGCCGGCGCACCCGCCAAGCAGGAGGCCAGCCGAGGCGACGATGGCACCGAGGCCGATGGAACGACGTGACGAGCTGTGCGACGTGCTTCGATTCTTGATCATGGCAGGCTCCACTGGTTGGGTCGAACACTTGACCTTGGCCGCTCCGGTCCCGCGTGGACCGTCTGAACGACAAGGCCGCGCCCGTTGCGGGGCGCGGCCTTGGTTGCCCTGTGGTCTTATCGGAGATTCGAGGGACCGACTTCTCGGTCCGCTTCAATTCCGAGTCACCCGCCTTCGCACTTACTTGGCGGGATCGAACCCCTCGCCGACCTGCGTGAAGGTGTTCGTGCCGGGGTTCTGCCAGGCGTTCTTGCCCGAGTCGCTCATGGCCTGCACGAAGCCGTAGAAGCCGTTGAGGACGCTGTTGTTCCCGAAGAAGAGGCGGGCCGTTGAGGTCGTGCTGCCGTTGGAGTTCGAAGCGCCGGAGGCCTGCGGCGTGCCGGTGGGCTCGTTGAACTGGGTGGCCGTGTTCGTGCTGGCCGTGCTGTCGGAGTTGCTGGCGTTGTTGTTGGCGTTGTTGACGGCGTTAGCGTCATTGGAGGTCGGATCCATCGACGGCTCGTTCGACCCGTCGGTGTTCGGATTCGAGCTGGGATCGAAGTTCGACTCGTTGGCCTGATCGTTCGCCTGATCGTTGAACTGCTCACCATTCTCCTGAGGCTGCTCGGGTGAAGGCTGCGTAGCCGGATCATTCGCGGGCTCGTTGAAGGGCTGGGATGGCGACTGATTGCCTGGGGCACCGCTGTTGTCGGCCGGCTCGTTCGTGTTGAAGGTCGTGCTGGCCGCAGGCTCGGTGGGTGTGTTCAGCGCCGCATTGGTGGATGCAACGATGTTCGGGAGCGAGTCGCTGCCGGGGGCCTGGCCGACACGACGGATGATGTTCTCGCTCTCACCCTTGATGATCCGGTTGAGAATGCTGCGCTCGGGCCACTCGGTCTTCTTGGTCGCGATCTTCTCGCGGAGGCCAATGACCTCGGGCTGGTTGGCGTTGAGGGCCAGCGAGCGCTGCGTCAGCCAGAGCGCACGCTCCGTGTTGCCCTCGCGGGCCATGTCGTCCGCCTCGAGGTTCAGCATCGTGGTCAGGCGATCGCGGCTGAAGGGCAGCACGCCCTCGCGAGCGCCGGCACGGGTGCGGGCGACGTACTCCTTCGCCCGGACGCCGCCCTCGGAGAGGGCCGTGTCGTTCATGATCGTGGGCGTTACGAGGAAGATGATCTCGTTGCGTTCCGTCTCGTCATCGTGACCACGGAAGGCGGTGCCGATGACAGGGATGTCACCCAGGAGCGGGACCTGGCGGCGGGCACTTTCGGTGCTCTCGCGGAAGAGGCCGCCCAGCACGATCGTCTGACCGTCGCGAACGATCACGTTGGTCATGAGCTCGTTGGTGATCTCGTCGGGGATCGTGACCGCGGCGCCTGTTGCGTCGTTGGCGTCGCGGATGACAGCCTCCGACACCTGCGGGCGGAGCTCCATTCGGATCAGCCCATCGTTGGTGATGAAGGGACGGAAGCTCAGCTGCGTACCAGTGTCCAGGAACTGCACGGTCTGCGTCGTGCTAGTGTCGGTGCTGGTCGTGCTCAGGTAACCAACCTTGCGACCGACGAGAACGCGGCTAGGCTGGCGATTGAGCGTCAGGATCTTCGGATTGGAGAGGATCGTCGTGTCCGTCACCTCGTCCAGCACACGCATGAAGACGGCAACGTCGTTGCTGACGACACCGACCTTGAGCCCGCCGGGGCCGGCCGTGTTGCCGACGTTGCTGACGAGCGACCGTCCGGTCCCGTCGATGGGCAGCGGAGTGCTGCTGCCCGGCGCCGTGCGGCCGTTGATCAGTGCGTTGGTCGCCTGGAGGGGACCACCGAAGCCAACGAAGTCACCGAAGTCCATGTCGGCGATCAGCGAGAAGTCCACGCCGAACGCGTTGGCCTCGTTGAGGGTGGTCTGGAGGATCGTCGCCTCGACCAGCACCTGCGCTGGGCGGGTGTCGATCTGAGCGATCAGGGCCTCGATCTCGGCCACGTTCTCTTCGTAGTCGTAGATCACGAGCATCGAGGTGTGGGCGTACTCCTCACTGCCCAGCGGCACATCGCCCATGGAGGGGAAGCTGCCGGTCTTGCCGTTGGTCTTGATCTGACCGGCGATCGCGCCACCCTCGCCGGTGGAGAGGAGCGGCGTCACGAACGCAGCGGCGTCGGTCGCGTTGAGGAAGTTGAGCGTGAGGACCTTGCTCACGCGCTGACGGGAGGCCTGCTCCATCTTCTGGAGCTCCTCGAGCGTGTAGATCATCACGAAGTTGCCCTGCTCGACATAGCCGTAGCCGTTGATGTTCAGGATGGCGTCGAGGGCCTCATAGAAGGTCACGCCGTAGAGGTTGGCGGTCACGCGGGCCGAGACGTTCTTGCTCGCGATGATGTTCTTCTGGCTCTGGAGGCTCAGCATCTCGAGCACGGTGCCGAGTTCCTCGTCGGAAACGTGGAGATCAACGATCATGTTCTCATCGACACGCACCTGAACGTCCTGCTCGGCCGGGACTGCCGGCTCGGGCTGGGCCGGGATCCCGCGGGGAGCGGGCGGCACGTTGTACGGCGTCGGACGATCCTGCCGGGCCGAGGGGGCGTTCTGACCGAGCGCGCTCGTCGAGCCCGCCACGGACACAATGGCCAGAGCCGCCGCGATGGTCACCGCGCGACCAGAGATCCGCACACCACGATCGTCGTTGATCGACATTGGTCGTCCTCGCTTCTTCGTTTTTGTTCCGACTCGCGGCACCCTCGCCGCACGCCTGCAAAGCCCCACGCGAGCGCTCAAGACCGTCTCGAACGTGCGAGCCCGCATGACGCGGCTTCCGCTCGCGTCTCTTTCGTCGACGATTGCCGGGTCCGACTTTGCGCAGAAGTCGCAGGCCGCCTCGGGATTGACACGGCCCGCGAACATGCCTCGGGCGTCCGACAACGTCCGTCGCGGTTCTCGGGGCCGGGAGGGCCCCGCCGCGCAGACCCTGCGCCGCGTAGCATTCTCAGTCGTCGCCGGTTACCGGAGCAATCTGGACCAGAACGACAAGCGCCCGTCGAAGCACGACGGACCCGCTGAGCCGCTTGGGCACTCGTTATCCCGAGCTGCGCAGCTTTGCGTGACTTTCAGGAGTTCATCATGGGCCAGCACTCCGCAGCCATCGCAGCCCCCGCCCGCCGAACGCGTGGATATGCCGAACGCCTGCTCGTCGGCGTCACCCCGGCGATCGCCGCCCGCAAGCCGATCTTCACCAAGGGTGGAGACACCATCACAATCGACACGAATCACCCTTCGTTCGTGTTCGGTCACCTGGCGCTGTATCCCTCGAAGATCCTCGCGCTGATCGGACGTCCGGACGTCGCAGCCAAGGCCGCGACCCCGGCTGACTGGGAAGAGAAGCTCAAGAACGGTGCGCCGTGCCTGGACGACCCCAGCGGCACAATCTATCCGCCGTTCGATACCATCACGTCGCACTACTTCCGCGCCACCGACCTCATGCTCGACGCGGTCGAGGCCATGGACGATTCCATCCTGCTCTCCCCCACCGCAAATGAGGCGTACGCAAAGATCTTCCCCGTGACTGGCCCAGCTCTGATCTTCATGCTCAACAACCACACGATGATGCACCTCGGCCAGGTCAGCTCGTGGCGCCGCTGCATGGGCCTGCCTCCGGCCTAGCGCTCCCGTCGCTCAGCCGGAGACAAAGGGGTTACTTCGGCGTTCGTCACCGATCAAGGTGGGCTCGCCATGACCCGGCAGGACTCGGGTTCCTGCGGCGAGCGTGTAGAGCCTCGTTCGAATTGATCTCTCCAGCTGCTCGAAGCTACAGCCAGGGAAGTCCGTCCGGCCGACCGACCCCGCGAACAGGGTGTCGCCGACGATCGCCACGCCGAGAGACTCCGCGTGGAGGCTGATGCCTCCGGGTGAGTGCCCGGGAGTGTGGATCACGACCCATCTAGTGCCACCGAGTTCGAGCACTTCGCCATCGTGCAGCGTCCGTGTAGGCGGCGGGGCGGCCACCGGCGTGCCCGAGAAGGCCGAGAGGTTGAGTTCCGGGTCCTGAAGCCAGTCCGCCTCGGCCTCGTGGATCAGCACCGGGAGCCCGGGAAACGCGGCGACAATCTCAGCCACGCCCGCGATATGGTCCACGTGCGCGTGGGTCAGAATGAGAGCCTTGGGCGTCAGGCAGCGCCGGCGGATCGCCTGGATGATCGGAGCCGGGCCAAAGGAGGCATCGATGATCCAGCACTCTGACCCGCCGGCTGGGGCCAGCACATAGCAGTTGGTGGCATACGGACCGAGGGTAAAGACGCTCACATCCAGCCGCGACCTGGGGCTGTCGCCGGAATCCGAGCCCGCGCTGGAGGGTCCCGGCTGATTGGGTTGATGCTCGTGGGCCACGTCGGATTCCTGTAGACTGTTCTGGCCAGAGGCTCTGGCTTGCGGCCCCGACGTCCGGGCTACGCGGCCCGGCCCTGCCAGCCAGCCAAGGACGATTCTATGAACCGCTCGAGCGACCGTACGCCCCAACACACCAACTGGTCCGAGCAGGCCTCCGCGCCCGACGGCCGTCCCGGTGCCTCGGGAGTTGGCGCGAGCTCCTCCGTTGGCCTCGTGCTTCTCTTCATCCTGCTGTACTCGCTGGCGCTTCTGTTGGCTGTGGTGCTGGTCTACCGAGGCCAACTGGAGCTCGGGCTCGTGGGGGCGATGCTGGTGCTGACGATGTCTCCGGTGGCGTTCGCGCTGGTGGCTGGGCCGGGCCCCCGGCTGCAGCGGGAACTCGTCGGCCGGACGGTTGACCTGCACCGCGCGATCCGCCAGACCAGCGATCAGGCGGCACTCTCAGACGACGCTCGAAGGGTCCTGAATCGCCAGAGCGAAAGGGAGCTGCTGTGCCGCGCCATTGAGGAGGACATCGCCTCTCAGAACTGGGACGCGGCGATGGTGCTGATCAAGGAGCTCGCGGACGGCTTCGGCTACCGGGCCGATGCCGAGACGTTTCGGAGGAAGATCGAGGAGGCCCGCGAGCAGGGGATGAACCGCGAGATCGACGACGCCGTGGCCTACCTCGACGGCCTCATCCTGCAGCACCGCTGGGACGCGGCTCGCCTCGATGCCGCGCGCATCACGCGTTTGTATCCATACTCGCCGCGCGTCGAGGGGCTTCGTGCCCATGTCGAGCAGGCGCTCGACGCGTACAAGTCCGACCTTGAACGCCGCTTCCTTGTGGCGGCGCAGGAAGGTCGCCATGACGAGGCCCTGCACCTCCTGAAGGAACTCGATCAGCACCTCACGGCGGCCGAGGCGGAACCCCTTCGTGAGCTGGCCAAGGGTGTGATCAGCAAGGCACGCGAGAACCTCGGGGCCCAGTTCAAGCTCGCGGTGAAGGACCGACGGTGGGCCGAGGCGGTTCCGATTGGCGAGCGGATCATCGCCGAGTTCCCCAACAGCCGGATGGCCGCCGAAGTCCGCAACATCATCGACAGCGTCCGCCAACGAGTCGCCCAGCCAGCCTGAAGACAACGCGTTGGCCCGGTCCCTCTCAGGCGGTCTCTGCACTCGATCAGCCAGCTTCGCCTGGCGTACCGAAACTACGGCTCTCGGCATGCGGCCAGAGCGTTCGGTACATGAGTGCGACGATCCCGATGATCAGGAAGAGGTCGGCGACGTTGGAGACATAACCCCATGCCTCACGGCTGCCCGAAGGCCACGCGAGGCCGAAGGGAAGATCCACACCCGGGAGCGGATGAATGAAATCTCGAACGAAGGCGTAGAAGAAGCGGTCATAGAGATTGCCCACGCCCCCCGCGAGTACCAGGCCAAGCGCCACGTGAGCGAGGTGGTCACGAGATGTCGTCCAGCCCGCGAACATACCAATCGAGATTGCAAGCGCCAGAACCGTGAAGAGGATGAAGAACCATCGCTTGCCCTGGCCGATACCGAAGACCGCGCCGTGGTTTGCCAGCAGCTTGAACTCAAGCACGTGTGGCACCACGGTTACCGGATCGTGCGGCGGGATCATGAAGTTGGCATTGCCAACCTCCAGCACCGCCTCACGCTCGAGGTGCACCGGAGTTCCAGCAACCCACTCGAAGGCGGCGTACTTCGACGCCAGATCCGCGACGAGGCCAAGGATCGCGGTCAGGGCCAGAACCAGCCATGCCCGCCGGCTCTGCCACGCAGGGCGGCCCGACGCGACCCGAACGCCCTCTGGACGTGTGCCCACAGCCAGTGCCGCCGACTCACGCGACTGGCCGGACTCTGGTGGCATCTGCGAAACTCCTCTCCTCTCCCGAAGCGATGTCGCTGCCCGCTCCGCGGCGTACTTGCCGCCAGATGGTCAGGACCTCTCTGGCTGGATCAGGACGGGCGAGGCGTGTATCGCTCCAGCTCGCGTGCTGCCTCGATTGAGTAGCGTGCCCAGGGCAGTTCCTCGAGGCGTTCGAGCTTGATTGGCTCACCCGAGAGCTCGCAGACTCCGTAGGTGCCATCCTCGATCCGCTTGAGGGCGGCGTCGATCTCGCGAATCAGCTTCCGATCCGCCGCGGCCAGATCGAGCGAGAGTGCCTGATCGGATGCGTCCGATCCCTGCTCGGCCAGATGAGAGGGGACGTTGGAGAGGGAGCCTGCGTCGTTCTGCAGGGCGTCGGCCTCCATGCCGCGTACGTCACCGACAAGTTCGGCCCGCTTCTTCAGCAGGATCTGGCGGAAGCGTTCCAGCTCCTTCTTGCCGAAGGGTGTCTTGGCCTTCGGCCGTGGAACGTCCTCAGCCACTACACCGCCGTGAGCCCCGAGCGGGCGCGTGGCCGCAGCCTTCGGACCGCTGGGAATCAGCGGCTTGCGGCCATGGCCCTTCAGAAGGAACCCAGCGAGGGCAGCTGGCACGATGGACGCCGCCGAAGGCGCCGGGCGTGACTTCTTCACGGGCTTGGGCGTCACGATCGTGATGCCCTTTCGACCGGCCTTCTTGTCCGCCTCGGCGGCTTCCTCGGCCGCAGACTTGCTCGCAGCCGGCTTTACCGCCTCGACGGGGACCTTCGGCGCGGGAGCGGCCTTGGCCAGTGTCTTGGAAGCTCCCTTCGCCTCGGGCTTCTCAATGGGCGCCCCCGACTTCGCCAGCGTCTCAGCCTTGGCCGGCTTCTCGGCGGCCACGGCACGAGACGCCTTCTCTGGCTTGGAAGCGGCCTTTGCCTTCACCGATTTCTGGGCTGGCGTCTTGGCCGCCTTGGGTTTCAGCGCCTTGGCACGCTTGGGGCTCTTGGCACCGCTCGCGGGCTTGGCCGACTTCTTTGGAGCTTTCTTCGCCATGATTGCTCCGAAGGGGCTCACAGGAGTACTTGGGGTCTGCGGCGACAACACGGACCGCAAGGTCCGGTAAACACCCCGACTCGCGGGGCCGGGAGGATAGGGACCCATGGCGGTCCTGTCAAAGAACCGTCACCCCTCGCCAGACTGGAGTGGCGAATTCCCGGAAGCTCGATTGGGTGTGCGGGCAGCCGCTGCCGCGTTAGGCAACGGGCGCTGTGAGGTTGGCCTCGGCAGACTCAAGGAACGAGCCCATCCGCCGGTAGCGCTCGTATCGGCGATCCAGCAAGGTCTGGGGGTCGAGCTGCTGGAGTTCCGCCAGCCTTGCGATGATCCACTGCTGCAGCGTGGCGGCCGTGGTCTTCTGGTCTCTGTGGGCCCCGCCTATCGGCTCCGGGATCACCTCGTCGACGATCCCGAGGCCGAGATTGTCGGCAGCGGTCAGCTTGAGCGACTTGGCTGCGGCGGAGTTGGTCTGCTCATTGGCTTCCTTCCAGAGAATGGCCGCACATCCCTCGGGAGAGATGACGCTGTACCACGCGTGCTGGAGCATGCCAACCTTGTCCCCCACCGCGATCCCGAGCGCGCCGCCCGAGCCTCCCTCGCCGATGACGACGCTGACGATTGGGGTCTTGAGGCGGCTCATTTCCAGCATATTGACGGCGATGGCCTCCGCCTGACCACGCTGCTCCGCACCCAAACCCGGATACGCGCCAGGAGTGTCGACGAGCGTCACGATCGGCACACCGTACTTCTCGGCGAGCTTCATCTTGGCCAGGGCCTTGCGGTACCCCTCGGGGTGGGCGCAGCCGAAGTTGCAGGCGAGCTTCTCGCTGGTTTCCTTCCCCTTCTGGTGCCCCACCACCATCACCTTCATGGGCCCGATCCTAGCGAAGCCGGTGACGATCGCCGGATCGTCGCCGAAGCGACGATCGCCGTGGAGCTCGGCGAAGTCGCGACACATCAGCGCGATGTACTCGCGTGTCTGAGGGCGGTTGGGATGGCGCGAAACCCTCACCGTCTGCCACGGGGAGAGATTCGAATAGGCCTGTTCCAGCGCGGCCTGACGTCGTGTCCGGAGGACCTCGAGTTCGGCCGTCAATGTGGTGCTGGCGGGTCCTTCGGCCCCTTCCGCCGCGAGGCGGGCCTCGGCGGCCTCGATCTGCCGCTCCAGTTCGACCACGGGGCGCTCAAAGTCCAGCTGGTAGTACGTCGCCATAGATGCTGATTCTACGATGGTCACGGGCACGGCGGGGGTTCGGGGCCAACCATCTGGAATGGCCCAAACCCTCATCGTGATCGGCGGCGGCAACATGGGAGGAGCGATCCTTCGAGGCAATCTCGCCGCGGGGCTCATTCCTCGGGAGCGGGTTGTCGTCGTCGAGCCGGATCAGGCGAAGGCATCGGCGCTTTCGGCACTGGCTGGAACTGTGCTGGAATCGGCCTCTCAGATTCCCGCGGGCAACCCGGACAGCACGACGATCCTGCTGGGAGTAAAGCCGCAGGTCTTCACGGCCGTCGCGCAGGAGCTTGGCACCCGAGCGCCCGGACTCCGCGGGGTGCTGGTGGCCTCCATCATGGCGGGCATTCCACTGGAGCGGATCGCACGAGACTGTCCGTGGGCCGGCGCGTGCGTTCGGCTCATGCCCAATCTGCCCGCCTCAGTGGGGCGGGGCGTCACGGCGATGTGCCCTGATCCGCACTGCACGCCGCAGCAGATCGCACGGATCCGCGCGATCTTCGAGCAGGTCGGCGCGGTAATCGACCTCAAGGAGCCCCTGATCGACGCGTTCACGGCGGTCGCTGGATCCGGCCCTGCTTACGTCTTCCTGCTCGCGGAGTCGATGAGTCGTGGTGCCCAGGCCGCTGGCTTCCCGCGTGAGCAGGCCGACCTTCTGGCTCGTGCGACCATCGCGGGCGCCGCAGCGATGCTGGAGACCGATCCTCGCGACGCGGGCACCATGCGACAGGCGGTGACGAGCAAGGGAGGGACCACCGAGGCCGCTCTCAGCGTCCTCGGGGACGCGGGCTGGGCCGAGTCTCTGGAGCGCGCCATCATCGCCGGGCGGGACCGAGCCCGAGCACTCGCGAGCTAAGCCGGGTCAGACCGCGGCCTTTGCCATTCCGCGCTCGATACAGGCGAAGATGCGGGGCCAGTCTTCCTCGCGCATGGCGGGCAGTGGCGGCAGCATGCGGACGTGGTACGGGCCGTGGCCGCAGTAGAAGAGGATCGCGCCCTCCTCGAAGATGGCCTTTGCGGCCTTGAGGATCTTGTCCTTGTCGCCGCCGTAGGGCGTGAAACGCATCATGCCGCCCAGACCACCGACGAGCTTTTCGCCGCCGCCGTTGAGTGCGGCAACGGGTGGGAACCACTCGGGGTGCTTGTTGATCAGTGCCATCGCGTGCTGGCGGAAGAGGGCGTGGTGCTTCGCGAAGTGGCCCTGCTCGCCATAGAAGTTCCCGTCGCGGAGCTTTTCGATCACGCGCTTGCCGACGCGGAAGGAGACACCCTCACCCGTAAATGTGCCGCTGAGGATGCCGGCCCGAGGGTTGAACTCCTCGGTCCACATCGTGACACAGGCTTGGGTCATCTTGCCGACACAGAAGACGTCCACGTACTCGCCGAGATTGAAGTGCTCGTAGGCGAACATGCGCGGCAGGCGACCGAACGTCTGGATCTCATCGTCCCAGATCGCAATCTTGTGGGCCTTGCAGACGTCGATGATCGCCTTGAAGTAGTCACGGTCGCCGACGTTGAAGCCGCCCTCGCCCTGCACCATCTCGAGGATGAAGCAGACGTGGGCGCCGGGATAGCGGTGGATGTACTGCTCGAGGTGCCACACAGCCATGTCAATGAACCGCTTCTTGCCTTCCGGGCCCATCCGCTCCGCGGCGCTGGGATCCCAGAAGGGCATGTAGTCGACATCGAGCGTGATGGGCAGGCCCTCGCGCCCTGTGTGATTGTCGCCGATGCTCGCCATCCCCAGCGAGCGGCCCATGAAGCAGTCCTTGAAGGCGAGCACGCGCGGCGAGGTCGAGGACTTCGAGAGGAGCTGCTCGGGAGTCGCGTTTGGGTTCGCGGCGAGCGAGCGCAGATTGTCCAGATGCTTCTTGTGCAGGCACACCTTGAGGGCGTTCTCGTTGGCCATCGCGCCGCCCGTGGCGATGTAGGCGTGGCGCAGGCGGCTGCCCTTTCTCGCCTCGGTGAGCAGCGTCTCGGAGAGCTCGAATGGCTCCATCGTGGTCTGAAGGTTGCCTTGCTTGACAGTGTCGTCAACGCTCGCGAGAGCCGCGGCCTCGATGAGGTCGGGGTCGCTATGCCCGAAGAAGTGGACGCCGATGCCGCTGATCATGTCCCACTTGACCGAGCCGTCGGCAAGCTCCACGAGCGCGCCGTTGCCGGCGCCGCTGCCGATGTATGGGTAGATCAGGCCTCGGCCGCGCACCTCGACAGCTCGCTTCATCAGCGCCTCGTACGAGTCCTTGAGCGAAGGGTCGCCCGGGCGCTCGCCGGTGATCGCGCGGCTCCTCGTCACGACTTCCGCACGGATCGCATCGACCGCGGCTCGGACGGCGGCGCTGGTTCGGATCTGGCTGCCGATGGTCCGGACTGTCGCGGATTGGGCGGGAACGGTCGCGTGGCTGGCTGCTGCGGTCATGGGAGCTTCTCCGGACTGGGGGCGATCGTCGAACCTCGCAAGCGTATGTCATCGGCGTGCGGTACCCGGCCGGTTCATGCGGAGTGGTCGTGAAGCGCTCGTCAGCCCCGGGGGCGCTGATCCACCTGGACGGGCAGGCCCGACCTCGGTGCGTGCAGTGCGGAAAAAAAGCCCCCGGCTGAACGCCGGGGGCTTGGTAGATCGCATTGCAGTCGAAACGTCACTCAGGGCCGAGCGCGCCCGGAGTGAGTGCGTGAATTAGAGCCCGCAGGTGCCGCTGACCACGAACGCCGCGAGGATCTGGGCGTCGGTCAGGTCGAAGTTCTCGTCACCGTTGAGGTCACCATCGAGCCAGTTGGCCTCGGGGACGAGCAGGCCGACGAAGACCTGCGCCATCTGCTGCGCGTCGGTCAGGTCGACGTTCTCGTCCTGGTTGAAGTCGTAGTCGCAGGAAGGACCGCCAGTGCACTCGCTGTACGAGACGCTGATCTCAACCTGGAACGCAAAGCCAGAGTCGAGGCTGACCGGGCGGACATGCCAGCGGCCGTCCGTCTCGGGCGTGCCGGTCAGATGATTGACGGCGTAGGACTGGGCGATGTAGTAGGTGCCCGCCGCGAGCGCGGGCGAGCTGGAGAACGTGATTGAAGCGCGAGTAGCCGTGGAACCAGCCTGCTGCGCGACAAGATTGCCGGCGGAATCGAAGATCATGAGGGTGCTGGCGCCCGCGCTGGATGTCGCCGACTCACTGATCGTGATCGGCGCCGCATCGCTGGAGGCCTGGCAGATCTGGACGTCGAGCCAGTTGACACTCCGGGCGGGGAGGTTAACGCTGACGCTCTGAGCGCCGGGTGCGACAATCGGGTCCTCGCCCGAGATACCGATGATTCGCGTCGCGATCGGTGCGACGGACGGATCGATGGCCCCGGTCGACTCATTGGTCCGGACGCGAAGCGTAACGGCGCCCGCGGTGCCATTGCCCGTCACGGAGAAGCCGTCACCAAAGGACGCGACGTTCGAGGACGCCGCGACGGCAACGAAGTAGGTGCCCGCAGCAAGGCCGCGGATGACGCCCGTGCTGTCATCAAAGTTGCGGCCGTCGTACTGGGCGCCATCGCCCTCGGCGGCGCGCCGGCCGAGGCCGAAGGAGAGCTGCGCGTTCACGCCCGATCCGCTATCGTCGTCGGAGACCAATAGCGCACCCTCGGCGTTGTAGATGCCGATGGCTGCATCGGCGGCGGAACCCTCGGTGTCGAAGTCGATGAACTTGCCGTTCTCATCGATGACATCCGAGGCGAGCGTGACGCAGTACCACTTCACGCCGTTCGCGGCGAGCGACTCACTATCGGAAGCGAACGTGTTGTCCGCGCCCAGTGCGAAGCTCTCGCACGGGGGAGCGGTCGCTGCGATGTCACCGCGCCAGCCCCAGAACAAGTTGTACCAGGAGTTGGGCGTGGCGGCCGGACCGTTGGCGATGAGCGTGGTGCGGCGATCATTGCCCGGGTTCACAGTCGAGTTAATCACCGCGTTGCCGGAGATCACACCGTCGAAGACGCCGCCGGTCGGGACGTCACGGCCGTAGCTGATCTCGGTGAAGCCGATCGATGCAGCGTTGATGAAGTCACCGAACCCAGCGCCCGCCGTGAACGGACCCGAGGAACCGAGTGCGAAGCCGCCAGCCTGGCCAGAGCCAAGATTGGGCGTGAAAGTCCCATCGACCGCGTTGAACACGCCCGCGGTAAGGCGGATGATCACGCCGCTGTCGCCTGCGGGAACAGCGATGTCGGCACCGGGAATATCCAGGTTCGCAAACCAGTTGATGATGTTGGCACCGGGGTTGAAGCCGGTGTAGACGAACTCGCCGAGGGGGACCGAGGTGTCGAGGATCGCCGGGTTGTTCAGGCCGCCCTGGCCGAGGTAGTTGTGGTCGTTGATGTCGAAGACTTCGAAAAGGATGTCAAAGGGAGTTCCGACCGGCCCACCCTGGAAGGTACCGACGTCGAACGCGGAAAGATTGCGAACGGCCTGAGTGGCCCAGGGGCCCTGGGTGAACTGCGTGTCGTCGCTGATGATCCGGTTTCCGAAGCCCGCCCCGGTCGCCGTCAGAGGCCGGGCCCACGCAACGTTGATGTTGTCGTAGACGTAGCCCACCGCGCGGTTCGAGACCGATGGGGCATCGAAGCGGACGAAACGACCGTCGATCTTCCGATAGCCGGGGCCAGGCGCCACGCCGGGCTCCATGGCCTGAAGCTGGAGAGATCCGGGGACCGGATCCGCTCCCGTCTGAGCAACGGCATGGGACACACCACCGGCCAGGAGGGCAAGCACAAGAACCTTCTTCATGACTTCAGACTCCTCTCAAGCATCCGGGCCGAACATTCGGCCCAACCGTTCACCACGGACACATCTGCGACCCACAGTCATCACGACAGCACCGACTGTCATGACAGCAGACATACGTGAACAGCGCCAACAGAACGATCTCTCGACCGGCCTCGGACGAGGCGCCCCCACCAGTGCCGCCTCTCGATGCTTGACCACAACAGATGATCGGGACGTCGCCAACGGAGGAAGCATCAAGGACCGAGCCCACCGCAAGCACCGATCGACCGATAAACTAGCGGAATCGTGGAGGTCTTGCAAGCCGAGTTCTTGATAACTTCATGATTTCGCCGTTGACTCGCATCCGGGGTCAGGGTGCGTCGAGCCGTGCGCCTCCACCCACGGACTCGGAGTCGGCCCCAAACTCCATCACGACATCGACGCGGTCACGAGTGCTCGGCGAGGCCGGGGCACCGACCGGAGCATCGCGCTCGCGCGGCGGTGTCCCCATCGAAGGCGACCTGATTCGAGATTCACGAAAAGAAAAGCCCCCGGCTGAACGCCGGGGGCTTGGTAGATCGCATTGCAGTCGAAACGT
>CAZBXF010000062.1:0-17136 GCA_964495635.1 uncultured Phycisphaeraceae bacterium
GGGATGAGATCCTTGATGTGTGCGGGGTCGCGCGCGGGAGTCATGCGGTCTGCCTCCCTCGGCTGGGGCGTGCGGAGTCGTCCGCCGCGAGACCGCTGGGGATGATCCAGCGGCCGTCCCACTCCGCGAGCGTGACGCCGGGGTGCCCGGCGCCCGCCGCGACGATCTGCCAGAACGGGCCGCCGGCTGGAGCGTGCGGGCTGATGGGCAGAGAGTGACCCAGGTGGTCGATCAGGTGCCAGTCATCGCCCACCGGCGCGAGGCGCGAGTTCCTGATGAAGCAGGGCCACTGCGGCGTCCAGGGGTTGGCGGCGAGGGCGCGGGCGTACCCCTCCAGCATGGCGGGGATTGACTCGTCCAGCGCGAGCGGCGAAGCGCCCGGTGCGGGCGAGAGGAAGCGATCCGGGGAGATCTCGCGGAGGTCGCCCCTGCTCTTGACGAGCGCCCGCTGGCGCAGGCGGCCGGGGTAGAAGGCGAGCTCGCCCTCGAACTCGGTGCCACCGATGAGCGAGGGATCGAAGGGCTGCACGCCGACGGCGAAGTCGAGGATGAGCGCCCGCGTGCCGGTGCTGGCGCCCAGGAGCCAGGTCCTGCGGACCCGCACGCGGTCGTCGTCCTCCATGACCTGCGCCACGACGAGCCAGGTGTCCTTGGTGGAGGGGCCAGCGAGCGCGTCCTCGCGCGATTGGGAATAGCCAAGCGTGGTCCGCACATCGCTGGCGAGGTCCTCTGGGAGCACAGCAAGCCGGGAAGCGGCCTCGAGCAGCAGGTGGATCCTGCCGAGGTGGTCGAGTGTCCGCGCTTCCCAGCCAGAGCCGGAGGAGAGTTGGGACGGAATCGCACGGATGAACGTGGCCAGGCCCGGTGCCTGCGCATCGACCATGCGGGCGGCGAAACGATCAAACTCGGCATGATCGATGGTCTGGGCGTGGCCCAGGCCCGAACGGATGAGGTCATGAAGCCAGACGCGGCATGTCGCCACGCCCTCCTCGACGCGGGCGTCGCGTTGGGCCAGACGCTTGGCGCGTGCGAGGGGATCGGGTGCCTTCTCAGCGGCTTCCTTGGCGCGTTCGACCTTCTTCTCGGCACGCTGCGAGCGTGAGGCGAGCCACTCCTCGACCCAGCCCGGCTCTGTCTGCGTCGTGAAGGCCTCTGGAGACTTGGCGAACAGGAGCAGCAGGCCCAGACCATGCTTGCACGGGAACTTGCGGCTTGGGCAGCCGCACTTGAAGGCGGGTTCGGAAAGGTCGATGCGAGCCTGATATGGATCCTTGCCTGAGCCCTGGCAGAGTCCCCACAGCGCGCGGTCGCTGCGAGCGATGAGCGTCCACTTTTTGGGCGTGGCAAGCCCCTGGCCAGCGGACGCGGAGGCCGCGTCGGGCGCGAGGGAGAGAACGCGTTCTGTGGTCCAGACCTCCATTCGGGTCGGAGTGTACCAACTGCCCGAACGTTCGTGTGGACGCGGGGTTGCACTGGAAGCCGCCCGGTGCGAATGCGGGGGAGTCGGACGGAGCATGCCGGATCCCATTGGCCAAAACTGATGAAAATTAGAAAACTTGTTCTACATAGCATAAATGATCACTTTATCCAGATAATACATTTATGCTGGAAGTGAGAGGTGTCGCACGCTATCGTGAAAATGTCACATGGTGGTACGCGGCTGTCAGTGACGGTTAGACCCACGAAAGGAAGTCCATGCAGAACTACTCCAAGACGGCCGACGCATCTGGGCAGCAGAAGTCCGGGGCGGGCCTGGGCGGCGATGCTCGCAGCAATCCCGCGACGATCACCATCGGCGGTATGTCCGGCGAGGCCTGCGTCCAGAAGGTCAAGGCCGCGCTCCAGGGCGTCGCGGGCGTCGTGACCAACTCCGTCCGTGTGGGAGAGGCCAAGATCACGGCGACGGAAGCCGGGTGCGATGCGGCGTGCGACAGCATCTCTGCCGCGGGCTACAGGCCCGAACGAACGACAGCCGCGGCCAAGAGCGCCGCAGAGAACGAGGGGATGATCGCGGGCCGGCCGACTACCAACGGCGCCGTCGCCGGGAAGCCCGCGGTCGACACCGACGCGGATCGTGGTCACATGACCAACCGACCCGAGAGCACGCCGAAGATCGCGACGCCGGGCGCGTCCGACGTCTCGGTGAAGCCCAACCCCGCCACGGCTGGCATCAAGAACTCCTGAGTATCTGTGCTGGGGGCCGCTGGAGATCGTGAGAGAGATCCATCGGAACTCTCGCCGCTGGCGTCATTGCTGGCGGCGGGCTTGAAGGATGCCACCGCAGACGAGATTTCTGCAATCGTGGAAACGTCCGTGATGTCCTTCCTGTGGGTGGGGCGAGAAGGCTGCAGCGTCCGATTGTCGGGCGAGCGGAATGACCGTGGCGGTGGTTCGAGCCCGCCGGAAATAGGAGTCTTCGATGGGACTGATCCTGCTGATCGTGCTGATCCTGCTTCTTGTTGGCAGCCTTCCGACATGGAACCACAGCCGGAAGTGGGGCTATGGACCCACGGGCGGCGTCGGGTTGCTGCTGCTGGTTCTGATCGTCCTGCTCGTGATGAACGTGATCCCGCGAGGCTTCTGAGCCGTGCGCGTCCGGGGCCACGCGGGCCGCAAGTTGAGTTGACAAACTGAGGTGTGCTCATGCTGAAGTGGACAATCGGTTTCTTGATCCTCGCGTTGATCGCGGGGCTACTCGGCTTCACGGGCATTGCCAGCGACTCCATGTACATCGCCCGGATCCTCTTCATGGTCTTCATCGTCCTGTTCCTGGTCAGCCTGATCTATGGGATCATCACCGGCAGGCGCGCTCCGGGACTGTGAAGAAGTGCAACGAAAATGTGATATTGAAGTCATTTGCAGGAGGACCACTTGGCCTCCTTTGGAGAAGAGTTCATGAACCTGAAGAAGATCATGGGGTCCGTGCTGGTCGCGGGCCTGCTCGTCTCGCTGCTGATCCTCGTGTCCTGCAATACGACGAAGGGCGTGGGGAAGGACATCGAGAAGGCGGGTGACGGCCTCAAGGACTCCGCCGATCGCAACGGCGCAGACTGAGCCTGACGGCCCCGGGTGAACACTGGTCCCAAGTCTTGATCTCCGGGCTTGACAGCCGTTCGCAGAGCGCTAGTCTTTTCGAGATGACGAACTCGCAGCGCCATCATCACCATCATCATCACGCTCTGTGCGTGGCTGGGTGATGGTGCGCGAGGAGTCCTCTGAGCAATCCATCGACGCCGGCCCCGAGCCGGCGTCGTTTTCCTTTTGGGGAGAGCGCGTTGGCACTCGGGTCCGGCATGGGAGACACCATGCAGACCGCAATCGCCCCAAGTCCGCCGCCCGCACCGTCCGAACAAACCGCAACGATCAAGCTCGCGCTGCCCAAGGGCAGGATGCAGGAGGGCGTCTTCGCGCTCCTCGCGGAAGCCGGGATCCACGTGCGCGTGGGGTCCCGCGGCTATCGGCCGCAGGTCTCGCTGGAGGGTGTAGATGCCAAGATTCTGAAGCCGCAGAACGTGGTCGAGATGCTCGCCGCCGGCTCTCGCGATGTGGGCTTCGCGGGTGCTGACTGGGTCTCTGAGCTTGGGGTCGATCTGGTTGAGGTGCTCGACACCGGGCTGGATGCGGTGCGACTCGTCGCCGCAGCACCGGCGGGCATGCTGACCGCGGGCAGACTTCGGCCGGGGCCTTTGGTGGTTGCGTCGGAGTACGAGCGGATCACGCGGGCCTGGATCGCTTCGCGCGGCCTTGAGGCAGGCTTTGTCCGCTCGTATGGTGCAACCGAGGTCTTTCCGCCGGAGGATGCCGACTGCATCGTGGACATCGCAGCGAGCGGCGACACGCTGCGGGCCCAGAACCTGACGGTGTTCGATGAGCTCATGCGGTCGTCCACGCGTCTGTACGCCAGTCGCGCCGCGATGCGTGACGCGGGCCGGCGCGAGAGCATCGAGCGTCTTGCCATGCTGCTCAGGAGCGTGCTGGATGCGCGCCAGCGAGTCATGCTGGAGGTCAACGTGGAAGCGTCGGCGCTCGAGCGCGTCATCGCAGGGCTGCCGTGCATGCGTGAGCCGACGGTCTCGCGACTGCACGGCGAGGCGGGGTTTGCCGTCAAGGCGGCCGTGCCGCGTCGCGATCTTCCGACGCTGATCCCCGAGATCAAGGCGCGCGGTGGGACCGACATCGTCGTGACTCAACTCTCGCAGATCGTGCCATGAAGGAGCGACCACTCATGATGCTGGACCACCTTGGTTCCGCAGAGCAGCCCGATCGGACCAACGACCGAGCTGGGGGTGGTGGGGTCGGGATGCGGCTGCCCGCCGCTCCATATTCGACGCTCGCACCGCAGGGCCCCATCGACCTGTATCTGGATGCTAACGAGGGTCCACGGGCCGATCTCGATCTACGCGCACTTCTCGGCTCCATGCAGTCGGAGGATGTGCGACGTTATCCGACGACCGCGGAACTCGAGGCGCTTCTGGCGTCGCGCTGCGGCGTGGATGCCGACTGCGTGCTTGTCACGGCGGGCGGAGATGAAGCCATCGATCGCATCTGCCGCGCTCGGCTCGGACCGGGCCGAGAGATCGTGCTTCCCATGCCGACCTTTGAGATGATCGGCCGCTACGCGCGGCTTGCCGGTGGGACCGTTGTCACCACGCCGTGGCCGAGGGGTGGCTACCCGACCGACGCCGTCATTGGCCTGATCAATGCTCGGACGGGGCTCGTAGCGATAGTGTCGCCCAACAACCCCACGGGCGCCGTCGCGAGCGCGGCGGACCTGCGTCGCGTTGCATCGGCCGCGGCCGACGTTGGAGCGACGGTCATGCTTGATCTCGCCTACGGAGAATTCTGCGAAGAGGACCTGCAGGCGGTGGCGGCGACGATTCCCAATGTCCTGACTGTTCGAACGCTCTCAAAGGCCTATGGGCTCGCCGGGATCCGAGTCGGATACGCGGTCGGTGGTGCCACCGCCATTCGGGAGCTCCGCGCGGCGGGTGCGCCATACCCAGTCTCGAGCATTAGCGTCGCGCTGGCACAAGCGGCACTCCGGGCCCCTTCCGATCGGCTCGGGGCGTCGGTTGCGCGGGTGAAGTCGGAGCGGGAGCAACTCACACGCTACTTGGCGGAGACCGGTGCCAGGCCGATCGAGTCTGAGGCGAACTTCGTGCTTGCGGAGTTCGATGATGCGGAGTGGATATGGCGGGCGCTTGCGAGCCTGGGAGTCGCCGTCCGACGCTTCGCGCCGGGGAGTGGTCTGGAGCGATCGCTGCGCATCAGTTGCCCGGGAGGTGAGCCCGCCTTCCAGCGTTTGCTCCGGACGCTGCGCACCGTGACGGCACCGGAGGCGCTGCTGCTGGACATGGATGGAGTCATTGCCGATGTCTCCCGCTCCTACCGCAGAGCGATCGTGATGGCCGCGGCCCATTTTGGAGTGGCGGTGACGGCGGCGGATGTCGCCGCGATGAAGGCCAGGGGCCACGCCAATAACGATTGGGAGGTCACTCACCGTCTTGTCGCGGCCGCGGGAGTGCCGGTCTCGATCGCCGAGGTGACGGAGTGTTTCGAGCGCATCTACCAGGGCTCCGATGGTGAGCCGGGCCTTGAGGCGCAGGAGACCCTGATCCCCTCGACCGCAACGCTGCGGAGGCTCGCGGCTCGAATCCCTCTGGGCATCGTGACGGGACGGCCCCGCTCGGACTGCGAGCGGTTCCTTGATCGCTTCGAACTGAGGTCGTGCTTCCGGGCGGTGGTCTGCATGGAGGATGCGCCGATCAAGCCCGATCCGGCGCCAGTCCGGCTCGCGATGGAGCGGCTGGGTGTCGGGCGCGCGTGGATGGTCGGCGATACGCGTGACGACGCCGCGTCGGCTCGGGCGGCTGGTGCGCTTCCACTCGGCGTCGTCGCACCCGGCGACGACGTGCCATCCTCGCGGCGGGTGCTGGAGTCTGCGGGCGTTGCGCGGGTGCTCGGAACACTCGATGAACTGGAGACGATGATCCCATGACACAGACCAACACATCAGAGCGGTGCCCCCGGCGGGCCGTCATTACCCGCAAGACTCACGAGACCAACGTACGTGTCGAGATCAACCTTGATGGGAGCGGTCAGGCCAGGATCGGGACCGGGATCGGGTTCCTCGATCACATGCTCGGTGCCCTCGCCAGGCACGCCTCGTTCGACCTTGAGATCTCGTGCAGCGGCGATCTGGTCGTTGACGATCACCACACCGCGGAGGACTGCGCCCTGGCGCTCGGAGCGGCAATTGATGGAGCTCTGGGGGATCGACGAGGCTTCTCACGCTTCGGCAGTGCGTACGCACCTCTCGACGAGTCCCTCGCGCGCGCCGTTGTCGACATCTCCGGACGCCCGTTCGCGGTGACCGATCTTGGCCTACGACGCGAGTCGCTCGGTGACCTTTCGTGCGAGAACATCCCACACTTCGTTCGATCGCTCTCGGCCACGCTACGGGCGTCGATCCACCTCGACGTGCTGCGAGGCGACAATGACCACCACCGTGCTGAGGCGGCGTTCAAGGCTCTGGCCCTGGCGCTGCGCGCAGCACTGCAGCGCACCGATGCCCATGATGTGCCGAGCACCAAGGGGGTCCTGTGATGAAGGACCCCTCGGCAGAGATCGTGATCATCCGTACCGGAAGCGCCAACCTTGCGTCAGTGGTGGCAGCGTTCGAGCGGCTCTCACTCTCGCCCGTGCTGACGGAGAGCGCCGAGGTGGTGGAGCGGGCACCGATGGTCGTCCTTCCAGGTGTCGGAGCGTTCGGTCCGGCGTTGGCCCGGCTCAGGACGCTCGGGCTTGATCGTGCCATCATCGAGCGGGTACGGGCGGCCCGGGCAACACTGGCCATCTGCCTCGGGATGCAGCTGTTCTGTGATTCGAGCGAGGAAAGCCCGGGGGCGATCGGGCTCTCGGTCGTGCCTGGTGGACTCGAGCGGTTTGGTGCGGGCATCCGCGTGCCTCAGATGGGCTGGAACAGGATCGTCGCAGAGCCCGGTTGCACGCTGCTGCGAAGCGGCGCGATGTACTTCGCAAACTCCTATCGCCTCAGTGTGGCACCCTCCGGCTGGTACGCCGCGACTGCCGATCACGGAGGTCCGTTCGTAGCCGCGATTGAGCGAGGCCGCGTGCTCGCGTGCCAGTTCCACCCCGAGCTTTCGGGGGCTGATGGGCTCGCGCTCCTGTCTCGATGGGTTGAGACCGCGAGGGTGCCGGAGGTGCTTCCGTGCTGATGCGAAGGGTGATTCCATGCCTTGACGTACGCGATGGACGCGTAGTGAAGGGTGTTCGCTTCCAGGGGCTTCGAGACGCCGGAGATCCAGCCGATCTTGCGGCGCGGTACGAGATGGAGGGTGCCGATGAGCTGACGCTCCTTGACGTTTCGGCGACACCGGAGGGCCGAGGAGCCGCGACCGACACCGTCCGTCGCGTGCGCCGCGGGCTCAGCATCCCACTGACGGTGGGTGGAGGCGTGCGGAGCATCGACGACGCCGCGAGGCTGCTGGATGCAGGCGCCGACAAGGTGGGCGTGAACACCGCGGCCGTGGAGCGCCCAGACCTCATCGCGGATCTCGCGAGCAGATTTGGCACGCAGTGTGTCGTCCTTGCGATCGACGCAGCTTCGGTCGCGCAGTCCGGGGTGGCGCGATGGAGCGTTCGGACGCGCTCGGGCGCGGCAGATGCCGGGCTCGATGCGGTCGCCTGGGCTCGCGCGGGACAGGAGCGGGGCGCCGGGGAGATCCTGCTGACGAGCTGGGACCGAGACGGCACACGAATCGGCTACGACCTCGCGCTCACGGGTGCGGTCGCCCGAGCGGTTGACGTACCCGTTGTGGCGTCGGGTGGCGCCGCGGGGCCCGAGCACCTTCTCGCAGCACTTCGGGCCGGGGCCGACGCGGTTCTCGCCGCGAGCATCTTCCATGATGGCGAGCACACTGTTGCCGGCGTCAAGGCCTTTCTTCGAGATCAGGGACAGGAGATCCGATCATGATCGTTCCATCCATCGACCTCATGGGAGGCCAGACGGTGCAACTCGTGGGCGGTAAGGAGCACGCCCTCGACGCAGGTGACCCGCGTCCGATCGCGACCGCCTTCGGCGTCGCCGGTGAGATCGCCGTCGTAGACCTCGATGCGGCGCTCGGTCGCGGCAGCAACGCCGCGCTCGTCCGGGATCTCCTTCCGCTCGCACGCTGCAGGGTTGGCGGCGGGATCCGCGATGTTGAATCTGCGATCGCCTGGCTCGATGCGGGCGCGGCCAAGGTAGTCCTTGGCACGGCCGCGACACCCGACGTTCTTTCGAAGCTGCCCCGCGAGCGTGTGATCGCCGCGCTCGATGCTCGCGACGGCGAAGTCGTCGTGAAGGGCTGGACCAGCGGCACGGGCGAGAAGATCCTCGACCGAATGCGCCGGCTCGAGGGTCTCGTCGGTGGCTTCCTCGTCACTTTCGTCGAGCGCGAGGGGCGCCTGGGTGGCACACGTCTTGACCTGGTTCCGCAGCTTGTCGATGCCGCAGCGGGCGCCCGTGTCACGATCGCAGGTGGTGTCACGACTCCGCAGGATATCGCTGAGCTGGATCGGATGGGAGCCGACGCGCAGGTCGGCATGGCGCTCTACACCGGCCGGCTCGATCTGGCCGATGCGATCGCCGCTCCATTCCGATCAGATCGTCCGGATGGTCTCTGGCCGACAGTTGTTGCCGATGAGCTCGGAACGGCGCTTGGTCTTGCGTACTCCAATAGCGAAAGCCTCCGGGAGGCGGTCCGAACACGCCGCGGCGTCTACCACTCCCGCACGCGCGGGCTCTGGCGGAAGGGCGCTACCTCGGGTGATGAGCAGGAACTGCTGGCCATCGACGCCGATTGTGATCGTGACGCCATTCGCTTCACGGTGCGGCAGCGCGGTCATGGGTTCTGTCACACCGGGACCCAGACATGCTGGGGCCCGGTGGCGGGCCTCCCGGCGCTCGCATCACGGATGAAGGCTGCTTCCAGCGGGGCCGGTTCCGGCTCTTATACCGTCCGACTTCTCCGAGACCCATCTCTCCTAGGGGCGAAGCTGACGGAGGAAGCAGGTGAGCTTGCCGAGGCTCGCACAGGCGCCGAGGTGACCCACGAGGCGGCCGACGTCCTCTACTTCACCATGGTCGCGCTGGAGCGAGCCGGCGTTAGCCTCTCGTCCGTCGCCGCCGAGCTTGATCGGCGAGCCCTCCGTGTCTCGCGCCGTTCTGGCGACGCCAAAGCTCATCAGCCGCGGCCCGACGACGATCAGTCCGGCCAAGGAGTTACACGATGACAACCATGAACGGCCCGTACCTCCGACTGGTGACCAGCGGTGCGCTGCCTCCTCGCCGGCGTGCTCTGGACCCAGCCACGCTGCGCACCGCGGCGTCGATGCTCGAAGAGATCGAGGCTGGCGGTACCGACGTCGCGCTGGCGCACGCGCACAGACTCGGCGATCTGCGTTCAGGCGACCCATGCGTCCGATCGAGGGCCGATCTGGACGCGGCGCTCGCCCGTTTGCCGAGCGAGCAACGAGCCCTGCTTGAACGAACCGCGTCCCGCATCGAGAGCTTTGCCAGGGCCCAGCGGAAGGCCCTCGTCGACATCGACGTGCCCGTCGAAGGCGGCCGAGCGGGACACTCCTGCATTCCCGTCAGCACGGCAGGGTGCTACGCGCCCGGTGGTCGCTTTCCGCTTCCATCCTCCGTGCTGATGACCGTCATCGCCGCCCGGGTCGCGGGTGTCAAGGGGGTGTGGGCTGCTTCGCCGCGCCCCACCGACGCGACGATGGCCGCCGCGGCGGTCGCGGGTGCGGATGGGCTTCTTGCGATGGGCGGCGTGCAGGCCGTGGCGTCGCTGGCCTTGGGCCTCTGTGGCGTGCCTACCTGTGACATGATCGTGGGGCCCGGCAATCGCTGGGTGACCGCCGCGAAGTTCCTGGTTTCGGACCGCGTCGGCATCGACATGCTCGCCGGTCCATCCGAGCTCGTGGTGCTAGCCGATGAGACCGCCGACGCGAGGCTCGTCGCCGCCGACCTCATCGCTCAGGCCGAGCACGACGACGATGCTGCACCCATCCTCGTTACCGACTCTCCCGCGCTGGTTTCGCAGGTCGAACTGCACCTTGGCCACCTTCTTGCGTCGCTCCCCACCATGGCCACGGCCCAGACGGCGTTCCGAAACGGGTTCGCGATGGTGTGCGCGAGCATCGATGAGTGTGTCCTCGCGTGCGACGAGATCGCGCCCGAGCACCTCGAGATCATCACAAGGGACGCACAATCGGTCGCGTCGCGTGTCTCTCACGCCGGTGCCATCTTCATCGGGGCCGCGTCAGCCGAAGTTCTCGGCGACTACGGGGCCGGACCCAATCACGTACTGCCGACCGGGGCAACCTCCCGATTCCGGGCCGGGCTCTCTGTGCTGACGTTTCTCCGCGCCCGGACCTGGTTGCGCATCGATGACCCATCCCTGGCCCGTGGGGTTCTCGCGGACTCAGCGGCCCTGGCTCGGATTGAGTCCCTCGAAGGCCACGCACGATCCGCGGAAGCGCGGCGAGCATGATGGACAACCCCCGTGCCGTGAGCGGTGAGGATCCGCGTCAGCTCTTGACGCCCTCGACGCGCCCCGGCTTCGAGTACTTCTCGATGGCGCGCTCGAGCGAGACGCCACTGATGTTCGCGAGCGTTGTAAGCCACGCCAGAACGTCCGCAAATTCCTCTTCGAGGTTCGCACGCTCCGCCGCCGTGGGCGACTTGCCAGGCGCGTTGTCCTGGAGCGCGGTTGAGAGCTCGCCAACCTCCTCGATGAACCACATGAACGTTCCCGGCACGCCCCGGGCCGAGTCCGTGGTGTAGTAGCGATCGCGGATGAGCTGCTGAAACGCGGCGATGGTGGTCTGTGAGGGATGTACATCCGCCGGGCCGTGAGATCCGGTGGCCGGGGACCGTTCCGATGGACTGCCTTGTGTCATGCTCCGGAGCGTACGGCACTGGAGGCGCGGTGCGCCGGTGGGGCCGTCCTAGGGCTGGTCCAGGTGCGGCTGCTGGTTGCGCTCCTGAGCCGTGGCGGTAGCCGGCTGCTCGGGGGGCATGTGGGGCGGCGCGGGGGCTTTGTTCTCAGGCTCCGCGTATGCCGTCCTGGGCACGCCCGTGACGACGCGCAGCTTCATCCAGATGAACATCGCCAGCGTCAGGCAGAGCGTGGAGCCGAGCGCGTACGTGAAGGAACGCCGGTCCTTCTTGCATGTTTGGGTCGTGTGGAAGAGGGCCATCGCATCGCTCCTGTTTTCTTCAGCCGTGCCCTGTGGTTGCCAGTGATGGGGGATGCGTGAGGTGAAAGGGCGGGGTGCTGGTTCAGGCGTCGAGTCCACCACGGGTGCGGGCCTGATCCGCCTGCGCCGGGCTAGTTGGGCTCGGTCTCGAGCTCGGTGGGACCGGCGAGCGGCGTGACCAGTGTCCGCACCGTGACGCGGCCGGTATAGGCGTCGATGTTGATCTGGAAACGCTGGCCCGCTCCAGCGAGCACGATCGCACCAGCCGCGGCGGGCACATCGCTGCCCGGGGCCTCGATCGGGCCTCCCATTGCATCGAAAATCAGCATGTCGTCGTTGAGTGTGGTGCTCTCGATCCGCGCGAAGCCGTAGCGTTCGCCGCCAAGCTCACGCGCCTCCGCGAAGGGAGATTCGGTATCGAGGTTGCCAGCGACGACATCGGCAATCACATAGCGGCTGGCGGTCTCGTGGGGCGTGAACAGGATCCCACGCGAGGTCTGCATCGCGACGGCGTCGCTCTGAGCGATCGTGATGTCGGAGACGATCGTGCGGACGGCGCCCTGGATCCGGAGTGCGTCGGTGCTGCCAAACGACGGAATGACCAGCGCCCCCGCGATGCCGAGGATCACTACGAGCACGAGGACCTCGACGAGCGTGTAGCCGCACGCGGCCCCACCTCGCCCCACGGGCGCCCAGGCTGTTGAACGATCACACATCGGACTCTCCCATCCCCGCGAACTGGCCGAAGGTGTTGGCCAGCACAACGGACCTACCGCTTGTCGTCGGACTTGGCGGAGGCGGGCATCTCGATGACCTTCGCCGTGAGCGTGCCCTTGACGGCTGTCTCGAGCCGCTCCAGCCGCTGCGAGATGTTGCGCAGCTCGGTGATCATCACCTTGCGCTGCTCACCCGCGGAGATCAGCGTGTTATCCAGCGACGCCGGCCGCTCGGGCTCGGTATCGGCCTTGACCTCGGCGACCTGTGCGAACGCGCTCGCGCCCTGGGGTACCAGCGTCTGAGCGGCGCCGGGGGCGAAGACCTGAACGCCGAGCATGAGTGCGATGGCGGTGAGCGCCACGTTGGTGTACGTTCGACCGCCCGAGTGACGAACGCCGCTGGTAGTCTGGTCCTGCATCGCCGAACTCCTTCGATGGCCCGCGAGTCCAATTCAAGTCAACACTTCATCGACCGGGACGGGGAGGCAGGTGAGGCGGACCGAGCGTTCCAAACGTCCATCGGGGTGGTTATCCGGCGTTGGCCCGGGTGCCTCACAGAGGGATGGGCTGGTCGTTGGCATCGAAGCTTGCGGCCCAGACGTCGCCGGTGGCGGGGTTGTAAATCCAGCCGTAGTTCTGGTGCGATGCCGTATCGGCGCTGGTTCCGATCACGATCGTCTTGGCGTTGGGGCCGCCGACGTAGAAGTTGACCGGGGCCGTTCGGATCAGCTCGGCCGCGAACATCGAGCCCCACGTCCCGTCGCCTGCCTGAACGTCGGGGTTCACGCCGGGATTGCGGAACTGGTACACGGAGATCGCACGACGGAGCTTGACCAGCTGGTCGTAGGTGGCGGTGCGCTGCGCCTCACCGGTGGCACTCGCGAACTGGGGCACCACGATCGCGGCCAGGATTCCGAGGATCACAACGACGATGAGGATCTCAACCAGCGTGAATGCACGCGAGAACCGCCTGTTGCTGCGAGGATGCATCCGGTTGTCTCCCTGCGAGGTCGTTCCAGGAACGCGGCCGCACCCAGCGAAGGGAGCGGCCACGGGTGTGGTCATTGGACCCGGTGCTGATTTAGAGCACGCCGGGCGTCAGGACGTCGCCGACCTCGTCGTAGTTGGTCGCGCCGATGGAGTCGGCGGTGCCGTCCGCGTTGCTGTCGTACCAGTGCCAGCCGTCGGCGGCGGGGTCAGCGCCGATGGTCGTGGAGTTGTTGTACGGGTTCTTGGGGGCGGTCTTGATGTAGTTCTGGTCGATCATCTGCTGCCAGCCGTTGGTCGCGAAGTCGGGGTAGGCGTTGGTGCGGGCCCGGAAGAGCTCCACCTGGTTGTTCAGGCTCTTGACCTGAGCGCGGATGTTGCCCGTCTGGGCGTCCTGGGTGGCGTTGGTGAACTGGGGCACCACGATCGCGGCGAGGATGCCGAGGATCACGACCACGATGAGGATTTCGACGAGGGTAAAGGCCTTCTTGGACAGCTTACGCATGCGTAGGACTCCTTCGTTACGGGACACACAATTCGTCTTGCCCAGCCCGCCTGAGAACACCGCTCGACACGGGCGTGGGCTTCGTGCCGGCATGAAGGAGATCGGATACCCGCGAGACGAAGTCACGCCGTCGCGTCTGCTTCCGGTGCTTTGACCCACCGCCCATTCCGGTGCTGCCATGTATGACGCGCACACCAGCGTGGTGATCGGGCATGGAGCCGCGCCGTCGGCGCCGATCGCGATGCTCTCGGACGCTGGCATGGGGGAAATGGGCGCGGAAAAAAAGCCCCGCGAGGCCGCGGGGCTTCAGAAGGTCATTCACATGGAGCGGGGTTGCCTGTGCGGCAGGGATCGTGGAACGCGCCGCACCTCTGGATCTGTTCCACTCGGCGGAACTACTTCTTTGGAAGGATCAGCGTGATGACCTCACGGTTCGGAACACCGAGGGCGCCGATCAGGGCCGCCGCCGCGGTGGCCTCCGTGTCGTCGGGCGCGTTCGCCAGTTCGACGAGGCGCTTGACCTGCCGCTCTTCGAGCATGTTGCCGAAGCGCTTGCCAGAGTCGGCCAGCAGCGCCATCAGCATGACGCGCTCCGAGCCCGAGCCCGCGAGCACTTCCTCGGCAAGGGCCCGCTGGGCACGGTCCTGGCCGACGCGCGAGAGAATCTCGCCGATGCGGATCTTGTTGCCCCCCTGGGCCGAGGAGAGCGCCGTGATCAGCGCTGCGGAGGCGTCGCCGACGTTGAGCACGGAGTTGCCCGAGACCGCAAGGTCCCGCAGGGCAGCCAGGGAGCGCGACGCATACTCGGCAGCTTCGGCGCCCGAGATGGGACCGCCCGAGGCGGCAACCGAGAGGTCGCTGATGGCCGCGAGGATGGCCGCCTCGCCTACCGCCGACTGACGCACGGCGACAGTCGAGCCGGTGTTGAATCGACGCGAGAGTTCAATTGCAGAGTCGGGACGCGCGAGCAGGAAGACCGGCGTCGCGAGCGTGCGCACATTGCTCCGGACTTCTTCGACGAGCTGAACACCCTGGGTCTGGTCCACGCCGACGCCGACGACAAGATCCACCGAAGCGGCCTCGGCGATGGGCGTTGCGAGGTCCGTCATCGTCCGGCCTTGCGGGAGCACGCGGAAGCCCGCAGTCTCGAGCATGCGTCGAACGGTCTGGTACTGCTCCGTGTCCGAGGCGACGATCGCCGCCGTCTGTTCCGACAGGCCCGAGACGGCCCCAGCCAGCGTCGGCACCACGCGCTCGGCACCGGGGAAAGCGACGGTTGGCGACGAGGCCGCGATGGCCAGCGCCGCCTCGATCTGCACGCGACGGTTCGGGAATGTCAAGGCCTCAGCCAGGGGCAGGCGGCTACCACCGGCGGCCGAGAGCGCCGAGATGCCAGCGGTGCGCTCAACGGATGCCAGCGCCTTGCGGACCAGCGGCGTGTCCTTGGTGTCCAGTCCCCGGGCCAGGACGAGCTGCGAAACTGCGGGACCCGCAGCGACGCCGAAGTACTCGGCGTTGCGCCGCGTCGCGGCTCCGGGTGCCGCGGCACCCGCGACCGGATACGCGGGGTTGACGTACCCCTCGGGCGTGTCGATCTCGCGGGAGAAGTTCGAGGCGACCCAGAGCGCGATCGTCTCGGGCGAAGCCGTGCCGCCGTCCACCGACTCAAGCATCAGGGCCCGCTCGGCCAGCTGCATCGCAACGGCCTCGTGGAAAACCGGCGTGCGGATCGCCGTCATGACCAGGCCGATCCCCGGCTCAAAGCTCCAGAGAAGCTGGTGCGACTCGTTCGGGAAGCTCGTGATCTCCGGCTTCTCTGCGTAGTAGTCCTCAGCCAGCGCGAGATACGACGCCGCGGGTGCGGTGCCGAGTGCCCCGCGACGTTCGAGGGCGCGGTTCGCGGCCTGGCGGACCGCGTCCACTTTCGTGGAGGCGGCGAGATCGGCGAGGAAGGGGGTGCTCTGGGGCCACTCGATCTGGGCGAGCACGTCCGCCACCAACTCCTGCTGGGCGGGCGGAAGCTTCGCGAGAGCGGCGACCAGCGGCATGACGGACTGGCGGCCCAGATCGATGATCACGCGCCGCACCTCGGCCCGACGGGCTGGATCGGCGGTGTCGAGCAGCGCCTCGAGGAGCTGCGGCATCGAGTATTCACCCGCGCGGATCAGCCGCTCGCGGGCCAGCATCCGGCCGCGGGCAGTGCTCGTGAGGTCCTTGATCGCCTGAGCGATCTGCTCGGGGCTGCGGGCACGCTCGAGGCGGCCGTCCTCGTACGCCCGGTAGAAGCGGCCAGCGGTGGCCTCGAGAGAGGCAACGCGGATGGCCCGCTGGATCGTCTCCTCAAAGCGGCCCACGTCGCCAGCCTCAACCATGGCCACAACCTCGGCGTTGGTCGGGTTCGCGCTCAGAGCCTCTTCCAGACTCGCCTTCGCGAGGTCAAACCGCGCGATGCGCGTGTAGTGGATGAAATCCTCGACCAGCTGCTGGGGCGTCGGGCGGGCCGCGACGTTCCCGGCCGCCGGGGGCGTGGCCGGCGCTGTGCCCTGCGCCTGCGCCATCCCGGCACACGAGAAGAGCACGGCGGCGCTCAGCGCACCCTGACGGACGAGAACGTTCACACGCGCGTTGAAGCGGTCGATCACACGGAGCTCCTGCGAAGCGGACCAAAGCGCCCGATCGGAAGACAACACCCACACCGCAGTCTCCCGTAGCCTCCTGCTTAAGGGAGACGGCATCGGGAGATCACGACTCGGGCCTTGCCGGGCCTGGGCCAATCGTCCAGTCTGGCCCGGCTGGTCCGCTCGCGCAGAACCCGGCCGGGACCGAGAAGAGACTGTACCGAGGAGCAAGGTGGGGCGTCAACTCGCCCGTATCCGTCATCGCCGCTGTCGCCAGCCCTCGCTTGAGGTCCAGTAATGCGATTTCGTGTGCGCGTTCCCTTCCGGCTGAACCGTCTCTCCGATGCAACCGATTCCTTCGCCAGAGATGGCCTGCCCGTCATGCAGCGACGGATCCCGCTCGTGGGAAGGCCAGGCACGCCCCCAGCCGTTCAGAGGTGAGCCCATGGCATTTGACAAGGAAGTCCTTACTACCGGCGAGGTTGCGAAGATCTGCAACGTCGCGCCCCGCACGGTCTCCAAGTGGTTCGACTCCGGATCGCTGAAGGGATACCGCATCCCCGGCTCCCGCGACCGCCGGATCCCCTCGGGAGAGCTCATGCGCTTCA
Organism: uncultured Phycisphaeraceae bacterium; assembly: GCA_964495635.1. Lineage (GTDB taxonomy): Bacteria > Planctomycetota > Phycisphaerae > Phycisphaerales > UBA1924 > JBBASU01. The sequence goes on from CAZBXF010000062.1 coordinate 16,709, forward strand.
TGAAGGCGCACGGGATCCCGCTCGACGGGATGACGTCCGGACGCACCCGCGTTCTGGTCGTGGACAGCGAGCGTGAGGTGGTTGACACCCTGCACAAGATCCTGACCGAACAGACTTCGTACGAAGTGCGCACCGGCACCACTGCATTTGCCGCGGGCATGGAGTGCGAACGGTTCAAGCCGCATGTCCTGCTCATGGACATCCACCTCGGTTCCGACGGCGACGCCAAGGCGCTCGCCGAGAGCGTGCGCAAGAACGAACACCTCCAGTTCACCAAGATCATCGCGATGTCTGGCAAGCTCACCGACGGACAGGCGATGAGCCTTAGAGGCCAAGGCTACGACTCGTTCCTCAAGAAGCCCTTCGCCGTGCGGGCGATGGTCGAGGCGATCGAAAACGCCACGAACCTCGTGGCGTAAGCCCAGGTC
>CAZBXF010000063.1:0-7750 GCA_964495635.1 uncultured Phycisphaeraceae bacterium
GCGTGCCGGAGCGGAAGCCGCGTTCCTGGCCGCCACCTTCCATGAGGCTGGCGAGGCGGACGCGGGGCTTGCGACGGCGGACGTAGAGGGCGCCGATGCCCTTGGGTCCGTACATCTTGTGGCCGCTGAGGCTGAGGAGGTCGACGTTGTCCTTCTCAACGTCGGTGGGCATCTTGCCGACCCACTGGGTGGCGTCGGTGTGGAAGATCACGCCGCGCTCGTGGCAGAGGGCGCCGATCTCGCGGACCTCGTTGATGGTGCCGATCTCGTTGTTGGCCCACATGAGCGTGACGAGGATGGTGTCCTCGCGCATGGCGGCCTTGACCATGTCGGCGGTGATGATGCCGTCGGCGGGCGGCTCCAGGAAGGTGACGTCGAAGCCTTCCTTCTGGAGGCGCTTGCAGGGATCGAGGACGGCCTTGTGCTCGATGATGCAGGTGATGATGTGGCCGCGCTTGGTGCTGCCTGCGGGGGCCTTCTCGTACATGTAGGCCGCGCCCTTGATGGCGAGGTTGTTGGACTCGGTGGAGCCTGACGTGAAGATGATCTCCTTCGCGTCGGCGCCGATGAGCTTTGCGACCTGCTCGCGGGCTTCGTCGATGCCGGCCTCGGCCTGCCAGCCGAACTCGTGGTTGCGGCTGCCGGCGTTGCCGTAGAAGGTGGTGAAGTAGGGGATCATCGCCTCGACGACGCGGGGGTCGCAGGGCGTGGTGGCCGCGTGATCGAGGTAGATGGGAAGCTTGAGGGCCATGACGACTCCTGCGGGGACGGGGGCGGAAGAAAGCTGCCTGAGACTCAGTCTCTACGGGTCATCTAGAATAGGCGGCTCGACGAATTGAGTCGAAATTTCAAGGTAATTCGATGGGTGGCGTGTCTTGGATTCAGTCGGTACGGCTTTAGTTGGTGTCCTGGTATTCGTGCGTGCCGGACACTTTCACCGTCCGCACCTTGGGAGGCTTCTTGGCCCAGGCCGACCTTCTGCAGCCCGACACCGTCGGCCTTGCCTGTCGCGAGGGGGGCTTCCACATCGACCCCTGGGGCCCGTGTCCGGCCGCGGTGATCACGCACGCCCACGGGGACCACGCGCGGGCCGGCGCGGGGGTCTACTACACGTCGCTCGAGGGGCACCAGCTGCTCGCCCATCGTCTGCCGCCGGCGAGCCGCATCATTCCGCTTGCGTACGGCGAGGCCATCGTCCTTGGCTCGACGCGGGTGAGCCTTCATCCTGCGGGGCATGTTCGAGGGTCCGCGCAGGTGCGGGTTGAGTCGGCGCGCGGCGAGGTCTGGATCGCTTCGGGCGACTACAAGCGACAGGCTGACGGAACGTGCACACCCTTTGAGGTCGTGCCGTGCGACGTCTTCATCACGGAGGCGACCTTCGCGCTTCCGATCTATCGCTGGCCACAGACTGCGGACGAGATCGTGCGGCTTGCGACGTGGTGGAAGGAGGCGTCCGTGCGAGGTCACTCCTGCGTGGTCTTCTCGTATGCCCTCGGCAAGGCGCAGCGCATTCTGCATGAGCTCTGGCGGCTTGGGGGCTGCGCCGGGTTCGAGTGGCTGAGGGACCAGCGCGTGCTGCTGCATGGCGCCATCGCGCCGCTGACGCAGATCTATCGGCAGGCCGGCGTCCCGATGCTCGAGACCGTGACCATGACCGAACTCGACGAGGTCGGTGCGCCGGAGGAGACGGAGACGGGGCTGCATGGCGGCGCGGCTGCACCGTCGCGACGGCGCGGCACCGCTCGGCGCGGGCTGGGGGCGGCGTGCCTTGCGATTGCGCCGCCTTCCGCGGCGGGCTCGACGTGGATGCGCCGCTTCGGGCCGGCGAGCCGTGTGGAGACGGGCTTTGCGAGCGGCTGGATGCAGGTGCGGGGCGTCCGGGCCCGGCGCGGCTATGACCGGGGCTTTGTGATCTCCGACCATGCCGACTGGCCTGACCTGCTGCGGACGATCCGCGATGTTCGGGCCCGGCGTGTTCTTGCGACACACGGGGGCACGGAGACACTCGCGACGTATGTGAGAGAGTGCATGCACATCGAGGCGGCGCCGCTCCGCATCGCGGCGCCCGACTACGGAACCGAGGAGTAGATGCGCGAGTTTGCCCGACTCTTCGAGGCCATCGAATCGACCACCTCCACGAGCGAGAAGGTCGAGGCGATGGCGGCGTTCTTTGGCGAGCACCGCGGGGTGACGGGTGCGTGGGCGCTCTACTTCCTGAGTGGCCAGCGACTCACGCGCACGCTGGGTGCCGGGGTTCTGTCGCGCTGGGTCGCGGAGGATCGCGGGATCCCGGAGTGGCTCTTCCGGGAGTGCTATGCCGCGGCGGGCGATCTTGCGGAGACGATCACGCTGCTCTTGCAGCCCGACCGGGACATCGGCGCGCCGAGCGCAGGCGAGGCAGAGGATGTGCCGCTGGGAGAGTGGGTCGAAGGGCGGCTTGCGATGCTGCGCGGCCTGAGCGAGCAGGAGCAGCGAGAGCGCACGCTCGGGTGGCTGGCGGCACTGCCGCGCACGGAGCGGTTCCTGCTGATCAAGATGCTGACCGGTTCGATGCGGGTGGGTGTTTCTCGGGGCCTTGTGGTGCGGGCCGTCGCGAAGGCCGCGTCGATCCCCGAGACGCTCGCGGCGGAACGACTGATGGGCAATTGGGGCCCGAGTGAGAAGTTCATGGCGGCGCTGATGTCGCCGGTGAGTGTTGAGGGCGAGCGTGCATCGAGCCTTGCGCCGCGTCCGTTCGCGCTTGCGAGCCCGATCGAGGAGCTTGTCGGCCCCGGGGCTGGTGCAACGCAGATTGGTGCTGCGCTTGGCGAGATCGGGGACTGGCTGCTGGAGTGGAAGTGGGACGGGATACGGGCTCAGCTCATGCGACGCCATGGAGCCGCCACGGCGATCTGGTCGCGCGGCGAGGAGGTTCTGACCGAGCGGTTCCCGGAGATCCTTGCGGCTGCGGCACGCCTGCCCGCCGGGACGATCCTTGATGGCGAGATCCTTGCGTGGCGTGAGGGTGCACCGTTGCCCTTTGCCACGATGCAGCGGCGCATTGGTCGGAGCGACCTTTCCGCACGCGTCCTGCGTGAGGCTCCTGTCGCGATGATCGCGTTCGACGTGCTGGAAGTTGGGGGCGAGGATGTCCGCGGCCGCCCGCTGCATGAGCGGCGTGCGATCCTGGAGGGGCTGATCCTCGATGCGGGGTCGGAGCGACTTCGGGTGTCGGAGCTGGTGAGGGCCGCGTCGTGGGATGAGGCCGCGACGCTCCGGTCGGGGGCGCGCCAGCGCCGCGTCGAGGGGCTGATGCTGAAGTCGCTCTCGCGCGAGTACGTCGCGGGGCGCGTGCGCGGGCCGTGGTGGAAGTGGAAGATCGAGCCCAGAACCTTCGACGGAGTTCTGATCTATGCCGAGCCCGGGCATGGCCGGCGGGCCGGACTTCTGACTGACTACACGCTTGCGGTGTGGGACGGGGCTTCGTCGGGAGAGGGCTCGCTCGTCCCGGTCGCTCGCGCGTACTCCGGCCTGACGAACGCTGAGCTGGCGGAGATGGACGGATGGATCCGGGCGCACACCACCGAGCGATTTGGCGTGGTACGGGCGGTGGCGCCTGTGCAGGTGTTCGAGATTGCCTTTGAGGGCATTGCCAGGTCGCCACGACACCGGGGCGGCGTGGCGCTGCGCTTTCCTCGGATCCTGCGGTGGCGGAAGGACAAGCGTCCGCAGGACGCACAGACGCTTCGGGAGCTGTCACTGCTGGCGGACGCTGACTCGGGCCGCGCTCCCGATCCGGGCCTGTTCGATGGGTAGAGGCGGCGGAGGGTTCCTCCCGCTTCTCCACTCCTGCGGCTCGCTTGCGGTCAGCCTCGCTGGCTGCGGGGTGTCGCGGCCCAGTTCATCTTGCCCATCAGGCGGCCCCAGTATCCCAGGGCTGTGTTTCGCACGAACCGAACCGACTGGCCCAGAGACGTCACCACGACCCGCTCGCCCCGGGTCAGCGGCGTGTACACCTGGCCATCCAGCACCAGCGTGGTGCCATCGCCGGCGTTGTTGGTGTTGACTGCGAGCAGCCGCGCCTCTACGCGCGTTGAGCCCGGTACGACGATGGGCCTGAAGGACAGCGACTGGGCGCAGATCGGCGTCACCGCCATCGCGTTGGTCCCGGGCTCCAGGATTGGCCCGCCCGCCGAGAGGTTGTACGCGGTGCTGCCCGTGGGGGTCGCGATGACGAGGCCATCGCCATTCATCACCGGTCCTTGCTCGCCGTCGATGGTGAGCGAGATCGTGATGAGCCGGTAGGGCGGTCCGGCCGTGATCACCGCGTCGTTGAGGGCACGCCCCTCGAACCGCACGGCGCCGGAGTCGGTCATGATCTGCAGCCGCAGCAGCCCGAGCTCCCGCATTGGCAGCGTCGTTGAGGTCAGGAGCTCCTGGGCTCTTGCGCGGACCGTGACCATGTCGAACTCGGCCATGAAGCCGATCTTGCCGAGGTTGACGCCGAGCATCGGCACTCCGCTGCCGACGTGCTCGCGGGCCTGGTGGAGGAGCGTTCCGTCGCCGCCGAGGACGATGATGAGGTCGGTTCCGGCGGTTCCGCTGGAGGGGGGCAGGGTCTCCTCGGCGCCGGCCTCACCGACGAGCAGCGCGTGGCGCTGGATCAGTGCGCGGACCTCTGACGCGGCCGCGACGGCCTCGGGCTTGTTGCGATTGACGATGAGCAGCACACGCTTGGGCATCGGGCGCAGTCTAGGACGAGGCTTTGCGGCACCGGAGGATGTTCGGGGCAGGAGGCTCCCGCCGCGCAGGGTCGACCCTCCGTACCATCGTGGTGTGAGTACCACGAACACACCAGCAGCCCCAGCATCGTCCGGGAAGCTCGCCTCGGTCGCGGTCACGCACGGCGTGAAGGTCGAGGTGCAGCCGCGCTTCAGCCTTGATCACAGCCAGCCGGAGGCGGGCAAGTTCGTATTCACGTACCACGTCCGCGTCACCAACCAGAGCGACCGGCGGGTGCAGGTGCTCGGGCGGCACTGGATCATCGTTGATGCCGACGGCGGCAGCCATGAGGTCAAGGGCGATGGGGTTGTGGGTCGCCAGCCGGAGCTTGCGCCCGGCGAGAACTTCGAGTACGCGAGCTATTGCCCGCTCGGCACGCCGTGGGGCACGATGGAAGGGACGTACCACTGCAAGGCCGAGGACGGCTCGATGCTGGAGGTCAAGATCGCTCGCTTCTATCTCGTCGCGTCGCAGGGGACCACGGCGCGCCCGGAGCAGACGGCGTGAGCAGCGAGGCGGCATCCATCGCCACGATCGGACTCACGATCAATGGTGAGCCTCGGCGCGTGGCGGCGGGGGTGACGGTCCGCGTCCTTGTGGAGTCGATGGGGCTGGGCAAGGCCGCCTGCGCGGTTGAGGTCAATCGCAGCATGGTTCCGAGGCGGGAGCATGAGTCGCGGGCGCTGGCGGATGGTGACGTGGTCGAGGTCGTCTCGCTCGTTGGCGGCGGCTGACGCACGCGGGGGCGAGCGGTGCAATGATGCTGCGATGACCCAACCCGCCAACCAGACTTCTGCCCATACGCCCGACCCTGCCATGGCGCCGCTGCGGATTGCGGGGCGCGAGTTCTCGAGCCGGCTCTTCGTCGGCACGGGGAAGTACGCGACGATGCCGCTCATGCGCGACGCGCTGAACGCCAGCGGCTCGGAGGTCGTGACGGTGGCGGTGCGGCGTGAACGGCTCTTCAACGCGGAGGGCCGAAGCCTGCTCGAGTTCGTGGACCTGTCACGCACCACGATCCTTCCCAACACTGCTGGGTGCTTCAGCGCCGAGGATGCCATCCGCGTCTCGCGGCTTGGGCGCGACATCCTCGAGCAGTTGGGGAATCCGGGCGCTTCATGGGTCAAGCTGGAGGTGCTTGGCGACAAGAAGACCCTTCTGCCCGACCCGGTCGGGACGCTCGAGGCGACCCGCACGCTTGTGAAGGAAGGCTTCCAGGTGCTTGCGTACTCGAGCGACGACCCCATCGCGGCGATCCGCATCAAGGAGGCCGGGGCCGCGAGCGTGATGCCCGCTGGCAGCCCCATCGGCAGCGGGCAGGGCGTTCTCAATCCCAGCAACATCGTCCTGTGCCTCGAACTGCTGAAGCAGGGCGATCCGACCTATCCGGTCATCGTCGATGCTGGTGTGGGCGCTTCGAGCGACGTCTCGCAGGCGATGGAGCTTGGGGCGGACGGGGTTCTGCTGAATACGGCGATCGCGCACGCGAAGGACCCGGTGCTGATGGCGCATGCCATGCGTCATGCCTGCATCGCCGGCCGCCAGAGCTACCTTGCGGGGCGGATCCCGCGCAAGCTGTACGCGAGCGCCAGCAGCCCGTGGGAAGGCGCGATCTCATACATCCCCGGCGAGTGATCGTCGCGGCGGTGGGGGGTGGAGGCGCGGTGCTGCGGGCGGGGGCGTTCAAGCCCCGATCAATCTCGGTTCGGCGATCGGTGCGCCCGCCGCGGCGGCGGGGAGGGCGCTGCCGGCCGGGGTTGCCAGCCCGGCGATCTCGGCGATGGCGTCCGCCGCCAGCTCGCTGGCCTGGACACCTCGGAGGGGCGCGAGGACCTGAGCGACTGCCGCGTTCTGCTCCGCGGCCTTCGAGGGCGAGCTGATGAGCTCGTCCGCGGCGGCGATGATGGGATCCGCGCCGCCGAAGTGCGGGATGAACTCGGGAACGATCCTGCCGCGGGCGAGAACGTTGGGGAGCGAGAAGACCTTGGTGGAGAGGACGGCCTTCGCGACCAGATAGAGGAACGGGCTGCTCTTCTTGTAGAAGATGACCATCGGCTTGCCCTGGCGCGCCACCTGGAGCGTGACGGTGCCGGACTTGACGAGGGCCAGCGTGCACCATCGCACGGCGGCGTCGGTGTCCTGGACGACGATGCGGACGTGCTGGGGCCAGCCGCCCCGAGCCTTGGCGGCCTCGCGGAGGCGATCGGCGACCGCGTCGGATGTGGCAGCCACGACGCCGGTGGCGTTGGGGTGGCGCTGGCGCAGGCCGGCGAATGCGTCGAGGAGCAGCGGGAAGTTGAGCTCGAGTTCCTCGGGACGAGAGCCGGGCATCATGGCGATCCGGGGTGAGCCATCACCGAAGGCGGCGGCGCGCCGGTCGAGGGCGGCTTCGTCGAGCGTCTTCTCGAAGAGGAAGTGGCCGATGAACCGGGCCGGCACGTTCCGCCTCGCGAAGAAGTCGGGCTCGAAGGGGAGCATGCAGAGCACAAGGTCCGTGAGGCGGCGGAGCTTGTGGATCCGCCAGCGGCCCCAGGCCCAGATCTGCGGCGCGACGAGGTGCACGATTCTGGCTCCGCGCGCCTTTGTCAGGTCGCAGATCGGCGTGTTGGCCGCGGGCGAATCGACCGGGACGTGGACCGTGATGGGGTTGGCGGCGAGCCACTCGTCGATGCGCTGGTTGATCCGCTTGTGCTCGATGATCTTCTGAATGCCCGGCAGGCCCATGACGGCGGAGTCGCCGGTGCGCTCGATCAGGACCGCGCCTGCCGCCTCCATGCGTCGGCCGCCCCACGCGAAGATGGGCAGCGTCGGATAGCGGCGGCGCAGAACTCCGATGACCGCGCTTGCGTGATCATCGCCCGAGGGCTCGAACGCCGTGAACAGGATGGCGGGTGGACGCGAACTGCCACTGGCGCTGGGCGAGCCCGCGGCGGCCTCGGACGAGTTTGTCTCCGTGTCGGGTGGCAAGCGGTCTCGGGTCGTGTCGGGG
>CAZBXF010000063.1:7850-16327 GCA_964495635.1 uncultured Phycisphaeraceae bacterium
GATCGGGCGCGTCGGCGGGCCGGGTCTGTACGTGGTCATGGTAGGGCCTGGTTCCCTCATCGCTGCGCATTGCAGGCGTCAGCGGCGGTGCGTGCGTCGGACCGTCGAGCGTTGCCAGCAGCAGGAGGGCTAGAGGCCCGCCGCATCGAGCCACGCGGAGGGACGCCGGTCCAGCGCGCCCGCGATCGTCACCAGCGACTCGAGGCTCGGGAGGTGCGCGCCGCGCTCGATCGATGAGAGCTGGCTGACGGACACGCCGGAGGCCTCGGAGAGGTCCTTCAGCGTCCATGAGCGTTCGGTTCGCGCGATGCGGATCTGTCGCCCGAGCTCGGCACGCAGGCGATCCTCGGGACGGCGCCCGAGGCCCAGGGACGCCGCGGCCTGGGCCAGCGTCCGCCGCAGCTCGACGAGCGAGAAGGGCTTGGCGAGGTAGTCGAAGGCGTCCTGCTTGAAGGTCTGGCGCATCCCCTCGAGGCTCGGATACCCCGTGACGACGACGACGCCGAGCTTGGGCCAGCGCTTGCGAAGCTGCGCGAGCACTTCCTCGCCGCTGTGGCGCCCCATCTTGATGTCGAGCAGCACGAGATCCGGGAGCCGCTCTTCGCAGGTGGAGAAGAACGCCTCGGGCGTTGCGACCGCGCGCAGGTCGTGGCCGTCGGCCTCCAGCACGCCGCCGAGGTACTGGCGGAAGTCGTCGTCATCGTCGAGCGCGACGATGTCGAGCCTTGGCGCGAGCGCGGGCGCAGCGTCGTCCGCATCGGACGGCTGATGGGGCTCTGATTTGCTCGTCGGACCCGACATCATGCTGCCTTTCGCTGCCGCGTGCACCCTGCCAAGTTCACCGAACGACCTGGTGCGTTGTCCAGCCCTGTTCAGACCCTTGGTGACCAATCTGGACCTGTGGTTTACCTGTTCCGGAACTCTTCCAGACTTGTTACTGAGCCTCACGCCCTTTCCCGACGCCTGACAGTGTACCGGAGATCGGGCCCGCTGCTTCGAGGCTGGAAGCGAGCTGGTTGCCCTGCTCGCCGCCGGCACCTGCGGGGAGGATGACCTCGAAGATCGCCCCGCTGCGGTCGGCGCGGTTCCGGGCCAGGATGAGCCCGCCGTGCTCGCGGATGATCCCGTCTGAGACTGCAAGGCCGAGCCCCGACCCCCGGGCATCGAGGCGGGTGCTGGCGAAGGGCTCAAAGAGCCTTGCGAGGATCGATGCATCGATGCCGGGCCCCTCGTCGGTGATGGTTACGGAGACCCAGTCGCGTTCGTCCCGTCGCAGGAGCCCGGCGCTGACCTCGACCTTTCCGCGTCTTGAAGGCGTTCGCTCGGGCGCGGCGCTGTTCATCGCGTCGACGGCGTTGCGGATCAGGTTCACGAAGACCTGGACCAGCCGGTCCGGATCGCAGGTCGCGAGCACATCATCGCCGACCCTGCTCACGAGCTCGATGTTCGCGGCCTCGCGGTCCAGCCTTACCAGCGTCATGGCCTCGGCCACGATCGGTCCGAGCGCGGCCACGCGGCTCGAGGGCGGACGCACCCGTGCGAAGTCCAGCAGGCTGTCACCCAGCCTCTCGAGCCTTCCCACGACCCGGAGCATCAGCGCCGCCGTCGCGGGTTCCACGCCCGCGCGCGGGTTCGCGTTCAGGGATTCGGTCAGCCCCTTCAGCACGGCGAGCGGCGTGTTCAGCTCGTGGGCGATGCCCGCCGACATCATTCCGAGGCTCGCGAGCCGATCGGCGTCCGCGAGATTGCGACGGGCCGTCTCGAGAAGGTGGTTCTTGGCCTTGAGGTCGTTCGCGACCGCTTCGAGCCGGGCCAGCGCGTCGTTGAGCGCGGCCTCCTGCGAGCGGAGCTTCACGATCGATTCGTTGCGCGAGCGCATGATGTCGCCGAGTTCATCCTCGGGGATCTCGCCGGCGGGGATGAGCTCGGCATCCTTGCGGCCACGCTGGATTGCTGCGTCCGCCTCGAGCATCCGCCGGATGGGGTCGTAGACGTTCCGTGGGAGCACGAGGAACTCGAGGGCGAGCGCTACGAGGAGGTACCCCACGAGCAGCGCGCCCACCAGCAGGAGGTACATCCGCATCGCGGCCGAGCGCACCTCGGGGATCACCACCGCGAGCCCATCGAACCGCTCCGGCGTTGTGCCTCGCTGGGGCGTGTAGTGGATCGCCCAGGGCGCGAGCATGCCGCTCGATGCGTGCACGGCGCGTCCGTCCGCGGCGATCGCCGCGAACTGATCCTGCGTGGAAAGGCCGAGGTCCTCCGCCGATCCGGATCGCAGCGTGACGCCCTCGGGCGGGGGCCGGTCCACGCCCACGCCGCTGTCGAGGAGGAACTGGGCCTTCTCGATCTCCGCGATGCGGACGGCGTCGTTGATGGCCGGCCGGATGGCGAGGAGCAGGAGGCCCGCGAGTGTCAGGGAGAAGAGTGTGTGCAGAAGGATGAGCTTCTTGCGGATCCGCAGGCGCGCGAAGAAGCCGCGGGTGTCCACCGTCGCCACGCTCCGAACGCGTGCTGGATCAAAGGACGCGCGCAGCAGTCCTCGCGGCGTCCTCGCGACGGTTTCGCCACTGCGTTCCGAACGCTCGAGGTTGTTCGGCGGCTCGGCCATCTCGCCTCAGAGCCTAGACTGCGAGCGATGCCGGTTCCTTCACAACCCCAGGGGGCTTCTTCCTCCTCCCCGACCGCCACCCCCCGGCCCACGCCCTCGCCACGCGCGGACACGCCCGCGCCCAGCCCGACGGACGCACGCGACGCCGCGATCCGGGCGATTGTCCACGTCGTGCTGGCGGGTGCCGACGGCGACTTCCTGGCGCCCCAGACGGACCGCATCGAGGATCCACGCGACGTCGGCCTTGCGCTTGCCATCTACGACGCGGCCATCCGCCGCTTCTCGACGATCGAGTTTCTTGCGGGGCGGTTCCTCAAGCAGCCCATCATGCAGATGCCCGCACCAGCGCGCGCGTCGCTGATCTGCGGCGCGGCCCAGCTCCTGTTCCTGGACCGCGTGCCGGCGCACGCCGCCATCAACGAGTCGGTCGAGTGGGTGCGGCGGAGTGGTCAGCCCCGTCTGACGGGCGTGGTCAACGCCGTGCTCAGGCGTATTGCGGGGATCGCCGCGTCGGGGAGGCCGGTGCCGCGTTATCAGTTTTCTCCCGATCAGATCCCGCGGAGCGATGGTGGGGCGCTGGTCGTTCCGCCGGATGAGCGGGGACAACCGATCTTCCCCGCGCTGGATCCGGCACGATGCCTGGCGCTCGCGACTGGTACCCCGGAGCGACTTGTGCGCCACTGGGGTGAAGAGTTCGGGCGTGACGAGTCGATCCGGCAGTCTCTGCACCGGCTGGTGAACGCGCCGACCGTGCTCAACGTGCGCCATGTGCGAGCCCCCGTGGCCGAGGAGGGTCTGCTCCCGCACGAAGGGCCGCATGTCGCGCACCATCGCGTCTGGACCGGGCCGCACTCGGCCCTTGGCGCCCTGCTGGATGCCCGTCGTGACATCTGGGTGCAGGACTCGTCGTCGGCCCGCACCATCCCTGAGGCCGCGCGCGTGATCGGATCGCCTCCCGGAGGCGTCATCCTCGACCTCTGCGCGGGGCAGGGCACGAAGACGCGTCAGCTGGCGGCGTGCTTCCCCGAGGCCACGATCTTCGCCACCGATACCGACTCCCGGCGCGTCGCGGTGCTGCGGAACGCCACCGCCCACCTGGCCCGGGTCCGTGTGCTCGAGATCGGTGAGCTTGCCTCCCGGATGGGCTCGCGGCCTGGGCTCATCCTGCTCGATGTTCCGTGCTCGAACAGCGGCGTGCTGGCCCGGCGTGTCGAGGCCGCCCTGCGCTGGTCGGAGTCGCAGACCGCGCGGCTCGTGGCGCTGCAGAGGCAGATCCTTCGGCAGGCCCGCGAGCTCCTGGCGCCGGGCGGCATGATCCTCTACAGCACCTGCTCCATGGACAGCGCTGAGAATCAGCATCAGGTCGCGTGGGCCGCCGACGAGCTCTCCCTGGACCTTCTTGCTCAGGAGGCCACCCTGCCCGTCGGCCTGCCGGGCGAGGACCCGGCCGCCTATTCCGACGGCGCTTTCTGGGCTGTCCTGCGTGCGGGCGGGACAAGGCGGCCCCGCGCGGGCGTCGGTTCTCACTCCGCCCCTGCGGGCGGGGTACACTCCGGCCAACTTCCGACTGTGCCGGGAGGTGTTCTTCCCGAGCATCGATCGAAGGAGCCGACGGCGTGATGAACCTGCTGGACATCCTCTCGCCCGACTCGGTCCGGGCCCCGCTCGTGGCCAAGGACAAGAAGGGCGTGATCGACGAGCTCGTCGACCTTCTGGCTTCGGTCAAGAAGGTCAACGATCCCCGCCTCCTCAAGGACGCGGTCTGGACGCGTGAACAGATGCGCACCACTGGCATCGGCGCCGGGCTTGCGATCCCGCACGGCAAGTGCCCCGGCATGCCGGGCCTTGCGATGGCGATCGGCAAGCCGGCGAGCCCGATGGAGTTCGAGGCGATCGACGGCCAGCCCGTTCGACTCGTCGTCCTCCTCGCGAGCCCGCCGGACCGCACCAGCGACCACATTCAGGCCCTGGCGCGCATCAGCCGTCTGATGACCATGGAAGACTTCCGGGAGCGGATCTACGCGGCGCAGACCTCTGCGGAGATCTTCGAGCTCCTCAAGAGCCGCGAGAGCGCGGGCTGATTCGTCGGCGTCACTCACTCGCATCATCCGGCACACCTCTGATGAAGCCCAGCAGCGAGCAATCCGGCACCGTCGAGGCCGCAAGGTCCACGGGGGTGGTTGCTCAGCCTGAGGCGTCGCTGCTTCTGCGGACTCTCGAAGGACCCCTTCCGGCGATTGAGGCCACGCTTGATCGCTGGCTGAGTCCGCGGCCTGACCAGCCCGCGGCTCTGCTGGCGGCGATGCGATATGCCGCGCTGGGGGGAGGGAAACGCATCCGCCCGGTCCTTGCGTGGCATGCCGCCCGCGCTGCTGGCGGCCTTGCTGAGGCATCACTCGCTGCCGGCTGCGCCATCGAGCTCGTGCACGCTTTCAGCCTGGTGCATGATGATCTGCCGGCGCTTGATAACGACGATCTCCGGCGTGGTCTGCCGACGCTGCACCGGCATGCGGGTGAGGCGATGGCCATTCTCGCGGGGGACCAGCTGCTCGTCGAGTCCTTCGCACGCATCATGGATGAGCCCGGACTTACCGACCAGGCTCGCCTTTCGCTCACGCGAGAGCTCGCGGGCGCGACGGGTTCGATGGTCTACGGCCAGGTCTTCGACACTCTTGGCGGGCTGCCCCATGACCTCAGCGAGGAAGCACGCCTGCGGCTCGTTCATCGGAACAAGACGGGCGCGCTGATCCGGGCCGCCTGCCGGATGGGGGCGCTCTCGGCGGGTGCGAGCGCGCCGGTGCTGGAGGCCATCACCGCGTACGCGGACGCGATCGGGCTCATGTTCCAGGTCGTTGATGATCTCATCGACGCTACCCAGACTTCAGAGCACGCCGGCAAGCGGACTGGGAAGGACGCCGAGATGGGGAAGCTCACGTACCCCGGCGTCCTTGGGGTGGAAGCGACCCGGACTGAAGTCGCGCGACTCCAGCGTGTTGCTCTCGCGGCCCTCGAGCCCATCCCTGCCCTGGCGCCGCGCGGCGACGGGGCCGTGGGTTTGCGGACCCTCTGCAACTACATGGCGACTCGCACGAAGTAGATGGGAGAAGGGCGACCGGCGGCAGAACTGGCGGGTCGCAGAAGAAACTCGTGGCAGAACATCCCCGCCGCGGCGAACCGGAGCGTGCCGAGCGGCCTACTCGATGTCGGAGAAGCCTCACTCATGCTCCTTTTCGTACTTCTGCGGCGGCCCTTCTTCGCGACCCGCGCTCGCCATTCGCGGCCCCCGCACATGGACGCGTGTGGTAACCACCCGTGGACCGCGTCGCTGCGGCAGCACGGAGCGAAGTGAACGGTGTCGGTTCCTGCGTTCCCCGGTTGTGACCATCCCAAACCCGACCCAGCTTCGCTCCTCGCCATTCCCAGCACCTCTATACTTTCAGCGTTCTCTGAAAGCTCGATTGCAGAGAAGCCCCAGCCTCAACAGGTCACGGACGACCCTGGAAGCCGCATGAAGACCACGCTCCTCGACACGATCAAGACCCCGCGCGATCTGCGTGGCCTCAGCATCCCGCAGCTCGAGCAGCTCGCACGCGAGATGCGGCAGGCCATCTGCGCTCAGGTCATGCAGACCGGCGGTCACCTTGCGCCCAACCTGGGTGTGGTTGAGCTTTCGATCGCGCTCCACTACGTCTTTGACTTCGGGTACGACCGGCTGCTGTTTGACGTCGGCCACCAGTGCTACCCGCACAAGCTGCTCACCGGGCGCCTCCCTCTGCTCGGCAAGCTCCGCACCCGCGACGGGATGGCCGGGTTCCCCGAGCCGCGGGAGAGTCCGTACGACCTCTTCAGCGTCGGTCACGCCGGCACGGGCATCTCGACGGCGGTCGGGATGGCGCGAGGCGACGTCCTCAACAAGGACGCCTTCGACCCACGCACCAACCCGGGAGGGCGACGTGTCGTCACCCTGATCGGTGACGCGTCGATCGTCAATGGTGTGGCGATGGAGGGGCTCAACAACGCTGGCACGCTGCCGCGGCAGTTCCTTGTCATCCTCAATGACAACGGGATGTCGATCAGCAAGCCGCAGCGCGAAGGAAGTTCTGCGCGGTCTGCCCGGGGGCGGGACGATCCGCGAGGCCTATCACAAGCTGGGCGAGGCGTGCAAGGCTGTCGTCAATGAGGGCGCGTGGTTTGAGCACTTCGGCCTTGTGACCGTGGGCCCGATCGATGGTCACAACATCGAGCAGCTCATCGGCTACCTGCGCGAGGCGCGGGACTTTGACCGGCCGATGGTTCTCCACGTCAAGACGATCAAGGGCAAGGGCTATGAGTTTGCGGAGCGCGATTCCAGCCGCTTCCACTCTCCCCCGGCCTTCAACGTTGCGGCCGCCGACCCGGACTCCGAAGCTGCGGCGACGCCCGCGAGCCTGGAGAACCAGGGCTGCCGCGTCGAGCTCAAGAGCGACGGACGCAGCTTCACTGCGGCGTTCGGCGAGGCTCTGGTTGATCTCATGTCGCGCGACCCCAAGGTCGTCGCCTGCACCGCGGCCATGGCTGATGGAACGGGCGTCAGCAAGGTCTTCCCGGTCTTCCCGGATCGCGCGTGGGATGTTGGCATCTGCGAGTCCCACGGGCTGGACATGATGGCGGGGCTGGCCAAGACCGGCTGGAAGCCGTTCTTCGCCGTCTACTCAACCTTCCTCCAGCGCGCCTTTGACCAGTGCTTCCAGGAGTCCTCGCTGCAGGGCCTTCCGGTGCGTCTGTGCCTTGATCGTGCCGGCCTCGTTGGCGGAGACGGGGCGGTCCACCACGGGTTCTGCGACGTTTCGCTCCTTCGGACGCTGCCCAACGCGGCCATTCTCGCGGCGGTTGATGAGCCCAGCCTGAAGGCGTCACTCGAGTTCATGGCCGCGTACGACGGTGGCCTCTCGGCCGTGCGCTATCCGCGTGACACCGTCTCGCCGGTGCTTGCGGGCCAGGCCTGCCCACCGTTTGAGCTCGGGAAGGCTCGCTGCCTGACGCCCTCGCTCGACGTGAAGGCGGAGGGTGC
Organism: uncultured Phycisphaeraceae bacterium; assembly: GCA_964495635.1. Lineage (GTDB taxonomy): Bacteria > Planctomycetota > Phycisphaerae > Phycisphaerales > UBA1924 > JBBASU01. Next base: position 15,512 of record CAZBXF010000063.1, read on the forward strand.
CGATGCCCGCCCGACACCGGACGTTGCGATTCTCGCGTTCGGGACACTTGCCATCACTGCGCTCGAGGCCGCGGCGGAGGCTGGCAGTGGTACGGGCTCGGGCTCTGGTACGGGCGCTCGGGTGGCCGTCTACGACGCGCGTTTCGCCAAGCCTGTCGATACCGAGCTTGTTCGCCTCCTCCTGGAGAAGGGTCTGCCGATCATCACGATCGAGGACCACTCGATCGTCGGCGGATTCGGTAGCGCGGTGCTTGAGGCGGCGCAGGAGATGGGCCTGGATGCCAGCAATGTGATCCGGATGGGACTCCCGGACCGCTGGGTCTATCAGGACTCGCGCTCGAAGCAGCTCGCCGAGGTTGGGCTCGACAAGGCGGGGATCCTCGCAGCCATCAAGCGCGCGGCGATGGTCTCGCCGCCAAAGGAGCGGGTGAGTGTGGGACGCGAACGCGGCGCGTGACGGTCCCGTTTGTGGCCGGGCGAGCGACGTTGTCACCCTCTCGCGGCGTGACATTGGGCTCATCCGGCGGTGGATCGCGCGGGCCGCGATCCGTGCTCTCCCTCATCACCACGAGGGAAACACGTACCGATAACGCTCAGATCGCGATTCAAGTGGGAACTTGGGTAATCTCGCCCCATTCCCCTGCTTAGGTTTTTTGCCAAGTTGCTGCAATCCCTTAGACTAGGGTAGATCCGCAGTGGAGGCGCGGGTAAAGTCGGCCCGAGAGGCGTGGCAGTCGTTGCCGCGTGTGAGATCATGGCGTGCTCAACGCCAAGCCTTGTCGGGGAGATTTGAATCATGAAGATTGCTGTTTTGTC
>CAZBXF010000064.1:0-4995 GCA_964495635.1 uncultured Phycisphaeraceae bacterium
CACGAAGCCCACCAAGGCCCAAGGACACCACTCGCCCACCGGTCGCCTCGCTCGTGCTCTCCGCTGTTCTGCCTGTATTTCCCGTTTTTCGCTTTCCCGCTTTCCCGCTTTCTCCTCCCTGCCTCGCTGATCGCTGCCTCGCTTCTTCCGATGCCATACGCTGCTCGTCATGCTCACGCCCACCCATCTCAAGGCCGTCTTCGACGTGGCACTCCCGTACGAGGCGTATGTAGCGACCGGCACTCCGGACCAGCAGGCGCGATGGAACGAGTTTGAGCGGCTGGCCCGCTCGCACGCCGCGCTCAACACCGCGCAGCGGTCGCTGGTGAGCGACTTCACACGCAAGATCAACCTTCTCGTGCTCAGCGGGATGTGGTGCGGCGACTGCGCCCAGCAGTGCCCGCTCCTCACGATCATCGCGGACTTTGCACCGACGCTGGACCTGCGGTTTGTCGACCGTGACCAGGCCAGGGCCCTCTCGGACACCGTGAAGATCTGCGGCGGCAACCGCGTGCCGACGGCGATCTTCATGAACGAGGACTTCGACTTTGTCGCGCTGTACGGCGACAAGAGTCTCTCGCGTCTGCGGGCCCAGGCCGCGAAGGCGCTGGGCGCCTCATGCCCGCTGCCGGGCGCGGACGTGCCGCACGACGAGATCGCCGCGACGCTCGCGGACTGGCTCGCGGAGCTCGAGCGCGTCCACCTGCTGCTGCGGCTCTCCGCGAAGCTGCGCGAGCGGCACGGCGACTGAGGCCGGCGCGTGAGAGATCACGGCCTCGGACGCTCGGGCAATCTGGACCAGAGGCGGGTTGATGTGTTGGGGAGCGGGTACTCAACCAGCAGGCGGAAGGCATCAAACTCCCGCTCGCTGAGGCCCGTGGCGCGGATCGCCTCGGCCGCCAGCGCCTTGGCCTGCGGCACGCCGCGGCAGGCAAGCCCCGAGGTTCCGATGCCCATCGGCTGGACGCGTGTGTCCTGCTCGATCGCATCGAACTCCTCGGCCTGCGGCGCTTCGAGCGCGGGCAGGCCGGCGAGCGTGATGGTCGCCTCGGGCGTGCCAAGGCCGAGCCCGCGCGGGAGGAGCATGTCGATGACCATCAGCCGGATGGGCCTGCGCGTCGTCACACCGACATAGGAGTAGAACCCTCCCGCCGGGACGGGCTCGGGCGCGAACCTGGTCCAGTGGCCGCGTGCGATCACGCCCGTCGTGAGGGTGAGCTCTTCGGCCGGGCCCGGAACGCCGGCCTCGAGCACGAGCAGCGACGCGCCGCCGCGCGTGACCTCTCGGAATGGCGGCGTGCGCTCGCTGCCGAAGGCGGGGAGCAGCGCCTGGCCCGGAGTGCTGACGGGCTGGCCCGCCAGGTTCTCGAGTGGACCGCTCGGCGTGCTCGCGACGGGGAGGGACATCAGGATGGCCGCGCCGCCGGGCCGGAGCCTGCGGAAGCAGTAACGCTGGTTGAGGATCACCATGTCGAGGAAGGCCTGATCGGTCTTCGAGGGCATGATGGCGTAGACGTGGTAGGAGGACTCGATGCGGTTGCCATGGAGGAGCACGGTCGCCTTGAAGATGGCCTGTCGCGCATCGCGCTGGAGGCGCTCGTTGCCGGTCGTGACCGCGCCGGCGATGGCGGCGTCGAGCCCGACGCGACCTTCGGGGATTCGTGCGAGCGCGGCCTCCAGTCCGTCGATCGCGAGGGTGAGCCGGGCGCGCGAGTCGAGCGCGAGTGATCGTTCTTCGAGCGAGCGATCCAGCAGTCGAAGGCCAGGGACGCCGGGTCCATCGCGCAGGCCACGGAGCGGATCCTCATCGTCGGAGAGCTTGACGATCTTGGAAGCGAGCGACTTGTCGAGCCCGAGCCGGCGCACGAGATCCACGGGCCTGCGCGGCGGGGGCGACACGTCGTCGAGCGCCTCGCGCAGGGCAGCCTGCAGCGCGAGCGTGCGGAGGGCCAGCTCGTGCACCTCGGAGGGCTCGCCGGAATCGCGTCCGGGCTCGATGGATGGGTCGATGGTCACAGTCGTTCCCAGGAGGGGCATATTGGACTCCGAAGATTTCTTTGAGAGAATTCTTGAACAGACTTCCTTCGTAGTGTATACTCTGGGCATCGGTTCCGCCACTCGGACTTGTGATCCGGGAGTCGGTTGTAACCGGATATCTGTGAAGGAGTTGAGTTCATGAGCCGTTTCTCTCTGGTCAGCCTGTCGGCAGCTTCGTTGTTGGTGCTCGCCTGCGGCATGGCCCAGGCGGCGGACATCACAGTTCCCACCCAGTTCCCGAACATTCAGGCCGCGATCGACGCGGCCCAGCCTGGCGATCGCATCCTCATCCAGCCCGGAACATATCAGGAGCGCGTCCGTCTTGAGGGCGTGAGCGGGATCACGCTGGCGGGCGCTGGGGCGAACGCTGACAGCGTCGTTCTGACTGGCAGCGGCGGCTCGATCATCCTTGTCCAGAACAGCCAGGGCGTTCGCATCGAGAACCTTACGGTGTCCGGCGGCGTGGCCGCGGGCCGCTACACCACCTGCAACGGTGGCGGCGGGATCAACAACGCCGGCGGCGGGATCGCGTCGCTGGACAGCGAGCTCACCCTCGACGGCGTGGCCGTCCGCGACAACCGGGGCGACTTCGGCGGTGGGCTCTTCGTGATCAACACGCTGCTGGTCGTGCGCAACAGCATCTTCAGCGGGAACGTCACGCCGGTGAACGGCGCGGCGATCAACGCGCTCAACTGCCCGACGTTCACGCCGCTGCCGCTGCTGATCGAGAACACCACCTTCGAGAACAACCGGCAGACGGCGGGCTTCGGCATCATCTACCTTCCCAGCGGCGAGTCCACGATCCGCGGCTCCACGTTCCGCAACAACGTCGGCGAGGATGTCTTCCCGGGCGGGCAGACCGCGAGCACGGTGCTGGTTGAGGATTCCACCTTCAGCGGCGGGCGATCCAACGGCTCCTCGCTCAACTTCGCGGGCCTGGTCTCGAACAGCTCCGTGACGCTGCGCAACCTGACGATCGACGACTCGCAGGCGATCCTCATCAACAATTTCGAGAGCAACGCCGAGCTGACGGACATCACCATCACGCGCAGCGTCGCCGACAACGCGATCATCATCCAGAACGATGCGAACTCGTCGCTGCTGGTGGATCGGGTCTCGGTGACGGGCGGCGTGGGCACCGGGGCGTTCATCAACCTGAGCGACTCGACCGTGACGGTCACGAACTCGATCTTTGCCGACAACGGTGGGTTCGGCCTCTTCGTGAGCACCAGCGCCAACCCGGGCGTTGCGAGGCTCAACAACCTGACGGTCGTGAACAACGCGAACTTCGGCGTTCAGGCGATCGCCTTCCTCTTCGGCGAGGGGACGCTCACCAACAGCATCGTCGCGGGCAACGGGCTCGGGCAGATCGATGCCCCACTGCTCCCGACCTCTCAGTTTGCCGTCATCAACTCCATCGTCGAGGGTGGCTACAACGGCCGCAATCAGTCCAACATCCTCACCGGCGCTCCGACGTTCGAGGACGCGGCGGCGGGGAACTACGAGCTGGCGCTCACGTCGATCGGCATCGATGCCGGTGACAACAGCCTCATCCCCTTCGGCACGGATGTGTTCGACTTCGGCGGGCGTGCGCGTCTGTCCGACATCGACTCGGTTCCGGACACGGGGACCGGGACCGGGCCGATCGTTGATCTGGGCGCGCTCGAGCGGCAGGGCGGCACGACCGGCCCGACGTGCGAGTACGACTTCAACCAGGATGAGAACATCGATCTGACCGACGCGCAGCAGATGGCGCAGGTCTTCGTCGGGCTTCAGATCGCCGATCCGGCGTGGCTCGATGGCGACCTCAACGGCGACGAGAACGCCGATCTGACGGACGCACAGATCCTCGCGTCGTTCGTCGTGACGGGCGTCTGCCCGCTCTGATCTCTCGGATCCTCTCCAGCGGACCGCGCGAGCAACGCGACGGAACGCAGCCACGCAGGGCTGGGCCGCCACACGGCCCAGCCCTTTTTCTTTGGTTCGGGGGGTCATCCCAGGGGAGGGGATTCGGAGGCTGGGCGGGGCCGGCCTGCGGCTGGGGTGGTGTTTCTCGGACGCGGGACGCCGCCAAATATCCTGAATTCCGGTCTTTTGAATCGAAACCTCTGGCAATCTCGAGCGAATTGGCAGACAATCCTGCAGCGAGTCGAGAGAGCGACAAGACACCCTCCTCGAAGCGCTTGTGTTCGGTGATCGTGGCGCGGATGGTCCGCGCTGGCGATTGCCCGTGTGATGAAGGCGCGGCGTGGGCGTTGGCCCTTCGCGCCGAGCGGTTGCGCGAGAGCGCGACGAGGAGCGAGAGATGAAGAACGTGATTCTGAGCGCGATGATGGTTGCTTCGCTTGCTGGCGCGGCGAACGCGGCCGTTGTGTACAACTTCACGACCGAGACGGGCACCCGCTGGACGCCCGCTGCGAGCACGATCCAGTTCGACGATGTCTTCATCGACAACGCGCTGGTGGGCGCGAACACGGCGATCACGCTGGACCGCGTGACGGTGGGCATCCGCCGCATCGCTGGCGCGGGCGCTGTTGACATCACGGTCTGGGCCGCGCCGATGCTCAGCGACCTGACGACGCCGGGCGCTCTGGGCACTCCCGTGTCGCTGGGGACGGTCTCCCTGGCCGCGAACGGTGCAACTTCGGTGACCTCGCTCGTGTCGGTCACGCCGGGCGCGACGATCGCCCTCAACAGCACGATCGCCGGGGCCACGCCGAACTTCTCCGGCCTGTTCATCGGTGTGTCGTACTCGACGACTGACGCGCTGAACGGCTGGCGCGTGGTGAGCGGCGGCACGCTCGGCGCGAACTTCACCGACCGCCTCTACACCTACAACACCGCGACCGCCACGCCCAACGGCCCGGTTGCCTTCGCCGCACCGACCCCGAACGCGACCTACACGATCGTCGAGGGCACGTTCGTCCCGACCCCCGGCGCTCTCGCGCTTCTGGGCCT
>CAZBXF010000064.1:5095-6479 GCA_964495635.1 uncultured Phycisphaeraceae bacterium
CCTACTTGAGCGTGTGCATGCCGGCGTCGGTGCGGGCCTCGTTGAGTCTGACGAGTGCGTGGGGGTGGTCCTTGATGAGCTTCACGAGCTGGCTCATGGAGCAGCAGAGGCGGAGGGCGGCCTTCTTTGGGTCCAGGCCTGCGGCCCATGTGACGTTGAGGGCTTCGGCGAGGAGGGCGGGATAGTCCTTGTGCTCGGGGTTGACGGGGACCTTGCCGTCGCGCGTGCAGCGTGTGAGCCAGAGTTCGCTGCGGACATCGCCGATGGGGACGGGCGTTCGGACCTCGGTGGCGAGGGCGAGGCGCAGGCGGAAGATGGCGACGGCGCGGTTCTCGATGGCGCTGCGGCGTTCGCCGGCGTGGGCGTCGATGCCGCTGGGTGTGTGGTGGAGGCGGACGAGCGTTTCGACCTTGTTGCGGTGCTGGCCGCCGGGCCCGCTGGAGCGGCCCTTGGAGAGATCGCACTGCGCGAGCAGATCGGCCTCGTCGATGCACGCGGGGTGGGGCGAGGGGAGATAGATGGGCTCGCGGGAGGGCATGGGGGAGGGGGAGGCGCTTGGCAGCAGGCACTTGGCACTCGGGAGAGGCACGAAGGAGATGGAGGGGCTGGGGGCGGACGAGAAGTGGTCGAGTGGCGAAGTGGTCAAGTGAAGTCCAAAGGGACTTGGCCACTCTACCACTCTACCACTTGGCCACTCGATCACTGCTTCCCCCGATCACCGTGACGCCGTGGGCATGGCCTGGAGGGCGAGGGTGTCGGTGCGGCCGGCGCGGTGGTGTTCGTGGGCGAGGCCGGCGATCATGGCGGCGTTGTCCATGCAGTAGGGCGGGGCGGGGAGGCGGAGCGTGAGGCTTCGTGCGGCGGCGAGCTTTGTGAGTTCGGCGCGGAGGCGGGAGTTGAGGGTGACGCCGCCGCCGGCGAGGAGGGTGCGGTAGTGGCGGCCTTGCTCTGCGCTGCGCTCGATGGCGCGATCGAGCTTGAGGGTGATGGCGCGTGAGGCGGTCTTCTGGAAGCTGGCGGCGAGGTCGCGTGTGTTGTCGGGTGACATGTCGAGCGGGCCGCGCGAGGCGCGTTCGCCGGGCACGCCGCGGACTGTGTAGAGGAGGGCGGTCTTGAGGCCGGAGAAGGAGAAGTCGAGGGAGGTGGGCGAGAGGCGGCTGATGGGGAGGTCGAAGGCGGAGTCGCGGGCGCCAGGCTGCTGCGCGAGGCGGTCGAGGTTTGGGCCGCCGGGGTACGGGATGCCCATGATCGTCGCGGCCTTGTCGTAGGCCTCGCCGAGGGCGTCGTCGATGGTGCTGCCGATGCGTGAGATCGAGTCCCAGGCGTCGAGGTGGTACATGGCGGTGTGCCCGCCGCTGACGACGAGGCCAAGCGCAGGAAAGAG
>CAZBXF010000064.1:6579-11295 GCA_964495635.1 uncultured Phycisphaeraceae bacterium
TTCTTGCTTGCCTTCTTCGGCAAGCATCCCGGAGTAGAGATGGGCCTCGACATGATCGACACCGATGAGGGGCTTGCTGAGGGACCATGCGAGGGACTTGGCCGCGGCGACGCCGACGAGGAGGGAGCCGATGAGGCCGGGGCGGTGGCCGACTGCGATGGCGTCGATCATGCCAAGGCCGAGCCCGGCCTGCGCGAGCGCCTCGCGGATCACGGGGATGATGGCTTCGACGTGGGCGCGGCTTGCGATCTCGGGGACGACGCCGGCGTACTCCTCGTGCAGCGCGTGCTGGCTGGCGACGACGCTGGAGCGGACACGCACGCCCGACTCCACGACGGCGGCGGCGGTCTCATCGCAGGAAGATTCGATGCCGAGGATGAGGATGCCAGAGCTCCGGGGAAAGAAGATTCACCACAGCGGCACAGAGAACGCAGAGGAGAAAGGGACTGGGGATTGGGGACCGGGCACTGGGATCAGACAAAGACGGAACGCGGAGAGAGCAGAGAGGAGCGGAGGCCGCGGAGATGATGGGGCAGCGGACGTAGATCTGGAAGCCGGCATCGAGTTGACCGGCGTTGCACTCGACCACTCGACCACTTCTGCCCTGCAATGACCGTTCCCTGCTTCTCTCTGTGTTCTGTGTTCTCTGTGTCTCTGAGGTGAATTCTCATTCTCTTCACGGCTTCGCCGCGTCCGCGGGCTTCACATCGGCGTCGATCAGCCAGCGTTCGAGGTCTCGGCCGGTGATGGTGAGGCGGCTGATGACGTTGCCGTCCTTGTCCTTGATCTCGATGGTGCCGCCGGTGGGGTCGATGGTGTCGGCCCAGAGGCTTGAGAGGGCCTGGTCCTTTGGTGCGTCGGTGCCGTCTTCGATTGCGGCGACGCGGCGGTCGAGGCGGTCGAGCTCGCGGATCATGCGGTCGCGGACTTCGCGGGCGCGCCGGAGTTCTTCGGCGGCGATGGCGGACTTCTGCTCCTGCGTGGAGCCGGGGGGCGTCCAGGTTCCGGTGTCGATCTTGCTCTGGAGGGCGCGGACGGCGGCGGAGAGCTGGGGGTCCTTGAGGTGGCCGAGGATCCACTCGGGGTCGTTCCAGCGTTCTTCGGTTGAAGGCGCGGCGGGGCTGCCGGAGGGTGAGGCGGCGCGGAGGACTTCCTCGCGGCGGCGCACTTCGAGCATGGCGATGATTTCTTCGTCGGTCATGGGGACGTAGAAGCCGGGGCTGGGATCGACGCCCCATGTGGGAGAGTCGTCGCGGCGCGTGATGCTCCTGCCGCTGGGGAGGTAGTAGCCCTGCTCGGTCAGCTTGAGCTCTGAGCCCTTGCCGCTCTGCATGGTGAGGACGCTCTGGACGCTTCCCTTGCCGAAGGAGCGCGAGCCCAGGGCCATGGCGCGGTTGTTCTCGGTGAGGGCGCCGGCGAGGACCTCGCTGGCGCTGGCGGACTGGCCGTTGATGAGGATGATGACGGGGAAGTCGGGGAGGGTGCCGGCCTCGCGGGCGCGGGTGACTTCCTCGGGGTGGGCGCGGCCCTTGGTGGAGACGATGACGCCGTCCTTCAAGAAGAGGTCGGCGATCTCCTCGGCCTCGTTGAGGAGGCCGCCGGGATTGAAGCGGACATCGAGGACGAGGCCCTTGAGGTTGCCCTGCTCGGCGCCGGCGGCGACGAGCGCGGCGACGACCTCCTCGGTGACGCCGGGGGTGAACTGGGTCATGCGGATGTAGGCGATGCCGCGGGAGGGATCGATGACGAAGTCCCAGGCGTTGGGATCCGCGGCGGAGCGGTGGAAGCCCTTCACGGAGCGGGTCTTGATGCGGTCGCGGACGATGGTGACTTCCTGGCGCACGCCGGAGCGTTCGATCGTGAGGCGGACGGAGGTGCCGGCCTCGCCGAGGAGCTTGTCGATGCACTGATCGACGGAGAGGCCCTGGGTGGTGACGCCGTCGATCTCGACGACGCGGTCCTCGCTCATGAGGCCGGCGCGGAAGGCGGGCGAGTCCTCGAGGGGGGACATGATGGTGAACCAGCCGTCCTGCATGCCGACGGAGGCGCCGATGCCGACGTACTCGCCGGTGAGGTCCTTGTTGAAGTCGGCGGCGTCGGAGGCGGGGACGTAGACGGTGTAGGGGTCGTTCAGGGCCTCGACCATGCCGCGGATTGCGCCGTCGCGGAGCTTGGCTTCGTCGGGGGCGGTGACGAAGCGGTCGGAGATGGCTCGCTTGACCTCGATGAGCTCGTCGAAGAAGGTGTACTCGTCGCGCTTCTGGGCCAGCGCGAGGGTGGCGCCGACGACGGCGACGCCGAGGACCAACACCAGGCTGACTTCGATGACGCGGCTGGCTTTCACGGGTCGGCTCCGGGAAGAGAAGAAGGCACTTGGCACTGCGCACTAGGGGAGGGAGCGGAACAAAGGCGAACGCGGAGGTGCGGAGGGGAGCGGAGGCCGCGGAGGTGAACTGAAAGGGACCGGACACGAGCTTGCTTCGGTGCCTTGTGCCCGGTGCCTCGTCCCCAGTGCCTTCCTCCTCACTGGTTGTTGCGCTGGCGGGCGATGAGGGTGGCCTGGGTGGTGGCTTCCTTGCCGTCGCGGATGTAGGTGATGGTGACGACGTCGCCGGGCTTGTGGGAGGAGAGGAGGGGCATCCAGTCCTCGACGGTTGCGATGGCCTTGTCGTTCCACTTGGTCATGAGGTCGCCGGCCTTGAGGCCGGCCTTGGCGGCGGGGAGGTTGTCGAAGACTTCGCCGATGAGGACGCCGGGCGTCTCGCCGGAGTAGTCACCCGGGGCGATGCCGAAGCGGACGCCGGTGGCGGTGGGTCCTGGGTTGGGGGCCTGATCGTTTGCGTTTTCGGCCGCGGCCTCGTTTGCGGGGCGGCCGTTGGCGGTCGTGAAGGGGAAGGGGCCCGGGCGCTGGGCGGTGTCGAGGGTGATGCGGTAGACGAGGTCTGTGATCTGGGCGATGCCGTCGTAGTTGATGGTCTGGGACTGGTCGAGGGGCGTGTGGTACTCGGAGTGGAGGCCTGTGAAGAAGAAGGTGACGGGGACGCCCGCGCCGGCGAAGACGGCGTGATCGCTGGGGCCGAGGCCGCTGCGCCGGGAGTTGATGTTCATGCCGCTGGCGTCGAGGTAGGGCTTCATCCAGTCCTCGAGTCCTTCGGCGGTGCCGACGCCGCTGGCCTCGAGCTTGCCGTCCTTGAGGCGGCCGATCATGTCGAGGTTGAACATGATGTAGTGCTGCTCCTTGGGAGCGATGGGCGCCTTCATGTACTCGCGGGCGCCGTTGAGGCCCGACTCCTCGGCGCAGAACCAGAGGAAGAGGATGGAGCGTGCGTTGGCATCATCGGGGAGTGCGGCGTAGGCCTGCGCGAGGCGGCGCGCGACGATGAGGTTGCCGGTGGAGCCTGAGCCGTTGTCGTCGGCGCCGGGGTGGATGACGCCTCGGGCGCCGGGGAACTCCGAGCGGGCCTGCTCGACGGTGCGAAGGCCGCGGTCGGTGGTGACCCAGCCGTCGTTGATCTGGCTGTCGGCCCAGGCGCGGGTGCCGAAGTAGCCGTAGCCGACGTGGTCGTAGTGGCTGCCGATCACGATGAACTCGCTGGCGAGGCTGCCCTTGCCGGGGAGGATCGCGCCGATGTTGTCGGTGACGATGGGCGTGCGCTCGATGGTGACGGCGAGTGAGACGGGCGACTTGGCGAGCTCGACGGGCGTGAACTTGCCGTCGGCGGGCGTGTCGGCGAGGGTGCGGAGGTCCATGAGGCCGCGGCCCTGATCATCGGCGGCGCGGACGAGGCGTTCGGCGGCCTCGCGCGACATCATGACGACGGGGATCTTGAGGGCGCGGCCGCCGGAGAGGGAGGCCATGTCCTCGAGGCGTGCGGCGCGGGGGTCATCGGCGCCGGGGGGGTTCACGAGGATGATCGCGGAGGCGCCGGCGTCGGCGGCGCGGCGGAGCTTGCCGTCGAGCGCGGCGGCGGGGGACCAGCCCTGACCTTCGGTCCAGAGGCTCTTGCCCTCGGCGTTCATGGGCTCGAAGCGGTAGACGAGCGCGATCTTGCCGGCGAGGTTCGTGCCCTCGGGGTAGGACTCGTAGCCGCCCTCGTGCACGTCGACGTCACGCTCGACGCTGTAGCCGACGAAGACGACGTTGCCGGTGAGGGCGCCGGAGCCGGACATGCCGACGACGTTGAAGTCGGTGCCGGGGGAGAAGGTGACGGCCTCGGCGCCGTTGCCGAAGGCGAGTGACTGGGTGGTGAGGCGCATCGCCGCGGGCGGGTGGGAGGAGGCGGGGGCGATGAACTCCTGGCGGTAGCTGGAGCGTTCGACGGTGGCCTTGGTGCCGTCGGGCTGCGTCACTTCGCTGGGGAAGGCGGGCTTGAGGCCCATGGCGCGCAGGTTCCACTCGATGTAGTTGGCGGCGATGCGGTTGCCCTCGGTGCCGGGGGTGCGGCCTTCGAGGAAGGGGCTGGAGAGGAAGCCAAGGTGCGAGCGGGCGAGGTCCACGAACGGACGGAGCTCTTCGGAAGAGGCGGGGGTGATCGCCTGGCTGGGGCCGGTGCGCTGCGACGCGTCGCTCCCGGCGAGGGCGGCGTGGACGGGGACGAGGAGCGTCCCCGCGGCGAGGGCGAGCACGAGGGCCAGACCGGAGGAGCGAGAACGTGCGATGTGCATGTCAGGTTTCCTTGGCAGAGTGACTTTGGGGGCAGTGTAAGGGGGCGGGGG
>CAZBXF010000064.1:11395-16255 GCA_964495635.1 uncultured Phycisphaeraceae bacterium
GAAGTGGCGAAGTGGCGAAGTGGCAGAGTGGCGAAGTGATCAGAAAAGGCGAGTCGCGTTGATCTCGGAGCGAAGCTCGCGGCCCCGATGAGCTTTGGTCTTTGCCGCTCGGTCACTCCGCCACTTCGTCACTTCGTCACTTCGCCACTTCTTCCGCTGTCTGCCGCGGCCCTGAGGCGGCGGAGCGCGTCGAAGGCCTCCAGCGGCGACATGGCTTCGAGCTTGAGTTCGCGGAGCTGGTCGAGGGCGGGGTGGGGCATGTATTCGGTGAAGAGGGAGAACTGGGGGCTGGGCTGGGGGGAGGAGATGCGCGTGGTGGGGATTTTCCGGCCGGACTTTGTGGGTGTCTCGCTGCTGGACGCGGCGCCCGGGTCCACGCCTTTGCCGTGGCTGACCTCGAGGGTTTCGAGGACGCTGCGTGCGCGGCCGACGACGCTGGCGGGGATGCCGGCGAGGCGGGCGACGTGGAGGCCGTAGCTGCGATCGGTGCGGCCGGCGAGGATGCGGTGGAGGAAGACGATCTCGGCGTGTTCGTCGCCGCCGGGCCACTCGCGCACGGCGACGTGGAGGTTCTTGACCTTGCCTGGGAGGCGTTCTTCGAGGTCGGTGAGTTCGTGGTAGTGGGTTGCGAAGAGCGTGCGGGGTCCGAGCGTTGCGAGGTGCTCGACGATGGCCCAGGCGAGGCTGAGGCCGTCGAGGGTGGAGGTGCCGCGGCCGATCTCATCGAGGATGACCAGCGAGTGGCGCGTCGCGTGGTTGACGATGTTGGCGGTCTCGATCATCTCGACCATGAACGTGGACTGGCCGGCGTGGAGGGCGTCGTCGGCGCCGATGCGGGTGAAGATGCGGTCGATGAGGCCGATGGTGGCGCGGTCTGCGGGGACGAAGCTGCCGGTGTGGGCGAGGAGGGCGATGAGGGCGGTCTGGCGGATGTAGGTGCTCTTGCCGGCCATGTTGGGGCCGGTGATGAGGGCGAGGGCGGCTGACGGGGTCGAGCCGGCGGAACCGAGGTCGGTGTCGTTGGGGACGAAGCTGCCGCTGAGGAGTTCGTCGAGGACGGGGTGGCGGCCGGCGTGGATGGAGAGGGCGGGGCCCTCGACGATCTCGGGGCGCACCCAGCGGCGCATGACGGCCTTCTCGGCGAGGGCGGCGAGGGCGTCGAGCGTTGCGACGGCGCTGGAGAAGGTTGACATCGGCTCCAGGAGGCCTGCCGCACGCTGGCACATGGCGGCGAAGAGCTCGCGCTCGCGCTCGAGGGCGCGGGCCTCGGCGGTGGTGACCTTGCTCTCGAAGTCGCGGAGTTCGGGCGTCGTGAAGCGTTCGGCGTTTCGGAGCGTCTGCTTGCGGAGGAGTTCCGGCGGCGCGGTGCGGGCCTGGGCGGCGGGGAGCTCGATGTAGTATCCGAAGACGCGGTTGAAGCCGACCTTGAGGGAGGGGAGGTTGTGGGTCTGGATGAGCTTGGCCTGGTACTCGGCGAGCCAGGCGCCGGCGTCGCGCTGGAGGAGGCGTGCCTCGTCGAGCGCGGCGTCGACGCCGTCTCTGATGAGGCCACCCTCGCGCATGTGGGGCGGCGGGGCTTCGACGCAGAGGCCGAGGATCTCGGCCGCGAGGGGGGAGAGGGCGGGTTCGACGGCGCGGAGTGTGGCGTGCTGCTCGGAGAGGGAGCGGCTCTGGGCGATCGAGTCCGCGACGGTGGGCGCGCTCGCGAGGGAGCGTGCGAGGCCGACGAGGTCGCGGGGAGTGGCGCGTCCCATGGCGAGGCGCGCGGCGATGCGGGGGACGTCCTGCACCTGCGCGAGGGCTTCGCGGAGCGCGTCGGCGAGTGTGCGGTCGGTGACGAGGGTTTCGACGGCGTCCTGTCGGCGGGTGATGGCGGCGACATCGCGCAGCGGGCGGGTGAGCCATTCGCGCAGGAGGCGCTTGCCCATGGCGGTGCGGAGGAGGCCCGCGCGCCCGCCGCTGGAGAAGGAGGAGCCGAGGAAGAGGCCCAGGAGGGAGCCATCGCTCTGGTCGGCGGTGGCGGAGGTGCGGAGGGTGCGTTCGATCTCGAGGGCGCGGAGCGTGGTGGCGTCGAGGATCAGACCTGCGTCGACGCGGTCGACGCGGGGTGGGCGGAGGTGGCGGAGGGTGGCGCGGGTGGAGGTCGCGCCCGGCGCGGCGGCCTCGATCGAGGCGATGTCGGCCTCGCTCAGGGTCTGAGTCTCGCTGAGGTAGCGGAGGATGGCGCCGGCGGGTCGGACCATCGCGTCGTCGTCGCGCAGGCCGAAGCCGGCGAGGGTTGAGACGCCGAAGTGCTCGAGCAGGGCCTGTCGGCTTTCTTCGGGGCGGAAGTGCCAGGCGGGGCGGGGCGTGGCGGCGAGGCGGAGGGCGTCGATGACGCGTGAGATGCGGGTGGGGCGGGTGGTGGTGCCGAGGTCGCAGAAGAGGAGCTCGCGGACGCCGCGGCGGGCGAGTTCGTCGATGATGGAGGGGCCGGGGCAGTGGGCGACGCGGAAGTCGCCGGTTGAGAGCTCGACGATGGCGAGGGCGGCGGCGGAGTCGTCGCCTTCCTGCGTGAAGGCGATGGCGGCGAGCGCGCCGGGGGCCTGGTCATCGACGAGGGATTCATCGACGAGCGTGCCGGGCGTCAGGACGCGTGTGACGGCGCGCGGCACGATGCCCTTGGCCTGCGAGGCGTCGATGAGCTGCTCCCCCACCGCGACGCGGAAGCCCTGGGCGACGAGGCGCTTGAGGTAGTTTTCGAGCTGGTGGAACGGGATGCCGGCCATGGGGACGCCGGCGGTGCGCTGCGTCAGGGTGAGGCCGAGGGCCTTGCTGATGGTGACGGCGTCGTCATCGAAGGTTTCGTAGAAGTCGCCGATGCGAAAGAGCAGCAGGCAGTCGGGGTGCTTCTGCTTGAAGCGGTAGTACTGCTGCATCGCGGGCGTGGCGCGGGGGTCGGACATTGGCAGAGAGTAAGCGAAAAGTGGAAAGCGAACAGCGAAAATGAGGACGGCGGCGGGGCGGCCGCGGCCTCGGGACCGCCCCAAAACGCAACAGGCCCCGGGACGGTCCGTCCCGGGGCCAGAGCAAAGTGGAGCGGAGGAGAGTCGAACTCCCGACCTATTGAATGCGATTCAATCGCTCTACCAATTGAGCTACCGCCCCAGTGCAGGGGTAAGGATAGCCCGGTCCTGAGGGGGTTGGCGATCCCCCGGGCGGTCTTTTGGTGTGGGGGTGCGGCGGGGCGTCGGGCGCACCCGGACGAGGATCGGAGTGTCACCCCCTACCCCCTCTCCCCAAGTCCCCCAATGCCCCACCCCCCACTCCCACCCCCACTCCCACTCCCACTACCCGTCGCCGGGGGGATGGGCTGGCGTGGTTTGATCTTGCGGGCGGGTTCGAACCTGGGGCGGGGATCGGGCGTATTGTTCATGAGTATTCATTCTCAATAGCGACCCGTGGGTGCGGATATGCACCTGGCCCTGGAGACCTCGCGATGCAGCGTCGACACATGCTGGCCGGTCTGGTGTATGGACTTGTGGGGGCGATCGGGCTTGTGGCGGGAGTGGCGCGGGCGCAGACGGCGCCGGCCGCCGCGCCGGCCTCGGCTGCGCCGATCACGGCGGTTGTGACGGTCGCGCCGCTGAAGGGACTTCTGGAGCCGCTGCTGCCGCCGGGGAGCAGCGTGACGATGCTGATGCAGCCCGGTCGGAGCGAGCATGGGTATGAGTTCACGCCGGCGGATGTGGCGCGGGTGGCTCAGGCGGATCTGGTGGTGTACATCGGTCTCAACCTCGAGACGAACTTCGCGGACATTCTGAAGCGGCCGAGCGTGGCGGGGCGGCGGATCGTGTGCTTCGGCGAGGTGGTGGGCCTGCAGAAGCCGGGGGGGCCGGTGCCGAACGCGGGGCATGTGCATGAGCACGCGCCGGGCGAGATCTGCACGCATGATCATGATGGGTATGTCGATCAGCACCTGTGGCTTGATCCTGTGCTGGTGGCGCGGCTGATCCCGGCGATGCGTGCGGAGATCGAGGCGATCCAGAGCGCCCGCGGCACGCTGAGCGAGGCGGAGAAGGCGCGGCTGGCGGCGGCGGAGGAGACGCTGACGGAGCGCGTGCTGCAGGTGCACTCGGACTGGGCGACGAAGCTGCTGCCGGTGAAGGGGGTTCCGGTGGTGACGCACCACAACGCGTTCCCGCGTGCGGCGGAGCGGTATGGCTTCCGGATCGCGGCGGTGGTCCGTCCGTTTGAGACGAGCGATCCTTCGCCGAAGGAGATTGCGGAGACGGTGCAGATCATCCGGAGCGAGAACGTTCCGGCGATCTTCATCGAGCCGCAGTTCAATCCTGGCGCTGCGAAGCGGATCGCGCAGGCCGCGGGCATCACGATCGGGAGCCTGGATCCCCTCGGCGATGGTGACTGGTTCAAGATGATGGAGGGGAACCTGGCGCAGCTGATCGAGCACTTGACGCCGAAGGCGAAGTGAGGCGGGGGTGAGCAGCGGCGGAGGTGCGCGGACCTGCATGGGCATGCGGGGTTATGCGCGATCATGACACACACGTGCCATCGAAGTCGGCCGCGCTGGGCCGACTTCGATGGTTTCAACTTCACGCCGAAGGCGTTGTTGTGGGCTGGTGACCGCGACCGATTCGACAACTCCCTCGGAGTTGTGGATCGGGCTGGCGAGGGACCGGGGGTGTCGTCGCTGGGCTCGCTCCTCCACCGCCCGGCTCCTGGCGACCAGGCCTTCGGCCTGAAGGCCCGTCGCGGTGGCCGCGGCGGATGTGTTACGATGAACCCGTCCGGGTGAGAGGGAGGGGTTGGGCCCCGTCTCTTTCGGGATGGGAGGCCGCGTGGTGGTGAGTGGGTTCAGTC
>CAZBXF010000065.1:0-16200 GCA_964495635.1 uncultured Phycisphaeraceae bacterium
GATTGTGGGTGACTTCATCGGACCCACCTTTGGTGTCTCGGGCGTGCGCACCTTCCCGGCCGGCACCAAGGTCACGATCAACCTGACGATCCGCGCCAACGGACGCGACACGAAGGTCACGCTCCGCAACGTCGAGGTCGGCGCGGCCTACTAGATCCGATCTTCCATCGCAGCCTCTTCACCCGCCTCCCGGCCGCTTCAGGAGAGTCTCTTGTCATTCATCCGCACCAGCCTCGCCCTTCTGCTCGCTGCCGGAGTGCTTGCCGTCTTGCCCGGGGCCGCGCCCGTCGAGAGCGCCGCTCCCGCATCGAGCGCCCGCTATCTTGTCCGCCCCGTGGCAGGCCAGACCGTGATCGCCGGGCGTCCAGCCGTCGTCCGCGCCTTCCTCTATAACGACCTCATGCCCGGCCCGACCGAGCGTCGCCCCGGCCGCGGCGTCCTTCGCGTCACGATCGAGCCTATTGACACGAGCGCCGGCGCGCTCCCCGTCGAGACCGTGACGGTCGAGATCACCCAGGGTCGTCTCAAGTGGCGCGGCGTGATCCCGCCCGCGGCCGATCCACTCGCTCTCTTCCGCGGCCCGACATGGGGCGCCGACGGCGTCCGCACCTTCGCCGCCGGCTCGCGCGTGAACATGACCATCACCATCCGCGCCCGTGGCCGCGACAGCCGCGTCACCCTCCGCAACATCCGTGTCGACGCTGTGTACTGAAGCGGGCCGCACCCCGCCAGCGCAACGCCAGTTCACGTCACGCCCGGCGCACCAGCGCCGAGCGATCCTCGCGCGTCAGCAGCGTCTTCGCGTCCGTCAGCCACCGTCGCGCATCCTGCGCGTACCCGGCCGTCGGCTTCAGCGCGCCATCCAGCCCGCGCCAGTGCCGGTTGAACCGCGCCATGGCCAGCTCACGCACGTACTTCGCCGTCATCGACGCCAGCGCCACGGGCAGCTGCGACTTCTCACCCTCGACCTTGAACGTGACGCCCATCTCGCGCCCGCGTCCGTCCTTCAGAACGTAGATGCTCCGCGCCTCGGTCTGCTCGACGATGCTGACCTCGAACTCGGGCAGGATCGCTGCGAGCACCGCCGCGTACGAAGTGCGTCCACCGAGCCGGTCGCACACGATCCAGACCGACGCGCCCTCGGCCCACGCGCTCGCGGCCTCCCGGCGCACCAGCCTTGTCAGGTGCTCCCGCAGCCCCAGAATCGTCGCCTGGGCTTTGCTCCCCTCGTCCTTCACAACGCCGTTGAACTCGCGCTCACCCACGACGCGGCACGCCAGCGCCGCGGGTTGCACGCCCGCGGCCATCATCGCGCCCGCGAGCTGGTTTGCGGCGATTCCCAGCAGGTCCGCGCTCTGGGCCACCGGCAGCGCGATTGCCTCACCCCCATAGCACGCGTGCGGATCGAGCGTGGCCCCGAGCAGCGCGTGGAGTTCGGCATCACTCCGCGGCCGCGAGCCCGCGGCGTACAGCCACGCCAGCACGCCGCGCTCGAGGTGTGTCAGCGGATGACGGGCGCCGTCGTTGGAGAGCTTCAGTTCCTTTGAGTCAGCGATCGCGATCCGCCCGCCGACCTTCGCGTCCTTGACGGATCGGCCGACGCTGGTCCTGAGCAGCTCCCAGCAGTCGGGTGGCGGTGTTCCACGCTCCCAGGCCGCCACGCGCAGCGCGCACATCGCCACGCAGAGTGGTCCGAGGGTCGGGCCATACCCCGCCTCGTCGATTCCCGCGATCAGAAGGCCAGCCATGGAGGGGAGTATTGGTCGGGAGTGGCGGCACCGCCCACGGCCCCGGCAGAAGCCGTAACGGCCCTGTGGAAGCTCGGACCGAGCGCGCTTAGACTTCTTTCCACTTCGCTGCGGCTGTGGCGGAATTGGCAGACGCGCTAGATTCAGGTTCTAGTGGGGTCACACCCGTGGAGGTTCAAGTCCTCTCAGCCGCACTTGCTTGGAAGAGGCCCGCCCACGAGGCGGGCCTCTTGCTTTTCGGGCCTGTCCTCAGGTCTGTTGTCAGGTCTGGTCTCAGGCTGGGCTGTTTCGGTGAGCCCGGCGGTCCGCGCCAGGTCTTGTCTCGGGGGGACATTGGTCGCCACGGGGTCTTCATTCGTATCGCGAGCCCGAACGAATCGGGTACAATCCTGCTCGCCCGCCCTCTGCGGGTGCGCCCGGTCCACATCCTCGCACTCCGCATGACCACACCACTCCCCTTCCATCGCGATGAGTCAGGCCCGTTCGCGGGTATCGGTGTGCTGCGCCTTGAGCAGCCCGGCAAACCCGTTGTGGTGCTCGATGCCGAACTCGTGGACCGGCTTGAGACCGCCCTCCGCGCGCTCCCCGGCGGCCTTCGCGGCCTCGTGCTCGCGAGCGCGTCCGATCGTGTCTTTGTCGCAGGCGCGGATCTCAAGGCGATCCAGGATCTGCCGGACGCCGAACTGCACCGCTACCTGGAGCGGGCGGGGCGCGTGTACGGCATGATCGCCAACCTGCCGTATCCAACGGTCGCAGCGATCAACGGGGCCGCCCTCGGCGGCGGGCTCGAACTCGCGATGCACTGCGATGGCCTGGTCGCCTGCCCGGGTGCCAAGCCCTATCCGGTGGGCCTGCCCGAGGCTGGCCTTGCGATCTGCCCGGGCTGGGGCGGGACGAACCTCCTCGCCGCGCGGTTACAGGACGCCGCCAAGGCCCTGACGCTCACGGCGACCGGCAAGACCATGATGTATGACGAGGCCCAGGCTGCCGGGCTGTTCGACGCGGTCGCGCCCGACGCATCGGCCCTGCTCGATGCGGCGAAGGGTTGGCTTGTGAAGCAGCCCGCACGCACGCGTGACGATCGCGATGGCTCGCCCTTCCGATGGATCGGCAGGCCGGGAACGCGCGGGCGTGTTCTTGCGGCACTAGAGCAGGTCAGAGATTCGATCGTGCAGTCCGGTCCGGGCCGCGCTGTCGCGCTGGCCGTGGACGCCGGCCTCACGAAGGGCTGGGCCGAGGCGCTGGCGGTCGAGCAGCGCGAGCTCGTGCGGCTGCGGTCGGCACCGGAAGGCAAGGCCGCCATCGCGGCGTTCTTTGAGAAGGCAACGAAGAGGTAGGCACTAGGCACTTGGCACTAGGGAAGAAAGAAGAGAGGAGAAGGCACTTGGCAGTCGGCAAGAGGAACTAGGAGAACGGAAGAACGCAGCGTCGTTTCCAGCAAACGAACGCCGCGGTCTCTTCTTCCCCAAGTGCCTAGTGCCAAGTGTCTGGTGCCTTCCTAAGGAGTCCACCATGGCTGTTGATCTCAAGAAGATGAAGGGCATCTCGGACGTGCAGCGCGGGCTTCTTGAGCAGGCCGAGGAGTGGCTTGGCGCGGAGCCCTCGAAGATGGGCCCGGTGAAGAACCTCTTCTGGGGCAACATCAAGGAAGACTTCTACTTCCCCTACCCGCAGGTGGATGCCCGCGAGCAGGCCGAGTGTGATCAGCTCCTGGCGCGGCTTGACGAGTATCTCAAGACCGAGCACCCCGCCATCGCGATCGACCAGGACCAGGAGATCCCGCGCTGGGTCATCGACCGTCTCTTCTCGCTGGGCGTGCTCGGCATGACGATTCCGAAGGAGTACGGCGGGCTTGGCATGGGCATCACGAGCTACAACCGCGTGCTGGAGCGCATCGGCGCTTCCTGCGGTTCGACTGCGGTGCTGGTCTCGGCCCACCAGTCGATCGGCTGCAAGGCGGTCATGCTCTTCGGCAGCCCCGAGCAGAAGAAGCAGTGGCTGCCGCACCTCGCGAAGGACTGGGTCAGCGCCTTCTGCCTCAGCGAGCCGCAGGTGGGCTGCGACGCTGGCGGTCAGGAGACGTACTTCGAACGCGACGGAGACACGTACGTCGTCTATGGCGAGAAGAAGTGGGCCACCAGCGGCGCCATCTCCGGCCTGTTCACCGTGATGGCCCGCGAGAAACGCCCCGACGGCAAGGGCAAGATCTCCGCCCTGGTCATGCACCCCTGGATGGAAGGCGTTGAGATCTTCCAGAAGAACCGCAGCAAGTGCGGCATCCGCGGCACGTGGCAGGCCCGCATCCGCTTCAATGGTGTGCGCGTCGCGAAGGACCACCTCCTTGGTCAGGAGGGCCGCGGCCTGCAGATGGCCCTCTCATGCCTCAACTACGGCCGCTGCACGCTCAGCGCCGGCATGCTCGGCGGAGCCCACCGCGCCGCCGATCAGGCGACCAAGTGGGCCCAGACCCGCTACCAGTTCCAGGCACCGCTGGCCGACAAGGAACTCGTCAGAGCCCGCATCGCCAGAATGCACGCGTATGTCTACGCGATGGACAGCGTCCTCTACATGACCACCGGCATGCTCGACCGCAAGGACGAGGACATCCAGGTCGAGACGGCCCTCTGCAAGGTCTTCTGCTCCGAGTACGGCTGGCGGGCCGTGAACGACGCGCTCCAGATCATGGGCGGCGAGTCGTACATGACCGAGAACGAGGTCGAGCGCATCTTCCGAGACTCGCGCATCAACCTCATCGTCGAGGGTGCCAACGAGGTCATGCAGAACTACCTCTTCGGCTACGGCGGCAAGCAGCTCGCCGAGTACATGCTCGCCGTCAAGAACGTCGTGACATGGGAGGGCGACGGCAGTGAGCAGAGCCTGGGCCAGCGCCTCTCGCGCCTCGCCAAGGGCTTCACGAACCCCAAGATCATGAAGGCCGCGGTCCCGCTCGGTCTTGAGGTCTTCTTCGGCATCCGGCGCAGCCTGCCGGTCTTCACCAAGCTCCATCCCGAGCTGCTCCCCGTGGGCGATCGGGCTGCCAAGCTTGTCCGCGAGCTGACGCATCAGTTCAAGCTCATGAGCTACAAGTACCAGGAGTCGCTGGCGTTTGATCGCCAGAGTGTCCAGGCCCGAATCGCCAACGTCGCGATTCTGCTGCACGCCTGGATCTGCACGCTGGCGCGGCTTGATGCGGACTATCGCAAGCACGGCGGCAACGGCGCGGGCGACCTCGAGATCCAGCGCGACAAGGCCGCGGCGCTCCACTTCTTTGACCTTGCCGAAGTTGAGATCCACGAGAACTTCCGCGCCCTCTACGAGAACGGCGACGACACGATGCTCGCCGCCGCCGCCGCCGCGATGAAGCACAACGACACGCTCCCCAACAGCGACTTCGTCATCAGCGAGCGCAGCCCGAACGCCAAGGGCACGGGCCGCACGCCCAGGCAGGATGGCATCAAGCAGTTCCCGGGCGAGAAGTACAGCCCCACGACGCACGCATCGCACGCGTAGGTGCACCCGCGAGTCTGAGTTGAACACAGAGTCCCCTCTGGCCGGGCCAAGTTGGCCCGTCCAGAGGGGACTTTCCTTGATTGACAGTCTTTGCCTTGTTCTGGGATGTCCTATAACACGAATCTGCACCAGATTCAGCGGGTTATCCCTGTTCGTGGACTCTCGGGCGCCCGGAGACGGGGTACATTGACCGTTTGAACCCGTGGCGTGTGTCTGCCGCGGGCAGAGCTTGTGGTCGGAGGGTGCGTCGGCAGCGTGGGCTGGTGGCGCGTCGGGGAGATGTGTTGTGAAGACCCAGACTGGCCTTATCGCTTTGGCGGGCGTTGCGCTCGCCACTTCGTTCGCCTCAGCAGGCACGGTCAAGTACTACGGCGGCGATCCGGATGATCGTTCAGGATTGCTCGACATGGCTGTGCTGAACGAGGTTAGTCCAAACACCTGGGTCTTCGACGATTTCAACTGGGCGGGCGGAACCGTTGAGGCTCTCTTCGGAAACTACGCGAGCGCGCAGGTCTTTGCCGACTCTGTCATCGGAATGGAGTTTGAGATCCGCGAGGGCGTCGGCGCAGCGAACGGCGGCGTTTTGAAGGCCTCCGGATTCACCGCCAACTTCACGTGGGCGAGCCTTGGCGCTTCGTTCCTTGGATCAGATGGGTACCGTGGTACGGCGGACGTAGCTGACTTTGTTCTGGCCCCGGGAACGTACCACTTCGCTGTCAGGCCCGTCTTTGCCGTTCCCGATGAAGAGTTGCCCTTCAGCTACCTCGTGACCACCGACGGAACCAACGGCATTGGCACTGCCGGGCTCGATGGTAACTCGTTCTTCACGGGCGATGATTCGGTCACCAGCTTCAACTTCGTGACCTCCGAGTCAATCCTTGACGACCCGTTCTTGGGCCTTGAGGGTCCCTGGGACTTCTCGCAGGGCATCATCGGCAGCAGCGTGGTGATCCCGCTGCCGACGGGCGCGGCGATGGGCCTGGCCGGGATCACGGTTGTTGGCCTTCGCCGCAGACGCTGAGGTCTCTCGAAGCTCTTATCGCTGGTGGCGGGTAGCCACTACGCTCAGGCGTGAGCGGTATTCCATCCAATCTCGGATCGTCGTTGCCCGTCTCCGCGGCTGAGCCCTATGCGCTGCAGTGCCAGGAGGTCTGGGGCGGGAATGACGCCGCGGTGCGGGCGGTGTCGATGCCGAGCATGGACGCGTGGGTGTACAGCCGCCCGCTGGATGAGTCCGCGGCGGGCGGCGACGTGCACTATCTGTCTTCGTGCATCTCGGGGAAGATCACGCGGCTGCTGATCGCGGATGTCGCGGGTCACGGGGCCGGTGTGGCGGACGTGTCGCACCGGCTGCGAGGTCATCTGCGCCGCTTTGCGAGCGAGTTTGATCAGCGGCGGCTGATGGAGCGCGTGAACACGGAGTTCTCCGGAGTCACCGGCGGTGTGACGTTCGCGACCGCGCTGCTGGCGACGTGCTATGGACCCACGGGTGAGCTTGAGATCAGCAGCGCGGGGCATCCGCCGCCGCTGTGGTACGACCAGCGCAGGGGAGCGTGGAGCGTGCTGGGGCTCGGGTCTGCGCCGGTGAAGGGAAGGCGGGCCGCGGAGACGGCGGGCGACAACATCCCGCTGGGAATCTTCGAGGGGAGCACGTACGGGTCGCTGAAGACCACGCTCGCGAAGGGTGATCTGCTGCTTTTCTATACCGATGGGGTCATCGAGAGCAAGGGCGGCGGCGGGGCGATGCTGGGGGTTGAGGGGCTGCGGGCGCAGGTGTCCCGGATCACGGGCGCGGGGGCGGGCGCTGCGGCGGAGGCGGGGGCGATCCTGCCGCGGCTCATGTCGGAGATTGAGTCGTGGGCCGGGCCGGAGGGGATCACGGATGATGTGACGATGCTGCTGGTGCGCCTGACGAGTGCGCCCCGGACCAAGAACCCGCTGCGCGTCGGGGCGACGGTGCTGCGTGGCTTGCTGAGGGGATCGATCGATGAGGCGCTGGGTCGGGGTCGGTAGAATTCGCGGCCGCCTCGACAGGACCCGGCTCTACCGGGGGAGGGGTCTGTTCTGCGCTTCGGGCTTGAGCCAGTGGTGCCGGGGCGGGTCGGTGCTGATGCGGAGTTGGATCCAGCCGTGGCCGAGGTCGAATCTTGCGAACAGGTCTGGCGCGCCGGCGCGTTCGATGATGCAGCGGCCGTTGGCCATGCGCCGGACGTCGCCTCGGTTGCCCGAGATGGCGCCTTCGTACGTGAGGTAGATCGCGCGATGGTCGGGCAGGCGCTCGCAGGGCGCGGCGGGGTCGATGTCGATGCCGGGAGCGAGGGTGAGCGACGAGTGGCCGGGGCTGGCGGGCGCGAGGCGGATGGCCGCGAGGCGATGGTCTTCGGAGGTGCCGGGGCGGAGTTCGAGGAGGAGGTCGTAGTGCCAGGAGCCGTCCGGCAGGTCGTGGCGGAGGAGGACGCACGCGCTCTGGGCGGGTGGCGGCGTGGCGTCGGGATGGCCGATAGCATCTGGGCCCATGCGGGATGGTTGGCATGAGGATGGGATGGAGCGGGGCGGGCGGATGTCGAGCTGGTAGGTTGCGGAATCAGAAGGAGCAGGCCATGGCTGGCGTTGCGAAGCGGACTGGTCTTGTGATGCTGGTGTCGGGTGCGCTGCTGCTGGCGTCTTGCGGCGGGCAGCGGCCCCTGCATGTGGTGCTGAAGGATGGCAACCACGCCCTCAAGACGGGTGACGCGAACACGGCGGTCGCGGACTTCGGCGAGTATGTCGAGCGCAAGCCTGACTACATCGAGGCCCGGTACGGTCTGGGGCGAGCCCTGATCGCCGCGGGCCGGCCGCGCGAGGCGGTGGAGCACCTGATCTTCTGTCTCGATGTTGATCCGCTGAACGACGCGTACGCGGACTCGCTCGCAGAGGCGATGTACGCGAGCAACGAGCGTGATGCGCTGACGGCCTTCCTGGCCCGATACGCGAGCGAGCGCGGGCGCGTCTCGGACTTCACGAGGCAGGGTGTGTACGCCCAGAAGCTCGGCAACCTCGATGAGGCCCAGCAGGCGCTCAGGACCGCCGCGAAGCTGGACCAGGGACGCACGGCGGGCGTGCAGCGCAACCTCGCGGACTTCTACGGCTCGCTGGGTGACCGCGATCGCCAGGTGGAGCGGCTGCGGATGGCGTACTGGATCGATCCGACCGATGCGGGGCTGGTGGAG
Organism: uncultured Phycisphaeraceae bacterium; assembly: GCA_964495635.1. GTDB lineage: Bacteria > Planctomycetota > Phycisphaerae > Phycisphaerales > UBA1924 > JBBASU01. The sequence continues at coordinate 8,468 of CAZBXF010000065.1, forward strand.
TCGATCCGGGCGGCCGGCGAGATCCCGGGACCGACGTTCGGTATGCAGCCGACAGAGTGGGTGGCGCCGGCGCCGCGGTAGTCAGGCGCGGCAGGCAGTCCACGATCCGCGAGGCGTGGTCGAACAGAGTGGAAGCCAGCCACCCGCCACGGAGCGGCGGGGTACCCAGAGCAGGAGACCGGCCGGATGTGGCCGGTGCCACGGAAGGCAGCCGGAGCGACCTTGAGCGAGCCTTTGGAACTTTTGCGCGGGGCCGGTGCGGGTGAACGCGTGCCCGAGGTGGCGGCGGCTCGCTGGTGGGTGCTGCGCACCAAGGCGCGCCAGGAGAAGACGGTCGCGGGGCATCTGGTTGCGGCGAAGGTGGAGCACTTCCTGCCGCTTCAGACGCGTAAGCAGCCGTGGGCGAGGGGCGGGCGCGTCTTCGCGGTGCCGCTCTTCCCCGGGTACATCTTCGTGCGCAGCGCGACGACGCTGACTGACCGGGAGCTTGGCGTCGGACGCGTGGTGCAGATCGTGCGGGTGGAGGATCAGGCGCGGATCGAGCATGAGCTCGCCCAGATCAAGGCGGCGATCGCGGCGGGGGCCGTGCTGGTGCCGGCGCAGTACCTCGAGCGCGGCACCGAAGTGGTCGTGACGAGCGGGCCGCTCAAGGACGTTGAGGGCGTGGTCGAGCGGCTCGAGGGTGCCGACCGGCTCTATCTGCAGGTGCAGACGCTGGGGCGGGCGCTCACGATTGAGATCTCGCCGACGCTGATTGGGCCGAGGCGGTGAGCCTGAAGGCTCAAATTGCTAAATGGGCAAATGGCCAAATTGCCAAATGGTGGGCTTGGTGGGTCTTCACTTTGCCACTTGACCACTTTGCCACTCGACCACTTCTTCTTCAGGCCTTGCCGTACTGCTTCGCGTAGTACGTGCGGTACTCGCCGCTCTTGACCCTGCGCCACCAGGCCTGGTTGTTCTTGTACCAGTCGATGGTGCTCACGAGGGCCTTGGGCCAGGCTGAGCGTGTGGGTTCCCAGCCGAGTTCGCGCCGGATCTTGGTGGCGTCGATGGCGTAGCGGCGGTCGTGGCCGGGACGGTCCTTCACGTAGCGGATCATCTCCTCGCCCTTGCCCATGAGCTCCAAGATCGTGCGGGTGAGCTCGAGGTTGCTGCGTTCGTTGTTGCCGCCGACGTTGTAGACCTCGCCGGGTGCGCCCTTCTCCATCACGGTGAGGACGGCGTCGCAGTGGTCCTCGACGTGGAGCCAGTCGCGGACGTTGAGGCCGTCGCCGTAGAGGGGGACCTTCTCGCCGTCGATGAGGTTGGTGACAAAGAGGGGGATGACCTTCTCGGGGAAGTGGTAGGGGCCGAAGTTGTTGGAGCAGCGCGTGGTGACGAGGTCCAAGCCGAAGGTGTGGTGGTACGCGCGCACGAGGCCGTCGCCGGCGGACTTGCTCGCGGCGTAGGGGCTGTTGGGCGCAATGGGTGAGTCCTCGGTGAAGAGGAGGTCGGGGCGCTCCAGCGGCAGCGAGCCATAGACCTCATCGGTGCTGATGTAGAGCATGCGCGGCACGGGCTTACCCGCCGCGGCCCGGGCGCGGAGGGCATCGAGGATCACCTGCGTACCTCCGACGTTGGTGCGGATGAAGGGTCCCGCGTCGATGATCGAGCGATCGACGTGGCTCTCGGCGGCGAAGTGGACGACGCCGTCGCAGTCATCGAGGAGGCGATCAACGAGGGCGCGGTCGCACACGTCCCCCTGCACGAAGGTGTAACGCGGTGAACCCGCGAGGTCGGCGAGGTTCTCGGGATTGCCGGAGTAGGTGAGGACATCGAGGTTGACGATGCTCGTGGCCGGACGATTGGCCATCACGAAGCGCACGAAGTTGGCACCGATGAAGCCGCAGCCGCCGGTCACCAGGAGCTTCCTGTAGGTGCGCGGCGCAGGGCGGCTGGCGGGGGTGGCGGAAGCGGAAGCGGGTGTGGACATGCGGGCGGTCTCCGAGAGAGCGACTGCGTAACGGGGCTTCGAGTATAGAGATTGACCATGAGATCGCAGGACCGATGCTCGTGCATCGGCAGATTCTCTGTCCAACGGGGACGTACCTTCGCGCAACCTTGATCGGGCGGGACGTGTTATTGGCCGGTGTGGGCGACGAAGGGCAAACTGTGTACCCGGGTCTATTGACCCTCACGTACCACGCCGATAGTCTCCGCTCGGGCCGCGACGAACCTGGCGCGGCTGAGTGTCTCGAAGGGAGAACTGCGAATGAAGGGCGTCATCCTCGCCGGTGGACTTGGCTCGCGTCTGCGGCCGCTCACGCTGGTCACCAATAAGCACCTGCTCCCGGTCTATGACCGGCCGATGATCTACTACCCGATCCAGACCCTGCTCAACGCGGGGATCGATGAGGTCCTGATCGTGACCGGCGGGGAGCACGCGGGGGACTTCCTGAAGCTCCTTAAAAACGGCAAACACCTTGGTCTCAAGCACTTGGAGTACGCCTACCAGGAGGGTGAGGGGGGCATCGCCGATGCCCTCAAGCTCGCCGAAGACTTCGCGGACGGGCAGAAGGTGTGCGTCGTGCTGGGTGACAACATCATCGAGGGGAACCTGCGAGAGGCGGCGGGTCGGTTCTTCACGCAGCGCACCGGCGCGAAGGTGATTCTCAAGGAGGTCCCTGATCCGGAGCGCTTCGGCGTTGTGGAGTTTGATGGCGAGGGGGCCGCGCGGAAGATCAAGGGGATCGTTGAGAAGCCCAAGAAGCCACCGAGCAACATGGCGGTGACGGGGTTCTACTTCTACGACCGCGATGTCTTCCACGTCTGCAAGGACCTCAAGCCCAGCGACCGGGGCGAACTCGAGATCACGGATGTCAATAACTACTACCTGCAGCGCGGCGACCTGACGCACGAAACGCTCGAGGGCTGGTGGACCGACGCGGGCACGGTCGAGAGCCTCTTCCGCGCGAGCAAGTACGTCGCTGAGAGCGGCGCGAACCATCTTGACTTGGCTGGCAAGACGCGCTGAGTCGCGGGGCGGATGAGTCGCTGAAGCTGAGGCCCTCGGAGTGCGTGTGATGTCGAGCCAGCAGAGTCCTGTGAAGCCGCAGGGAATCAAGCGGTGGGAGTCGGGCGACCTCGCCGCGGCGTGGGCCCACGCGAAGAGCGCGCTCGAGCCCGTGCTCGTCAGCGCGACGTACTTCGCCGACGACCGTGGCTACTCGCTCATGAACCAGATGAAGGGCGTGATGGGCGCCGAGGGACAGATCAACTACTCGGTGCAGTATCCGGGAGTGATCAAGGCCTGGCACCGGCACGCGCTGCAGACGGATTTCTGGATGTGCCTGCAGGGGCATCTCAAGGTGGGCGTCTACCGCGAGGCGGACCAGAAGGCGTGGCTCGCGATCATCGGTGAGAAGAGCCCGGGCGTCGTGGTGATTCCGCCGCCCCTGTGGCACGGGGCCGCGACGGTGGGGGATGTGCCGGGCGGGCTGCTCTACTACGTGACGCACTCGTACAACCCAGCGCAGCCGGATGAGCAGCGCATGGGGCACGATCAGGTGCCCGGCTTCCCGTGGGGCGTGCGTCACGGATGAGCGCGGCAGCACCACACTCACAGAAGCAGGAGAAGCCGCTGCCGCCCGCGCGGGCTGGCGCGGGTGAACCGCTGCGCGGGCCGGTGGCGATCGTCGGTGGCGGCGGCATGCTCGCCCGCGCGTTCCTGGAGCAGCTGGGCGAGCGGCGCGTTGAGGCGCGTGCCTTCGGCCGCGCGGAGGTGGACATCACCGCGGCGGAGAGCGTGGCGTCGCTCAAGAGTTATCCCACGATCATCAACGGCGCCGCGTGGACCAACGTCGACGGTGCAGAGGCCGACGAAGCGGGCGCGACGCGGCTCAACGCCGCGGCGGTGGGGGTGCTGGCAGATCACTGCCGCGCGAGCGGCGCGACGCTGGTGCACTTCGGGACTGACTACGTCTTCTCGGGGAACGCGACCGAGCCGTACGCGCTGGACGCGACGATTGCACCGGTGAACGCGTATGGACGCTCGAAGGCCGCGGGCGAAGAAGTGCTGCGCGAGCAGATCGAGCGCGGGCTGAAGGTGCTCTACGCCCGAACGAGCTGGCTCTATGCGCCCTGGGGGAAGAACTTCGTGCGGACCATCGCGGCGGCATCTGCGACGAGGCCCGAGCTGCGCGTCGTGAACGATCAGCGCGGCCGGCCGACGAGCAGCCTGACGCTTGCCCGTGCGACGCTGGCGATGCTCGACCGGGGCGTGCTGGGCGTCACGCACCTGACCGACGGTGGTGAGTGCACCTGGTTCGATCTCGCGTCCCAGATTGTTTCGGACCTGGGACGTCCCTGCCGCGTCCTGCCGTGCGCTTCGAGCGAGTTTCCGCGACCCGCGGCCCGGCCGGCGTACAGCGTGCTGGACCTGAGCAACGCGCAGTCCCTGATCGGGGCTCTGCCGGACTGGAGACTCGCGCTCCGGGAGACTCTGCAGCGTCTGGAGCCGTAAGGGGTTGGCAGCGAAGGACGGGGGCGGGCTGGTCATCAAGATTCCGTGTACGTGGCCGCGGGCGCGAACGGGCGTCGGGCTGGTTCGTACGATCCATCTGCCGAGCCGATGCTCGTCTCCGCGCGATGGCGGCCCAGGTTTCTCGATGGCCGGGTTCTTGTGTTGGGCTTGGTCGGGTGCGCGGAGTTCAGAGCATTGCTTCTGGTGGCTTGGGATGAACCGTGGGCTTCCCAACGTACGATAATGGACTCTGAAGCGGCCCCGGCCGCCGATTGTTTGCTTTTCGCAGGGGCAGTTTGCCCTGCTGGCTGGTGGATCTCGCATTTCGGGCGTCCAGGCCGGACGGTTCGCGTCCGGCGACCACAGGGCTTGGCTCTAGAACTTGGCCAAGCATGCTGGCTGGCCCGCCGACTCGACCTCTGGGTACTCGCGACGCGTTGGCGTGCGCGACATGGACGAAGTCTGGACACTCCGCGTTTGGTTTCTGTGACGCTGCTGACTTCTCGGAACATGCAGGATCTGGTGTCTGGTCCTCGAACTGGCCTGGTTTCAGGTCCGGTGACTGGTCCGGTCACTGGCCCGGTCACTGGCCCGGTCACGGGACTTGCGTTCAGTGGGGCCTTGCGTCCCGAAACTGTTCATGAACGTGGAGATCTGCTTGGAGATCGGGGTGGAGTTCTGCCTGCATCAGGCGGAACGGTTGGAGCGGATGTGCGGACGCCTGAGCGGGGGCAGACCCGAAATGGGGTAGCCCGGTGCCTCGGGCAATTCGACAGTGTCTCTGCCGCGCTCTGCGCAGGAGGCACGATCCGATGACGAAGTCTTCACAGCACACTTTCTCCGGCCTGCCGAACCACTCGCAGCAGTCCCGTCGCCGTTCCATGACGCGCGTCATGATCGGGGCCGCCTTCATCGCGGTCGCGGCGGGCCAGGCGACGAGCATGGGGCAGTTGGTGCGTCAGGCGCAGCAGAACAGCCAGGCCACGGAGCAGGAGCAGCCGGCTCAGCCGACTGCCCGTGGTGCGTTCGGCGCGAAGCGTCAGCCGGTGGTGCGGACGTCGCCGACGCGGGCCTCGGCCCTGACCCGTTCGAGCGTCCCGCGCGTTGTGCCGCGGACGAGCGCGACCAGGCCAGGCGGAAGCGCGAGCAACGCCTCGGTCGCTCCGGCCCCGCGGCAGGGCCTTCTGGGTGGCGGCAGGACGACCACGACCAAGGCCCCCGCGGCGCGGCGTGGCATGTTTGGCGCTCGCAGCGTGCCGGCGGCGACGACCGCCGCGGTCCCCGCGACGGTGGGCGACCTGGGCTCGCCGGTTGATCCGGTGATCACGGGCTCGAACGTGCCCAGCTTCGTACCCCCTTCCAACACGGACCTTCTGGGAGGCTCCAGCGGCGGCGGCTCGGGCGGCTTCGGCACTGACTCCAGCTTTGCTGGCTCGGCGGGATACGGCGGGGGGACGGACTCATCTTCCAGCGGCTCGGGCAGCTCTGGTAGCTCCAGCACCTCCAGCAGTTCGGGCGTGCAGTCGTTTGGTGGCGGCAGCTCGGGCTCGTCCGGTTCATCCGGTTCATCGGGCTCCTCTGGTCCTTCGGGCGGCTCCGGGTCATCTGGTTCATCCGGTTCGTCCGGCAGCTCGGGGTCGACCTCGCCGAGTGGGTCGAGTGGTGGCAGCTCCGGTGGCAGCACTGGCAGCGGTGGCGGTTCATCCGGCGGATCGGGCGGCGTTGAGTCGTTCGGCGGCGGCAACCCCTCGCAGCCTTCCGGCGGCAGCAGTGGCGGAAGTGGTGGTAGTGGCAGCTCTGGCGGGTCCGGCTCTTCGGGCGGATCGGGCAGCTCCGGCGGCTCGGGCGGGACCGACGGCGGCGTGCAGTCGTTTGGTGGCGGCAATCCGCCTCCGCCGCCTCCGCCACCCACCGAGCCTTCGGGCGGTGGCAGTGAGCCCCCGCCGCCGCCACCGCCTCCGACTGAGCCCTCGGGCGGCGGCAGTGAGCCTCCGCCTCCGCCGCCGACCGAGCCGTCGGGTGGCGGCAGCGAGCCTCCTCCACCGCCGCCGTCAGGTGGGGGTGGTGGGGGTGGTGGCGGGAGTGAACCCCCTCCGACCGAGCCTTCGGGCGGCGGTGGCAGCGAGCCTCCCTCCGGTGGTGGCGGCGAGCCTGGCGATCCAGTCGATCCGCCGGACTCGGGCGAGGTCTTCGTTCATCTGATCCCAGGCAGCGGCTTCGCTGGTCCCACCGCGCAGCCCGCGGCGGTCGGCACGCCCGACATGCCCGGCTACGACGCCAAGGCGATCGCCCGCTGGGACGTGGTCCCATACCAGACCTTCACCGGTGAGTTCCTCGTCGGCGTCGTCGCCTTCCACATGAACGGCATCGACCGCGTCGACTTCTCAGTCAACGGCGGCCCTTGGACGCCCGTCTACGAGATGCAGCTCAACCCCCAGACCAACGTCTGGGAGTACACCGCCAAGCTCGACGCGAGCGACTTCCCCGATGGACCCATCGAGGTCCGGGCGATCGCCTGGCCCGAAGGCGCGGGCGAGCCGCGGGTGCTGGATGAGCTCGCGCTCAACCCCAACGCGAATGGCACGTTCGGCCGCGCCCCGGTGTACGTCTCTGCGACGCGCGGCAGCGACACGTCGGGCAATGGCACGCTTGCCGCGCCGTTCGCGACCGCGTGGAAGGCGATGCAGAGCTTTGGCTCCAACACGAACATTGATGGGCTGACGGTGTTCATGGAACCGGGTACCTACACCCTCGGTGGTGAGACCAGCCCGCGGCCGATCACACAGCGCGGGTGGGTGACGATTCGTCCGGCTCCGAACGCCGCGGCGGGGTCGGTGGTCTTCAACCAGGGCGGGCGGTTCCGAATCAAGCACGTTCACTTGAAGGACGTGGTGTTGGATTTCCGGAATGGGTCGAGCATCGGCACCTTCTCGACACTCTCCCCGGAGATCTGGCTTGATGGCGTCTCGGCGACTGGCCCTGGGCCGGCAGCGGGTACTGACCTCATCGCCCCATCTGGCTGGGCACACATCTTCGCAACCGATGTGGAGTCGACTTCCTTCCGCGATGGCATCGAGTTCGCGTCCATCAGCCGCAATGTCCATCTCTCGGATCTTGGGTCCGACGCCTTCTCAAACTCCGAATTGGTTGTGAATTCGAGTGTCGATGGGGTTCGGGCGCCTGTGGGCAGCGGTTTCCATCCCGATGTCTTCCAGTTCTCGGGCACGGGCGG
>CAZBXF010000066.1:0-13766 GCA_964495635.1 uncultured Phycisphaeraceae bacterium
CCGTGCTGGGCGTGCCACTCTTCGAGGGTGGTGCCCTTGGGGTGGCGGCCGAGGTCGATGAGCTCGGCGTCGTTGCCCGGGGTGAAGTCCTTGGGACCGAGGTAGACGCGGAAGAAGGTGCGGCCGGTGTAGTAGGCCGTCATGCCGGCGGTGAGGAGGAGGAGCCAGCCGAGCCAGGTGGCGCCGCCGATCATGGCGTCGGGGGTTGAGAAGCCCGCGGCGAGGATCATGTCCTTGGAGAAGAAGCCTGCGGTGCCGGGGATGCCGGTGAGGTTCATGGAGCCGATGAGCATCGCGATGCCGACGAGGCCGAAGCCGCGCATCCACATGACGCCCGAGAGGCGGCGCAGGTCGAGCTGACCGCCGAAGCCGTGCATGACGGCGCCGACGCCGAGGAAGAGCGTGGCCTTGAAGAAGGCGTGCGTGAAGGTGTGGTACGCGGCGCCCTGGGGCGTCAGGAGCCCGAGGCCGGCGAACATGAAGCCAAGCTGCGAGATGGTTGAGTAGCCCATGACTCGCTTGATGTCGAAGATCGCCATCTCGATGGTCGCGGCCCAGAAGGCCGTGATGGCGCCGCTCCAGGCGACGAAGGTCAGGGCCATCTTGGCTTCGTCGGCCGCGAAGAGGGGGTACATGCGGGCGATGAGGTAGACGCCGGCAGTCACCATCGTTGCGGCGTGGATCAGGGCGGAGACGGGCGTCGGGCCTTCCATCGCGTCGGGGAGCCAGACGTAGAAGAAGATCTGGGCCGACTTGCCGAAGGCGCCGATCGCGAAGAGGAAGGGGATGACCTCGACGATCCAGGTGCCGGCGATGGGGTTGCCGCCGGCGTCGACGCCCTTCTGGATCATCTCGAAGAGGGGGGCCAGCTCGAGCGTTCCGAAGGCGACGAAGACGGACATGATGCCGAGGATGAAGCCGAGGTCGCCGATGCGGTTGATGATGAAGGCCTTCTTCGCGGCGGCGACGGCCTCCTTGCGCTGGTAGAAGTAGCCGATCAGCAGGTAGGAGCAGAGGCCCACGCCCTCCCAGCCGAGGAAGGTCAGGAGGAGGTTGTCGCCCATGACGAGGCAGGCCATGGAGAAGACGAAGAGGTTGAAGGCGGCGAAGAAGCGGCAGTAGCCAAGGCCGACGTCGTGGCTCATGTACTCCGAGGCGTAGAGGGCGATGATCGCCGCGAGCCCGGTGACGAAGAGCATCCAGAGGAGCGTGAGCGTGTCGACGTAGAAGGAGAAGTTGGCGACGATGGACTGGCCGGGCTTGCCTTCGGGGCCCCAGGAGAAGTTGATCCACTGGAAGCCGTGGGCGATCTTGGGGACGCCGTCGAAGCCGAGGTAGACGCTCAGGACGGCGCCGAAGCAGACGGCGAGGGACGCGACGCTGATCCAGGCGGGGAGCTTGGACTTGTTGCCGAGGGCGGCGAGGAGGCCGCAGAGCACCGTGGCGAGGATCGTGACGATGGGGACGATCAGGATTGCGGAGGCGCCGGCGACGGCGGCGGGGATGACGTGGGCGGCGTGCGAGGCGTGATCGGCCGCGCCGGAGGCGTGCGCGTCGTCACCGGCCAGCCCGAGGGCGGCTCCAAGCAGGCTCGTGATCGCGGGTTCAGCCCAGTTCGTCATAGTCAGTCTTCAGAGGTCAACACGCTGCGAGGCTAGCGACGCCTACCCGACACGATCAAGACACGATCAAGACACGTTCCCGACAGTACAGAGGCCGATGCATCGTCGGGCCGACTCAGCCCCGCATGTCCTTCCAGGCTTCGGCGTCGAGCGATTCCTTGCGACGGAAGAGGAGGACGACGAGGGCGAGGGCCATGGCGGCCTCCGCCGCGGCGACCGTGAGCACGAAGATCACGAAGGTCTGGCCGGTGTACTCGAGGTGGAAGCGGCCGAAGGCGATGAGCGCGATGCCGGAGGCCTGGAACATGAGCTCCGTGCAGAGGAACATCACGATCAGGTTGCGGCGCGTCAGGAAGCCGATGAGGCCGAGCGTGAACATGATCGCCGAGACCACGAGGTAGTGGGCCAGCGTGATCTCGCTCATGGGGGCGGGGAAGCCGGCCTGCGCGAGCGTCATGCCGAGGTTGGAGGCGGAGAGGAGTTCGTTCATGCGCCACCTCCCGGGCCGCGGCCGATGGGCGTGGCTGATCGCTCCGCAAGGCGGCGCTCGCTGAGCGCCTTGGACTGGGCGGCCTTGGCGTCCTCATCCATCTCGACCTGCTTGCGGGAGAGGACGACGGCGCCGAGCATGGCCATGAGCAGGATGACGCCGGCGATCTCGATGGTGCCGGGGTGCTTGCGGAGGAGGTCGAACCCGAGGCCTTCGACGTTCTTGACGCGGAGGTCGCTGGGCCACTCCTCGCGGCGGAGCGTGGCCATCAGGCCGCTCTCCATCTTGATCACGATCTCGCCCTTGACGCCGTCGATCATGGGCTTGCCGGTGGTCTCGTCGATGGCGATCTGGTCGCCGCGATCGATGAGGCCGTGGTTACGGAGGCTGGACTCGACCTTGCGGGGCATGTCGGCGAGCAGCGCGTCGGGCTGCATCGGGTCTGGCTTCTGGAGGCCGGCGGTGCCGTGGATGAGCATGACCGAGAGGACGGAGAGGAGGAGGAAGCCGACGATGGTCGCGGCGACAGGCTCGCGGGCGGTGGTGTCGTAGTCGGCGAGGACCTCGACCTCGGCCTCCTCGGGGGCCTGGGTCGCGAGCATGATGACGAAGAGGTAGGTGATGAGGATGGCGCCGGCGTAGACGATGATCATGGCGAAGGCCATGAACTCGGCGGAGAGGATGAGGAAGAGGCCCGAGGAGGCGATCACGGTGAGGACGAAGTAGAGGGCGGCGTAGACGGGGCGGTCGTGGGTGATGACGCGGAGGGCGGCGCCGAGGGCGATCGCCGAGAAGATGTAGAAGTAGATGTTGGGGGCGTCGGAGCCGGCGCGGATCCCCATGAGGATCAGCAGCAGGCCGCCGGCGAGGCCGGCGGTGGCGGCACCGACGATCTGAGGCATGCGGCCGGCACGCGGCAGCGCGAGCGCGATGCCGACTCCGCCCGACACGAGCAGCGTGAACAGGATGGCGGGAGCGATGACGTGGAGCAATGCATCCTCTCGCAAGACCGGCCAGCCATCGCCCATGCACGAGCATGCGTGGCCGGATACTCCGCCACGGAGAACGGCCCACGCCGCTCTCCCGGGAAGGGCAGAGGATAGAGCGTCCACGCGCATCCTTCAACCAATCCACAGGTGCGCCCGAACAATCCCCGAGGAGTCGACATCCCCTCGGTGGGCCAGCCCACTTGCGCGTGCGAAGCACTTTGCTGCGATACGCTGTCGGCGAGTGACGCTCGACGCCCTTCCATCCACCGCGGCCACCGACTCGGGGAGCAGCACAGGCTCGAGCTCGGCCAGGCGCTGGATCCCCAACGCTCTCACGGTGTTGCGCCTGGTGATTGCGGTTGCGTTCTTCACGCTGCTGAGCGTGTGGACGTATCCGGCGGCGGATCTGTTCGTCTCTCCGCGTGAGCCGGTGTGGCCGTACCTGGTCGCGGCGCTGCTGTTTTTGCTTGCGGCGATCACCGACGCGGTGGATGGGCCGCTTGCTCGGCGCTGGAAGGTGGTCAGCCTGTTCGGCCGCGTCATGGACCCGTTCGCGGACAAGGTGCTGGTGGTGGGCGCGTTTGTGATGCTCGCGGGGCCGAAGTTCGCGGTTGATGTTCCGGCCCATCGCGATCTTCAGGTGTCGGGCGTCATGCCGTGGATGGTCGTGCTGATCCTTGGGCGCGAGCTGCTGGTGACGTCGATCCGGGCCGTGCTGGAGGCTGAGGGCAAGGACTTCTCCGCGACCTGGTCCGGGAAGGCGAAGATGATCCTCCAGGCCTCGGTGATTCCGTTCATCCTTGTCATCCTTGGAGTTACAACGGCGGGGAGGGGCACGTGGGGCCGATGGACGATCGACATTGCGGTGTGGACGACCGTCGCGGTGACGGTGATCAGCGGGATTCCATACGTCTTGCGGGGCTTCGCGGTCGCGGGTGCGAAGCCCACATAAACCCGGGCCAGTCTTTGTCCGGATCCTGCAGGTTCTTCATCCGTTTAGCCGGATGAACGGCTAGACTTGTTCTGAGGATCCTTCCACGCGACTTCGGTTGTCCTTCCGTCGATCAGGTCCGAGAATATGCACATCCGCGACATCCTACAACGCACGCCGACCTTCTCCTTCGAGTTCTTCCCGCCCAAGACGGAGAAGGCCGCGGCGGACCTGTTTGCTGAGATTCAGCAGCTGGCGTCGCTGAAGCCGGCGTTTGTGTCGGCGACGTATGGCGCGGGCGGGTCGACGCGGGAGCTGACGCACGACCTGGTGCTCAAGCTGCGTTCGACGACGGACCTTGATCCCATTCCGCACCTGACGTGCGTGGGGCACACGCGTTCGGAGATCACGACGATTCTGGAGCGGTATGCGGCGGCGGGCGTGAGCAACATCATGGCGCTGCGGGGCGATGTGCCGCGCGACTGGCAGGATGGCTCACCGTGGAAGGACTTCACGTACGCCGCGGATCTGGTGCGATTCATCAAGGGCTTCAAGGGGCATCCTGATCCGCGCGGGTTCGGCATCACCGTCGCTGGATTTCCTGAGGGGCATCCTGAGACGCCGAATCGCTTGCTGGAGCTGGACCGGCTCAAGGCCAAGGTGGATGAGGGCGCGGATGCGATCATCACGCAGTTGTTCTTCGACAACCGCGACTTCTATGACTTCAAGGCGCGCTGCGAGCTGGCGGGGATCCGCGTCCCGATCATCGCGGGCATCATGCCTGTGACAAGCCTGCCCGGCATGAAGCGCATGGCCGAGCTCGCGCTGGGCGCACGCTTCCCGGCGCCGCTGATGCGCATGCTCAACCGAACCGGCGGCAGCGACGAGGCGGTGCGGCGCGTGGGCGTGCACTGGGCGACTGAGCAGGCGCGAGACCTGCTTGACCATGATGTCGCGGGCGTCCACTTCTACACGCTGAACAGGTCGGGGGCGACGCGCGAGGTGTATGCGACGCTGGGGGTGCAGGATTCGCTGGGGTTGGCGCGGTAGGGGGAGCTCCATCAGCAGGCGAGCGCAGGTCCGAGAGTTGCCCGTCGTGAGACGAGGGCGCATGGGTGCTCTGCCGCGCACGACGGGCGGCGGCGCCGGCCGCGTGGTGGCGGGGGAGCGTGGTTGGACTTCGTGCCGCTACATGCGAATGATACTTCATTCTCAACTCGGGCCGCCCGGAGCACGGACACCGTCCCATGGCACGCTACGACTATTTCTGCCCGGCCAACGGCCGCCTCATTGAGGCACGCCACTCCATGACGACCACGCTGCGTACGTGGGGCGAACTGTGCTCATCGGCAGAGATCGATCGCGGCACGACGCCCGCCGACAGCCGGGTCGATCGGGTCATCTCGCCGGCCGCGGTGGTGGGTAGCAGGCGAGGCGTGGAGGGTTCGGGAAGTCACGCCCGCAGCCACTGCTGCGGAAAGGCGGGGTGCCATGGATGACGGCCCGCCGATGTTCCAGACGGTGGCACTGCAGGAAGCTCGCGTTGCGTGTTCGTTCATTCCATGGCCGAGAGCGGAGGACCGTGATGCAGTTCTGGACCATTGACACGCTCAAGTCGCACGCACTGGCAGACCATGATCAAGGGGAGGAGATCTCGCCCGGGGTTGTGGTCGAGCGACGGACGATCCTTCGTCTGGGGCTCTCGGCCGCGGGGCTGGCGGCACTCTCCGGGATCGGGCTGGGTGGATGCTCGTCCGGGTCGCGAGCCGCGGCGAGGGGTGAATCGGGTCCCACCGGCGCTGGTGCGAGCGCGGACGAGTTCGTGGCGGCGGTGATGCCGCGGGCGCGAGCGTTGATTGCCGCGCCATCGCCGGACGAGGAGGCGTATCTCGCGGCCGTCACCACGCTGCTGGCACGCGTTGAGCCGCCCCCGACCTGGCGCATGTCCTCGACCGGACAGGGCTGGGATATCGACAACATCGCCTACTACCCGCCCATCGTGCTGATGCAGATCAAGATGGCGCCCGGGTCTGCCATCCATCTTCACGACCACCGGCACTACAACGGCGTGCTCCTCTCGACGGCGGGCGCTGCGCGGTGTCGCAACTTCGACATCGTGCAGCCCGACGGCAAGCGGCTCAACATCGCGGAGGGCGAGGTGCCCACCAAGGGCGAGGACTTCCTGATCCGACAGAACAGCGACGTCGTGCTGCGGCCGCGGCAGCTTTCGACGCTCACTCGCGACCGCGACAACATCCACCACGTCGAGGCCGGGGACGAGGGCGCCACCCTCGTGGACTTCTTCACGCACTTTTCCCCCAAGGCGCGCTCGTACGAGCTGGCGTGGGATGGAAAGCCGTACGACGCGGCCAAGGGTCTCTTCAAGGTCGCCTGGAAGGACGCGTGACGGCGGCGCGTGCAACCGTCGCCCAACTCACCCGAGGTTCGCCAACCGCCTCTCACTCGAGCCAACCCATGAGCACACTCAGAGACAGACTCCAGACCGCGACCGACGCGATCGCGGGCGATCGACCGGGTGCGCCCGAGCGGCTTCCCGTCACCGTGCTGTCCGGCTTCCTGGGCGCGGGCAAGACCACGCTGCTCAACCACATTCTGCGCAACCGCGAAGGGCTCAAGGTCGCGGTGATCGTCAACGACATGAGCGAGATCAACATCGATGCCGAGCTCGTCAAGACGGGCGGCAAGGTTGGTGAGGTCGTGCTCGACCGCGTTGACGAGCAGATGGTCGAGATGACCAACGGCTGCATCTGCTGCACTCTGCGAGATGACCTGCTCAGGGAGGTGTCGCGGCTGGCACGCGAGAACCGGTTTGACTATCTCCTCATCGAGTCCACCGGTATCTCGGAGCCGCTGCCCGTGGCTCAGACATTCACCTTCGAGGACGAGGAAGGCCGCTCGCTCGCGGCGCTCTCGCGCCTCGACACGATGGTCACGGTCGTCGATGCCTCGACGTTCCTCGACCACTTCGAGAGCGAGCTCGACCTTGCGGACTTCAGCATGGCGGCCGGAGAGGGTGACGACCGTTCGATCGCCGACCTGCTGACGGATCAGGTCGAGTTCGCCGACGTCATCCTGCTGAACAAGTGCGACCTTGCGCCCGAGGCACGCATCGGCAAGACCGAGGCGACGATCCGAGCACTCAATCCCAAGGCGAGGATCGTGCGGACGACCAACGCCAACCTCCCGCTGGCCGAGGTCATGAGCACCCGCCGCTTCGACGTCGAGGCGGCGGCTTCATCGCCGGCGTGGCTTGCGGAGTTGGGAAACGTGCACACTCCCGAGACCGAGGAGTATGGCATCGGGTCCTTCGTCTACCGGGCCCGGCGGCCTTTCCATCCGCAGCGTCTGTACGACATGATCTCCGGCGGATTCCTCCGGACCGTCCGCTCGAAGGGGTTCTGCTGGCTCGCGAGCAAGCAGGACTTCGCCGGGCTCTGGCAGCAGGCCGGCGGCTCGTTCCGACTTGAGCCGATGGGCCGCTGGTGGGCCGCGGTGCCCAAGTCGCGGTGGCCGGGCGGCATCGACGGGAGCGGCGATGACGGCGCGACCGAGACCCGCGCCTGGATCGAAAAGAACTGGCAGGAGCCCTGGGGCGACCGGCGGCAGGAGATCGTGATGATCGGCGTCGGTCTCAATCGCGAGCAGCAGACCCTGCTCCTCAACGCCTGCCTCCTCACCGATGAAGAGATGGCCCGCGGCCCCCAGGCGTGGAAGCAGCTGCAGGATCCGTTCCCTGACTGGCTGCTCGAGACCAGCGCAGAATCCTGAACACGCAGGGCACGACGCACGATCGCACAGCCGACAGGCCGCACGCGCGTCGGCGTCGACCCGGGTACTGAGCAGGCGCGAGACCTGGTTGACCATGGCGTTGCGGGTGTTCACCTTTGCACGCTGAACAGGTCGGGGGCGACGCGTGAGGTGTATGCGACGCTGGGGGTGCAGGATTCGCTGGGGTTGGCGCGGTAAGTCAATACGAGCGTGCCCTCGCCGCACCGCGCGTTCAGCGGTGAGCAGTTGTCTTTCGCTCCCAACCACCCCGTCGCTACCGGAAACTGTCAATCGGAAACGCCGGATTCGCGATTGGCCGCAGGGCGAGGGCCAGGAGGGCTCGTTCGGCGTCGTCGCCTGCGATTCGGTTGGTGCGGAGCTGGTTGCAGGCGCGGCAGCGGTGGATGATGGCCCATTCGCCGTCGCGTGAGCCTGCGCACACTTCGATGCCGATGGGTTCCATCACGCCCTTGCACGGACTGGCGCGGTCGCCGGGGGTCTCGTCGACGTGGCGGCTGTGGAGGCAGGCTGGGCAGTGGTTGCGATGCTTGGTGCCCCACGCCTCGCCGGCGACCTGGAGCTTGCAGTTGATGCACGTAAAGCCATCCGACTCGTGCCGGCGGAGGTGATCAGACTTTGACATTGGATGAGGACCCGCACAGGCGAGCCGCTGAATCTGCTCAGGAGCTCGCCGAAAGACTTGCTTGCGAATGAAGGTGCCAACAGCAACGACTCGCGGGGCGCGCAGGCAATGCGCGGCGGCTCAGAGACTGAGTGCGAGCGAAACGACGTGCTGTTAGGCAGTGGCGAGCATCAGGCGAAGTATAGCCGGTTTGCGCGGGAGAGGGTGGTTTGGACGTTGCAGGAGGCTGTCTCCAGCAACGCCAACGCGTTTTGATTCGCCTGCATGAGGCGGCTGAGTTGCGGGGTGTACTTGCGGTTGCGGTTGTGGATGATCGAGTGCGCGAAGGGGACGAGCCTTGGCGATTCCGCCTCCTGACCCGGGTGCCGCGTCAGCAACGCCAACGTCGAGCCGGTCAAAGAAGAGGCCCTTGTGACCCGCGTGCATGAATGGGTGGTGGCTCAGGTGGTCGGCCGAGAAGACCGAGCCGCACGCGTCGTACGTCCATTGCGCGGCGACAAACGCAGCACTGCGATACAACAGGTACGACACTCAGCCATGCACCTTGCTGCGATTTGCAACAATGCACTCCAACTGCCGGACATTCTCAGACGACATAGATGAACGTGCCTTTTCCACCTGCGCCATCAATTTGTCAATGTCTGCGCCACTGACTGGGGATCGCTTCAAATGGAGCTCACACATCGCAAGCAGTGAGTCTATGTGACCCGGCTCTATCGCAATTGCACGCTCAAAGTACCCAAACCCTTCGTCGGAAGACCGCCATGGCTGGAGAAAACGAGCGAGTTGCCCCAACAGGAACAGCGCTTCTGCCCGCTCACTGGCAGATCTCGCAACGTCGTCAGCCACAGCAGTCGCGATGCGCCAAGCTTCGTTGAGACTCGCTTTATCACCTGAACAGAACAAACTCCACGCGAGATCGACATCTTGGCTCATCTGGCCCATCCACTCTCAGAATCTACTGCGTCTCGCCGCCCCACTTCGTCAGACTTGGCTTCGACTTTTCTCCCATCCATAGATGATATCTTCACAATCTTTACTCCAGCGAGCTTTCCACGACTGCCTCGCAATCAACCCGCGGCCCCGGCTCCGCTCCGAGTTACGACCGCGGCCCAGCCCTGGCCGCCTTCAGACGGCGATCGTACAACGCGCGCACGGCCGCTTCCGCGTCGAAGGCGTGCACCTGCTCCCAGGACACCCGCGTCATGCGAAAGCCAACTTCCGGACCCGTGAGGCCCAGTGCTTCCGCCCAATCCAGTTCCAGCACAAAGGCGTCCGAGGAAGTGCTGGCGTGGTCTTCGCGAACGAGTGAAGCCCCCGGGAACGGGACAGCCTGATGCGCGAAGGCCGCAACCCGGATCATCGACGCGACGACGGCGCCGGTCCCAACGTCGACCTCGCGAAACTCCCAATGAGCGAAGTTGGCTGAGAGCAGCGACGGTCCGGCGACAAACACTCCCATGCGGCGAGGAAACCCATGCACCGAAGACACAAATGCTCTGATTGAGCCAAGCTCGACTCCGGGGATCTGAACACACTCGATCTCGCGACACCTGGATTCACGCGACATCGCGTCCTCACCCGCTCCAACCAAGACGCGGTTGAGCTGCAGAAGCTGCTCCTCTGACGCGACGTCCATGTACAACTCGACGGACAAGTTAGAGCCTCGAATCTCAACCAATGGTGACTGGCTCACTGAATCAGGCATCCGCGATCACTCCAGCTTCAGGCCCCGCATGTGCTGCCAATTCCGCGAACCCGCACTATGTCAACGGCTCGACCTTCGCCGCCGCGAGGCGTCGATGATGCAGCGCCGTGACCGCCGCCTCCGCGTCGAAGGCGTGAACATCCCGCCAGCGCACGCGCCTCAGCTCATGACTGCCGTCCAGCCCGCTCAGACCAAGGGCCTCCGCCCAGCCAGACTCGATCGTCAATGCTTCCCTGCTCGAGCGGCCGGCACCAAAGTTCCCCTCCCTGACCAGCAGCGCGCCCACGAGCTCCACGCGTGCATGAACGAACGCCGCAAGCTTCACTGCCGCCGCCACTGCTGACCCGAGGCCAACGTCAACGGTGGATCGTTCACCCTCCGAGATGCTCCGTGAGAGCAACTCAAGATCCGAGACCTTCACGATCAGATGATCGGGGCGGCAACCCATGGCCGAGACGGTCGCCCCCGCGTAGCCAAACTCCATTCCGGGAGTCTGCGTCAACTTCAGATAGTTCTGTCCCCGCTGCTTGCTCGTGTCATCCACCCCGCCCAGGAGCATCCGCTGGAGATGAAGCAGCGCTTCATCGGATTCGAGGTGGAAACAAAGCTCCATGCCGAGGCGGTCACCTCGGCAGCGCTGGAGCGGATTCTGTGCGCCTTTGTCTGTCATTCTCACCCATCAGCACCACCTCGCGCCCAGCACAATACTGAGGCCACCCACCCCCACCACCTCACTCTACTCCCTCTCCCCTACCGCCCCCACCTCGCGCTGTCCCATCTCGATCAGGTGTCCGAGCGTGCAGCCGTTGCAGCCGCAGGTGGTTGGCGGCTTGGCGAAGGCGTAGATGCCGCGGCGGGGTGGGCGGCTGGTTGGGGCGGCGGCGGGGCGGTCCCAGCGCATTCCGGTCAGCTTTGGGAGCGTTGCGGGCGTGTGTGTGCCGACTTTGGTTGGTGTGGGGCCTGCCTTGTAGATGCTCTGGCCGGCCTTGATTGTTTCGATGACGGTCAGCTCGTCGAGGTCCTCGATGTCCATCGTGAGCGGGTCGGCGGAGAGGACGACGAAGTCTGCGACCTTGCCGACCTCGATCGTGCCCTTTTCCTTTTCTTCGAAGTGCTGGTAGGCGCCCCAGATCGTGAGGCTCCTGAGCGCGTCCTTGACGCTGATGCGTTCGTCGGCGCCGAGGATGTCGCCGCTGCGCGTGCGGCGTGTGACGACGGATGAGAGCACGCGGATGGCGCTGGGCTGCGCGACTGGGGAGTCGTGGTGCTGCGTGAAGATCATGCCGCGGCGGAGTGCGGACTGTGCGGGTGAGATCATCTCTGCGCGCACGGCGCCGAGCGTCTCGTCGCGGTGCCAATCGCCCCAGTAGAAGCAGTGCATGCCGAAGAACGAGGGCATGATGCCGAGCGCTTTCATCGAGTCGAGCTGGTCGAGGCGTGCGGCCTGGGCGTGGATCACGACGCTGCGCCGGTCGCCGCCACCGTGCGCGGCGGTCGCGTCGCGCGCGGCGGAGATGAACTGATCGATCGCGGCGTCGCCGTTGCAGTGGGCGAGGACCTGCCAGCCGCGTGCGTAGGCCTTTGTCACTTTGTCCGAGATGACCTTGTCCGGCAGCGTTTCGTAGCCGCGGTAGTTGGTCGCGGCGCCCGGCGGCGGGACCTTGTATGGCGTGGTGAGGTAGCCGGTCTTGCCCTGGATCGAGCCGTCGAGGTTGAGTTTGACGCCGCCGACGCGGTAGCGGTTGTTGTACGTCCTTGAGTGCCAGGGCGTGCTCATCTCGGGCGGCTCATCGGTGAAGATCATGTCCATGTATGCGACGACATCGATCTTCATCTTGCCCGCTTCGGCGAGCGCGACGAAGCTTCCGTGGGCCGGGCCTGTCGCGCGGCCCTCCTGGGCCGTCGTGAAGCCGTGGCGCACGTACATCTCCTGGCCCATGACCGCGAGCTGCGCGAACTGCTCGGCGTTGAGCTTGGGGAAGATCTTCATCGCGCCGAGCATGAAGGCGGTCTCTTCGAGCACGCCGTTTGGGGTCTTGCCATCGGCCTCGCGCCGGATGACGCCGCCTTGAGGGTCCTTTGAGTCTGCGGTGATCCCGGCGAGCTCGAGGGCCTTGGTGTTCATGGCGCCGAGGTGGCACGACTGATGGATGAGCAGGATCGGGATGTCTTTGCTTACTTCGTCGAGGTCCTGGCGCGTGGGGTGGCGCTTCTCGGCGATCTGGGCGTCGTCATAGCCGAAGCCGAGGATCAGGTTGAACTTCTTGGAGGCTTCGGTCTTGGCATACTCGCGCAGGATCTCCTGGATCTTTGCGATCGTGTTGCCATCGCCATCGGGCGCGGGGAGGATGTTTGCTGACGCGGCCTGGATGCCGGTGGTGAAGACGTGGCCGTGGCCGTCGATGAATCCTGGCAGCATGACCTTGCCGCCGAGGTCGATGGTTTTGGTCTCGGCCCCCTTGAACTTGGCAACTTCGTCCATTTGCCCCACGCCGACGATGCGGCCGCCCTTGACGGCGACGGCCGTGGTCCAGGGCTTTGAGTTGTCGAGGGAGGCATCGAGCATCGTGATGATGCGTCCGCCGAAGTAGATGGAGTCGGCGGGTGGCTGGGCGAGGGGCGCGGGCTGCTGGGAGAAGGCACTGGAGCAGACGCCAAGCAGGCAGACGACCGCGAGTCGAGCGATGCACATCTTCATGAAGCAGACTCCCACAGCAAGTCCCGAGACCGACCCGACCAGCCGCGGCCCGGAGAGGGCGTCGAGCGTTCAGCACGGCTGGGGCCAGCACCCTGCCGCGTTGGTGTAACGCCGCGGCGTGCGTGTGTCAACTGGGGTTGATGCGCGCGGTGTTGATGCGGTTGTGGATCAGCGTGTGCGCGAAGGGGAGCAGGCTTGGCAGCCCTTCAGCTCTTTCGACGCCGCGGCTTTCTTGTGCCTGGTGGGCTCACTGGCGTCGATCCGAATCTCTCCCGAAGATCTGGTGCCTTTGATATCCAGTGCTCAAGGAATGACCGAAGGTTGCTTGTTGGTTTGCTTCCGTCGAGAATCCGACGCACACAGTTCTGGCCTGTACAGAACGGGCAGAACGAGCCACCCCTTTTCATCCCTCGCCACGACACAATTGGGGCGTGATGATCGGTTGCCATGTAGCTCTTTCCCGCGTCGCGGCACGTTGTCCATGTCCAGCACGGATCGCTCCGCCGCAGGAGTTCCGAGAGGTGGATCCCGATGTCGGTAAGGACCGACCACCCAAGGTCGGTCATGATGAATGCTGGAGCGGGAAGTCGGATCATCTCGCGTGGCACCGGACACTCCGGGCTGATCCAGCCCGTTGGCTCATCGTCTGGCGTTGGCGGCCTGATCGGGAGGTGGTCCTTCGCCCACGCACCGAGCGGCTCCAGCGAGGCCGTCGAATAGTCCGCGACCCAGCTTGAGTATCCTGGCGTTGATCGCACCAGGATCTCCAGTTGTTCCCGCCGCTCGGGGATGCGCCGGACCAGTTCGGCGGTGAACTCGAGCGCTTGCTCGTATGTGAAGTCGGCGAAGTCGTGCACATGAAACGGCGTGACGCCGGGCGTGATCCAGGGCACGTA
>CAZBXF010000066.1:13866-15997 GCA_964495635.1 uncultured Phycisphaeraceae bacterium
CTTCGAGGCCGATCTTCGCGTTGTCGAGCGCGTGGCGGACAGCGTAGATTCGTTTGGGTGTGGCTGCATGACGCGGCCGAGTTGGGGGTTTGGCGCGCGGTTATAGGCGTTCACTCTCACTCATCACTCATACGCTCTCGACCGGTGCCTGCCCAGACATGGTCGCAAGAAGGTCGACGCCGCGGAGGAGGCGGGCCTCGGTCCAGCGCGGGGTGTGCCGAAAGTGAACGCCGCCGGGTGGCGTGGGCCTTCGGGTCGGGAGCTTGTGCGAAAAGGTCTTCACAATCGCTCGCACCCTCTGACAACGGCTCCGATCTATCCTCAGGCATGTCAAGCTGCAATCCGCAAAGCAACGGCTTTCCGCCACCCAAGGACGGGGAGCCTCCACTCCATCGGGCCGCTCGTCTGGGAGATGCGGCGGAGATCCGGCGTCTCGTGGCCGCGGGTGAGCAGATTGAGTCGACGTTCAACACCGAGCATGATCCGGGTGCGTACGACCGCGAAGCAACTCCGTTCATGGTCGCCGCCGGATCGAGCGATGGCGCCACCGTCGAGACGCTGCGCGTGCTTCTTGAGCTCGGCGCTGATCCGGCACGGGTCATCGAGAGCCGCTCCGCCGCCACGTTCGCGTGCGAGGGTCTGTCGGGCTGGTACCGGGCCGGCGGCGATGCCGCCCGACTGCGATTTGTGATCGACGCGGGCTGTCCGCTGCCCCTGCATCCCGGGCGTGCCAATCGCTTGCTTTGCAACACGGCAGCGACGGGCGATCCGGACCGTCTGCGCGTCCTGCTCGAGCGCGGCCTGAACGCG
The DNA here is from genome assembly GCA_964495635.1 of uncultured Phycisphaeraceae bacterium. Taxonomy (GTDB): domain Bacteria; phylum Planctomycetota; class Phycisphaerae; order Phycisphaerales; family UBA1924; genus JBBASU01. The sequence goes on from CAZBXF010000066.1 coordinate 14,677, forward strand.
GCCGGGCACTGGGATCCCGTCAGGGCCCGGGAGAGCCATCGCAAGATGATGGAGCAGATGGCCGAGTTCAGGGCAAGCCGACCCGACCCGTTCGCGTCCTTGTCGGAGGAGCTCCGTGCATCCATGGCCGAGACGGCAAGCAAGATGGAAGCCCAGGAGTTGGAGCAATATTCCTCCGCTCCTTCAAGCAACGAAATCCCTCTCTTCTGCGCTGCCGAGTCGGGGAGCGCGGAGTGCGTTCGGATGCTCCTCGCTGCAGGTGCGAATCCCAAGGCACGAGATTGCTCGAAGCGGACGGCGCTGTACTACGCGGCCTCTGGCGAGGTCGTCCGGGCGCTGATAGAGGCGGGGCTGCCTCTTCAAGACAGCGATGGGTACGGATGGTCGCCGCTTGTCAGCGCCGTCAACGACGGCGAGTCCGCGTTGCCGCGCATCCGGGCGTTCATCGAGGCTGGCGCGGACGTCAACGCGACGCACGATCATGGCTACACCGTCTTCATGTCCGCCGTCGGCTCGGGAAGGCATCCGGACGTGCTCCGGCTCCTGATCGAATCGGGAGCCAACCCGCACGCTGTGAGTGAGTACGGCTACAACGCTTTCCACTCTGCCATCGACGTCAACTTCGAGGCCAACGCCGAAGAGTCCGTGCGCGGCACGCTGACCTACCTCAAGGAGCTCGGCGTCGACATCAATCACCGCAACAAGCGGGACCAGACGCCGCTCGCCCGCGCCATCGAACTCGGAACCGGCATCGAGACCAAGGTGCTCTGCGAGCTGGGCGCCGATCCGAACGCCGTCTGCCCGGTGCACCAGTGCGGCGGCGGCGAGTGCGCGAGGATCGACCGGCCGCTCCTCTTTCATGCCGCGGACGGCGCCGTGGAGGCGGACATCAAGACGGAGGCCCTGCTCAAGGCCGGCGCCGACCCGCTGGCCACAGACAGCGATGGCTTCACGCCGCTGACGCACGCGGTCGCATCGCTCTGTGCCAACGCGCCAGACTACGACGCGGCGTTCGACGCCTTCTACAAGGGCTTGGGTGGCCTGCGCAGAGGTGGAAAGACCCTCCCGTCGTCGCGAGACGAGTTCGTCGCCGAGACGATGCCCGTCTTCAAGAGCTATGTCGAGCACTTCGCCAGCGACATCCCGATCGCGCAGGACTCGGAGTTTGCGGCTGAGTGGCGGGTACAGAAGATCGCGTGCATCGCGAGTCTGTGCGCGTACGAAGGCTGGGCGCGGCACGAGAAGCGCAGGCTGAGTGCGCCCTAGCCACCCCCCACCCTCGTACACTCTCGCAATGCACGGACGCACTGCCCTCATTGCC
>CAZBXF010000067.1:0-15928 GCA_964495635.1 uncultured Phycisphaeraceae bacterium
CACTTCCGAAGCGCGGAAGAAAAGTTCATCCAGACACTCTGAGCGCAGTGTGCGCGGTGCGGGCGGAGCGTCGTTCACGTGGGCCATCAGAAGTGGATCATCACACATGCCGCTGTCGTCACGCCCCGCCGCCGCCGCGCAGCTGAGGAAGTGCTCCAGGCTCCCCCGTCCCTGGCCAACATACTCCAGCAGGTCGTCGCTCCAGAGTCCCAGCCGCTCCAGCAGGTCACGGAATGGGCCGGTGCCCTTGGCGATGAACTCTCGCTCTTCCATCGTCTCCGCAACGTGCGTGCAGACGGGCACCGGCGGCGTTTGCGTTCGTGCGAATCGCATCGCACGCTCCAGCATCGGCGGCGAGACGCTGTAGGGCGCGTGAGGTGACAACCCGGCCCGAACTCGCGGCGTCTCCATCGCTTTCGCGGCGGCGAGTGCCGCCACCGCACGGTCGAGGCTGGCCTCCTGACCCTTGCCGAAGGCGAAGAACTCGAGGTATGAGACGCCCCAGAGGGGCGACGCCGCGAGTGTCCGCATCGGCGCGAGGCTGGGCGTGCCACGCACGCTGCCGGCGATGTCCCCCACGGCAACGACACCGCCGGCGAGGGAGAGGTCGATCCCGCGCTGGACCGACGCGGCGATGGCCTCGTCATCCATGAGCCGGTTGGAGCGGACGATGTCGACGAAGCCCATGAAGCCCTTCTCGGGTTCGTAGGGGCGCGGGCCAATGTGCGTGAGGTCCAGGTGCGCGTGGGCGTTGACGAGGCCGGGGATGAGCACACAACCCGGGCGGCGGAGGCGGAGCAGCCCATCGGCCGCCATCGCGGGATGGGCGTCGACGTGCTCGGGGCTGCCGACGGCCAGGACCCTCGTCCGGGCGTGGTGGAAGGCTCGCTTGCCATCCGCGGCGGCGAAGGTGCCGATCTCCGAGTCGGTCAGTTCGATGAGGATCGAGCCCGGCGCCGAGCAGGTGTCGTCGAAGTCGATGATCGCCGCGGCGTCGACGCGTAGGAAGCGAGGTGGAGGGGTCGCTTGCCCCCCGCCGATTTCATGGCGTGCAACCTGGTCCACCGATAACGCTCCGCGGGTTGGGTCGGTCTCGCGCGACATGGCGGGCATGTGGCCGAGCGCCGAGCGCAGGATCTCTACGACGGGTCTTGGCTAGGATAGTCGTGGGCGTCGACCGTCCGAGAACTGGCGGCAAGACGGTCCCTTGATTGAGTGAACCGAGATGAAGCTGGTCCGGCCTTTGGGCGGTCGCGTGCGGCCGCGGCGTCGGACCTTGAGTGAGTCAACGCAGGAGCGATGGTGATGAACAGCGTCTGGACGATGGCAAAGCGTGGCGCCCGCGTGGCGTGCCTGATGGTTGGCGTCGCGACGGTGGGCCTCGGCCTCACCGGCTGCATCGGCCAGAGCGAGTACGACCGCCTCGCCGAGCTCAACCGCAGCCTGACGGCCCGCAACGCCGAGCTGCAGCGCGAGCGCGACGAGTGCCGCAACTCGCTGGACCTCATGCGTGGCAACATCGGCTCCTCGGCCGGCACGCTCGAGGACCTGCGTCGCCAGAACGCCGACCTTCGCGCCCAGCTCGACAAGGCCCTGGCCGACTACCGCTCGATGGGCGACCGCCTCTCGGGCATGCAGTTTGGCCCGCTCGATGCCGCGACCGACGCGATGCTCCAGCAGCTGGTGTCGCAGTATCCCGGCCTCATGACCTATGACCCGCTGCGCGGCATGATCCGCTTCAACGCGGACCTCACCTTCGACTCCGGCTCGGATGTCGTCCGCCCGCAGGCCAAGGAGGCGCTCGCCAAGCTCGCCGAGATCCTGAACTCGCAGAGCGCGAGCGTCTATGACGTGATCGTCGAGGGCCACACCGACAGCCAGCGCATCAGCCGTCCCGAGACGGTCCGCGAGCACCGCACCAACCGCCGCCTCTCGACCAACCGCGCCAACAGCGTGATCAACGAGATCGGCAACATGGGCGTGAACCAGCAGCGTCTGATGGCCGCGGGCTGGGGCGAGTACCGCCCGGCGGTGCCGAACGCGCCCGGCGGCAACACGCCGCAGAACCGCCGCGTTGAGATCTACCTCGCCAAGTGGCAGGGTGCCGGCGCTCCGATGGGCGACACCGGCGGCGCCGACATGGGCGGCAACCAGGCCCAGCCCGTCCGCGACGTCCCGCCGCCCCGCGCTCCCGAGATGAACAAGTAACTACGTGCTCGGGACCGGGGTTGGAAGAACGAAGTCACTGCGAGGTCGGCCTCCGGGCCGACCTCGTTTGCTTTTTGATGGGTCAGTTTGGAGAACCGTCCTGCTTGGACACCGCAACGCATCCTGCTCTTCGCCGTACCACACCCGGTGACCGAACGACGCCTGACGGAGTGTGGTGGCCTTGCGCATCAGGGTGGCAACGGAGAACGCCGTGCAGAAGCCGGGGATGGCGGTTGCGGACGATCGGCGGGGCGACGACGCACAGTCGGGCGCCGTGCTGTCCTTTGGGGACGGACCGGCACTGTCCCTTCACCCGGACGCGGGCACTTCCGAACCAGCCGCCGCCCTCAATGATCCGGCGGAGCTCGCGAGTCTGCGGCGGGCGTCCGCGGCCATTCAGGGCGACGCCGAGGCGGTCCGCGAGGTGTGGGCCGAGCACCGGCGCTGGATCGCGGGTGTTCTCTTGGCCCACAAACCCAAGTGGGCAGACCTTGACGATCTGCTCCAGGACGTCGCGATGACCCTCGTCCGCAAGGTTCACGAGGTGCGGGATCCGGCGGCGGTCCGCCCCTGGCTCCGGACGGTCGCGATGAACGCGGCATACCTGGCCGGGAGAAAGGGCCAGCGCGGCGCCCGGGCCGTCTCCCTTACCGCGGAGGATGGCGCACTGCGCTTCGAGCCGGCCACCCCGCCTCCAGCCCCTGCCGCCGAAGCGAGTGCGGAGGGTGCCCGGCTGATGACGCTGGCGGGTGAACTGCCCGACGGGTACCGGGAGCCGCTCCTCCTCAAGGCGATCCAGGGACTTTCCTACCGGGAAATCGGCAGAATCCTGGGCCTGCCGGAAACCACGATCGAAACCCGCATCGCCCGGGGCCGGCGCATGCTCCGAGAACTCGCGAGCAAAGAAGCGTGACGGAAGGCGAAGGCCCGCGCATCCCGTAAGTGTCTGGCATGGTTCAGTCGCCAGTCCGGCGAAGTGACCAAAAGGCCAAGCAGCAGCCCTTGCGTTCTTGGGTACGCAGTCTCCGTTTCCGTTCTCCTCTCGGGCTCCGCTCTCCTCCGCTCCTCCCCCCTCTTTCCGACACCAGTGCCTTCTCCCATGAACACCGATCTTCGCGACATCTTGATCACCCGGGCCGTTGATGGGCGAGCCCGTCCCGAGGACTGGCACGCGATCGAGACGCTCGGTCGCTCGGAGCCGGGCTTCTGGCGAGACCTGGCGCTGGCCCAGCGTGACGATCGTGCGCTCTCGCACGCCGTGACCACTGCGGCGGGTCGTGCAGATGGCATCGAGCTGCCCGAGGCCGAGCTCGACGAAGCCACGCGGACCAACCCTCGTGCGGTCGTGGTCCGGCGGACCCGTCTTGCCGCGGCCTGGAGCGGTTGGGCCGCTGCCGCGCTGATCGCGCTGGCGATGGTGACGCGTTCTCAGCCCGCTCCCAGCGGCGTGACGTCGCCCAGCCTCGCCGGTGTGCCCGGTGCGGGCGCCATCGGGACCGCCGCCGATGCACTCAACAGCTATCTCGAGCTTGGCAGGAAGGACGGCACGGTCCTGGGCGAGATGCCCGACAAGCTGCTGGTCCGGACCTCCAAGGTGGAAGGTGGAGACGGATACGAAGTCGTCTTCGTCCGGCAGATCGTGGAGCGTGCACGGGTGCCGGGGCTCTACAAGCTCTCGAGCGACGAGGCCGGTAATGCCACGCCCGTCCGCATTGTGATCCCTCCGATGGAGACAGTCCCCATCAGCGAAGATGGCCCGATGTAGAGGCCGCAGTCCGCAGTGCTGCTGGCGCCATTGAGGGTTGAACCTCACGCCCGCAAATCCGAACAATCGACCGGGGTTCAGCGCTATACGTGAAGTTCGTGGTTCGGCGGCCGCCCCGCCCCCGCGCCCTTCCGCGAACCCGGCAGGAATTCGAACTCAGGGGTCGGTGATTGCAGGTGATCCCGATGGGATCCTTCAGGAGACTTCTGTCATGGCACACACCTCGATTCGCAGCATGATTCGACGTCCGGTCCGGGCCGCCAGCGCGCTCGCGCTTGTCTGCGGCGGAGCCCTCTGCCTCAGCGCACCGATCGCGATGGCCCAGGAAGATGCCGCGAAGAACGGCCGAGAGCTCGTCGGCGGGCTCGATCAGCCGCTGCAAGATGGCCTCCCGGGGAGTGCCAACGTCACGATGCTCTTCTCCAAGACCGAGCTGGGTCGCACCTACGAGCTCAAGATGGAGGGCGGCAAGCTGACTGGCAAGGTCGATGGCGAGACGTTGCCCCCCGAGCGCATCCGGCGGAGCGGCAGCAAGGTCGAGCTGCTCGGCAAGGATGGCGAGGTCCTGACCGAGTTCGGCGTCGGCATGGGCGGCATGGGCGATCGTTCTCGCGGCGGGAATGGCTGGCGACTCGATCGTCCCATCCCCAGAATGCCCGGCACCGCGACCATCGAGGTGCCGCGTCCTGTCGCGCCGCCGCCGGTCATGCTCGGAATCACGATGTCCGAGTGGGGCGAGGGCGATGGCGTCGAGGTCGACTCCGTTGTCGACGGCCTTCCCGCGAGCAAGGCGGGCGTCCGTGAGGGCGACGTCATCAAGTCTCTGGCGGGAAAGAAAGTTGACTCGCGTGAGGAGCTGATGAACGTCCTCCGGTCGCTGAAGCCGGGCGAGGCGGTCGAGCTCGTCGTCACTCGCGACGGCAAGGACGAGACGCTCAAGGTCGAGCCCGCCGCCTTCGACCGTGGCCAGCTCGGTCTCAACGCAGCCGCTCCCGAGGATGCGCTCGCCGAGCGACTTCTCCAGCGCTGGGGCAACCAGGGTCAGGAGTGGTACGACGAGGCCGTGAAGCAGCTCGAGGACTCCATGGCCGAGATCAAGAGCAGCAAGGAGCTCGGTGAAGCGAAGGAGCACGCCCAGCAGGCGATGGACCAGGCCCTCGCCGCGCTCAAGAAGGCCCGCGACGCGATGGGCGACAGCTCGCGATTCTGGTTCGAGCCGGGTGCCGGTGGGGCGATCATCACGCCGCGCGAGGGACAGGGCGGGCCCGATGTCTTCACCCTTCGCCGTGGCGAGCCGATCGTCGTTCCCGGCATCCCCTCAAACCCCGACATGTCCCGCCAGATGGAACGCCTCGCCGAGCAGCTTGAGCGGCTGAGCGAGCGTCTTGACCGCATGGAGGAACGTCTCCACAAGCCCGACGGCCGTAAGGAGTAGGCGAGCACGCCGGCCACTCGCCACACGGGTGGCCGGAGTCTGATCGGCCGCCGGTTTGGACCGGTGTTCTCCGTTGCGAGCGGGCCGCGTTACCACCCCTGGCGCGGCCCGTTCCTTTTTTGCATGTTCCCGGGTGGCCCCTCGGCCAAGCGATCTTCAGGAATCCGCCGGGGCCAATCGCCCGATAGGATCCAGCATGACGACCACGATCGGCGGCGCGGGCAGGGACGGCAACCACTTGAGTGCGGAGGGGCCCGGCGGTCTGGCCGCGGCACTTCCCGAACGCGTGCGGGAGGTTCAGGAGGCCTTCGCGCGCCTCAAGGCCGAGATCCGCAAGGTGATCGTCGGCCAGGATGAGGTCGTGGACCAGATGCTGACGGCAATCTTCTGCCGCGGGCACGTGGTGGTGGTGGGCGTGCCGGGCCTCGCCAAGACGCTCTTGATCTCGACGATTGCGCGCAGCCTCTCGCTGGGCTTCTCTCGCGTTCAGTTCACGCCGGACCTCATGCCCGCGGACATCACCGGCACGGAGGTGATCCAGGAGGACAAGGTCTCTGGCACGCGTGCTCTGCGCTTTGTTCGGGGTCCCATCTTCGCCAACGTGATCCTCGCCGACGAGATCAACCGGACGCCCCCCAAGACCCAGGCCGCGCTGCTGGAAGCGATGCAGGAGCGCCAGGTGACGGTGGGGGGCCAGAAGCACGAGCTTCCCAGCCCCTTCTTCGTGCTCGCAACGCAGAACCCCATCGAGCAGGAGGGCACGTATCCGCTGCCCGAGGCCCAGCTCGACCGCTTCATGTTCCAGATCTCGATCGGTTATCCGACGCTGAAGGAGGAGATGGAGATCGTGCGTCGCTCCTCGGCCCGCGCGAACGCGCCCGTGACGCCCGTGCTCGACGAGGCGGGCATCCTGCGCGTCCAGGAGGTCGTACGCGGCATGCAGGTCGCGGACCATGTGATCGCGTACGCCCTCCGGCTCGTGCGCGCCACACGCATCAAGGAAGCGATGGACCTTGGCCTCCCCCGCGCCAAGAAGGTCGGCGACTACGTGCAGTGGGGCGCAGGCCCGCGCGCGAGCGAGTTCCTGATCCTGGCCGCCAAGTGTGCCGCGCTGCTCGACGGCTCCCCACATGTCACGCCCGAGCACATCCGGAAGGTGGCCAAGCCGGTCCTGCGCCACCGCCTCATGCTCAACTTCAACGCCGAGGCGGACCAGATCACCACCGACGATGTCATCACAGACCTGCTCGGCGCCACGCCCGTCGAGGGCCTGACGCCCGATCAGAAGAAGATGATGGACGAGGTGATGCGGTAGGGAGCGCGCCGAGCAAGTCTGCTCGATCGGGGCTGGCACAGCGCCGGCGCTCAGGTGAGAACGAATCTCGTTCGATCCGCCCTCTTGGATGGTGTAGCCTTCGTTGAGCGGGGCTGACCATCTCGGAGGGCCGCACGGGGAAAGGGGATCGAGCCGGATGTCCACAGTCGGGATCGAACCTCCACATCTGACGCAGCCTTCGCCCGCTCCCCATCCAGCGCAGGCCCGCGAACCCGCACAGCAGCGCGCCGAGCGGGACTCCATTCGCGCCGAGGGCAGCGGCTTCTTCTCCGCCAAGGGCGAGCTCCGCGGCGCCATCGCCGCCGGCGTGCTGCTGGGCTTCGGCTTCATCCTCCACATCCTCCTCGACCTCGCCTGGGCCGAGGTCCTCATCTGGCTCAGCCTCGCGATTGGCATGGTCTACGGCGGGCGCCCCGCGCTCGAGTCGCTGCGCGAGAAGCGTTTCGACATCGACGTGCTGATGGTGGTCGGCGCGGGTCTGGCGGCGTATCTCGGCCACCCCGAAGAAGGCGCTCTCCTCCTCTTCCTCTTCGTTCTCGCCGGCGCGCTCGAGGACCTCGCCATGCGCCGGGCCCGGCGCGAGGTCGAGGCCCTGCACACGCTCATGCCGACCGAGGCGATGGTGCTGCGCGATGGCGTCTGGGCCGAGGTCGCCGCCGAGACGCTGCTGGCGGGCGACCGCGTGAAGGTCCGTCCCGGCGAGCGCGTTCCGGCGGACGCGCGCGTCGAGATCGGCGAGTCCTCGATGGATCAGTCCGCCATCACGGGCGAGAGCATTCCGCGTCACGTGAAGCCCGGCGATGAGCTCTTCGCGGGCACCATCAACACCGACGACGTCCTTGAGGCAATCGTGCTGCGCCCCGTGAGTGAGTCGAGCCTGCAGAAGATCCTGGAGCTCGTGACCAAGGCCCGCGAGCAGCGCGAACCCGTGCAGCGCACCATCGACCGCCTCAGCCAGCCCTACGCGCTGGGCGTCCTTGCCATCTCGACGATCGTCTTTCTGGTCTGGTGGCTCGGCCTCTCACGCGCGTGGTACGAGTCGATGTACACCGCCATCACGCTGCTGATCGTCGCCTCGCCGTGCGCACTCGTGATCGCAACGCCGACGGCGACGCTCGCCGCCATCGCCCGGGCTGCTCGCGGCGGCGTCCTCTTCAAGGGTGGCCAGTCCATCGACCAGCTCGCCAACATCGGTTCGGTCTGCATGGACAAGACCGGCACACTCACCTACGGCCGTCCGCACCTCTACGAGGTCCATCCGGTCGCATGGAGCGACGGTGCCGAGATGCTCGCCATTGCCGCTGGACTTGAGGCCGACTCCACGCACCCCATCGCCAGCGCCATCCGTGAAGCGGCCAAGCAGCGCGCCGTCGCGCCGGCACCGCTCGAGAATGTCAACCACACCACGGCCCAGGGCCTCGAAGGCCGATTCCAGGGCCGCCCCGTCCGGCTCGGGCGCTACTCCTTCGCCGAGCCCCTCATCCCCATCTGCTTCCGCAATCGCGTGCAGGAGGTCCTGGGCAAGATCCAGGAGCGGGGCCACATCGCGGTCGTCGTCGCCCGCGGCGCTGGCGAGGTGCCCGACCCCACCGACGAGGGCGGCGAGGTCGCCGTGCTCATCATGGCCGACACCGTTCGGCCCGGCGCCTCCACGCTCGTTCAGGAACTGCACGCGCTCAAGGTCCGGCCGGTCCGGATGCTCACCGGCGACAACAAGGCCACCGCCGAGCGGGTCGGAAGGTCGCTGGGCCTTGACGCTGTGGACGCCGACCTCCTGCCCGCCGACAAGCTCCGCATCGTCGGGGAGATGAAGCGCGAGGCCGCACGGGTCCACCATCGGGGCGAGCCCGACACTGACGCGCACAACCGCGTCCTCGCCGGCGGCGTCGCCGTTGTCGGGGACGGCGTGAACGACGCGCCGGCCCTCGCCGCGTCCGACGTCGCGATCGCCATCGGCACCATCGGCACCGCCGCGGCACTGGAGTCGGCCGACGTCGTCCTCCTCTCAGATGACCTCGCCACCGTGCCCTGGGCGATCAGGCTCGCGCGCCGTGCCCGCTGGACCGTCAAGGCCAACCTCGTGCTGGCCCTGAGCGTCATCGCGCTCATGGGAATCGCAACGCTCGCTGGCTCCCTTTGGGGTCGTCCCATCCCACTCGCGGTCGGCGTCCTTGCCCATGAGGGCGGCACGCTCCTGGTCGTTGCGAACTCGCTCCTTCTGCTGGCCTTCGCCAAGCCCGCCGCAGTCCTTAACCCCAGGTGAGGGACAGGCCGGACCGACCAAAACCGGTGACAACACTGGGTTCCGATCTCCTGATCGGCTGGTCCGCAGTTGCTATTCTGTCAGGTGTTATCCGATTTCGGGAACCAGAAGCCTCTTCAATTGGTAGGATTCCTACCGATTTCCACCTGGCGTGGGTCCAGGTCTTGGGTCGGGTGTGGGAGCGCGCTTTGGGGGGACCATCTCGGTCCGGAGCGGAGCGGGCCCCGTCGCCAGAGTCTGGTATTCGAAGGAGCAGACCGTGTTTTCACAGACGACCGAGTATGCACTGCGGGCGATGTCATGCCTGGCGCTGGCACCGAACCAACTCGTGCCCACAAACACGCTGGCCGCGATGACCAAGGTTCCGAACAACTACCTTGCGAAGGTGCTGCAGCTCCTTGCCGCCGCAAATCTCATCACCGGCCGTCGTGGCGTGGGCGGCGGCTACAAGCTCGCCCGTCCTGCGACCGAGATTCGGCTCGTCGAAGTGATCAACACCGTCGGCAGCCTCAAGCGGATTGAGTCGTGTCCGCTGGGTCTGCCGAATCACGGGCCAAACCTCTGCCCGCTCCATCGCACGATGGACAAGGCCGCGGCGGCCCTGATTCAGCTTCTCGATGGCGTGACGCTCCAGAACCTCGTCGACGATCCCAAGACACCCAACAAGCCCATGTGCGACTCGGCCACGATGGCCGCGCTGACGGTCGGTGGCAAGCTCCCCGCCGTAACGAGTGCGCCCTCGGAGTCGTGACGCCCGTTCCTTCGTCGTGGGGCCCGGGTCTATCCTCGCCGCATGGAATCGACCAATCCCGTCGCTCCGGGCCCCGCGCCCGATCTTCACCAGCTTGAGGCCCAGCGTCGCGCCAATCGTGATGAGGTCGCCAAACTCGGCTTCTCCCCCTACGGCCAGCGTGTTGACTCGATCATCTCACAGGCCGAGGCCCGTACCAGGTACGACGCCGACGCGAACGCGGATTACAACGCCAACGCCAAGCAGCCCGGGCACGTCGACCGCCGTCCGATCGTGACCATCGCCGGGCGAGTAGTGCTCGCGCGCGACAACGGCAAGCTCGTTTGGATGAACCTGCGTGACGCAACCGGCGTCATGCAGATCGCCGTCTCGCAGAAGGACTGCGACGAGCGCGGCTTCAAGCTCGCCAAGCTCACGGACCTCAGCGACATCATCGTCGCCACCGGCCGCCTCATGGAGACCAAGAGCGGCGAGAAGACCGTCTGGTGCACGACGCTCGAGCCCGGCTCCAAGAGCCTGGTGCCGCCGCCGGAGAAGCACGCGGGCCTGACCGATGTCGAGATCCGCTACCGCCAGCGCTACGTCGATCTCTGGGCCAACCCCGAGACGATGGACATCTTCCGGCTCCGCAGCGCGATCGTGCGCGAGGCACGGCGCGTGCTCGAATCCCGCGGCTATCTCGAGGTTGAAACGCCCATGCTCCAGGCCCTCGCGGGCGGAGCCGCCGCGAGGCCCTTCATCACCAAGATGAACGCCCTCGACATGAACCTCTACATGCGCATCGCCCCCGAGCTCTATCTGAAGCGACTCCTCGTCGGCGGCATGCCCAAGGTCTTTGAGATCAACCGCAACTTCCGCAACGAAGGCTTGGACAAGCAGCACAACCCTGAGTTCACGATGCTCGAGGCATACCACGCCTTCGGCGATGTCGAGACGGTGATGGAACTGACCGAGAGCCTGATCCGCGCGTGTGCCACGATGGTGCACGCGGCGACGCACAGCGCTGCTGCCGCGCCCGCGGCCACCTCCACCCCCTCGACCGAAGTCATCCTCCCCTTCGGCGATCTCTCGATCAACTACAGCAAGCCCTTCGCACGCCGCACATACGCGAGTCTCTTCGAAGAAGCGTGGGGCTTCCCGATGTCCGACACAACGCGGGCCCGCGAGACGCTCACGAAGCTGCGCTCCAAGGACCTCGCGCCGCAGATCGCCACGATGGACCCGATGCTCGTCATCAACGAACTCTTCGAAGACAAGGAACGCGGCGGCGAAGCACGCCTCGATCACAGCGTCCCGACGTTCATCACCGACTACCCCGCCGCCATCAGCCCCCTCACGCGCCCCAAGCGCGACAACCCGCTCCTGGCCGACCGCGCCGACCTCTTCATCGCCGGCATGGAGATCGCCCCGCACTACACCGAGCTCAACGACCCCGACATCCAGGAAGCCAAGTTCAAGGAACAGCTCAAGGGCCTCGACTCCGACAAGACCGCCGAAGAACAGACCTACCGCACCATGGACCACGACTTCCTGCGCGCCCTCAAGGTCGGCATGCCCCCAGCCGGCGGCATGGGCCTGGGCATCGACCGCCTCGCCATGATCCTCACCAACCAGCGCACCATCCGCGACGTAGTCCTCTTCCCGCTGATGCGGAACGAGTAGGACGGCCCGGCAAGTGCCACGACCATCGTCGGCGCTGCGACGATGGTCGTGGTCTTCCTGTACGGACGCAGTTTCCGACGCCGAAGAAGCCGACCCCTCGGCCCTTCAGACCGCTAGCCCTTTAGCCTTTTGGCCATTTGGCCCTTTAGCACTTTGCCCGCCTCGGGCTACCCTACCCCATGACCTACACCGCCCTCGCACGACGCTACCGCTCGCAGGAGTTCGACGAAGTCGTCGGCCAGGAGCCCATCGCCCGGACGCTCCGCAACGCCATCGCGGCGGGCCGCGTCGCGCACGCCTATCTCTTCTGCGGGACGCGGGGCGTCGGCAAGACCACGACCGCACGCCTCTTCGCCAAGGCCCTCAACGGCGGCACGCCCGATGTCGACGCCGCCATCATGGCCGGGCGCGATACCGACGTCATCGAGATCGACGGCGCCAGCAACAACAAGGTCGAGGAAGCCCGCGAGCTGATCGCCAACAGCATCTACCGGCCCCTGCGCGGCAAGTTCAAGATCTACATCATCGACGAGGTCCACATGCTCTCGACGGCCGCGTTCAACGCGCTGCTCAAGACCATGGAGGAGCCACCCGAGCACGTCAAGTTCATCCTCTGCACCACCGATCCGCAGAAGGTGCCGGCCACGATCCAGAGCCGCTGCCAGCGCTACGACTTTCGGGCCATCGCCTCCTCGCAGATCGCGGCCCACCTGGGCGAGGTCGTACGCCAGGAGAAGATGACCGCCGAGCCCGAGCTGCTGCACATGGTGGCGCGCCTGGGCAACGGCTCGATGCGTGATGCCCTCTCGATCCTGGATCGCGTCGGCGCGGCGGGCGAGTCGCACCTCACCGTCAAGCTCTTGACGGAACTCCTGGGCCTTCCAAGCCGCGAGATCATCGGGAGCCTGATCGACGCGCTCGCCGACGGCAACCCCGGCCCGGCGCTCGAGAAGTGCGACGAGCTGCTCCAGCGCGGCGTGTCCATCGATCAGGCGCTCGAATCGATCCAGGCCCACCTCCGCGACCTCATGGTCATCTGCGCCTGTGGCCCGCGCACGACGCTCGTTGACCTCTCAGATGAAGCCCGCGCCGCCGAAGCGAAGCGCTCCGAGCGTTTCGATGCCGCAGGCCTTGTGCACATGATTGCGCTCTGCGAGAACGTGCAGCGGGCCGCGAAGAGCTCCGCCGCACCGCGGGCCCTGCTGGATGCACTGATCGTGCGAATGGCGATGACGGAGAAGCTCGCGGACGTGACGGCGGTTGTGATGGGTAGTGCGTCCGGCGGTGGGCGCGTCGCGAGTGCCGGGCCAAAAAAAGCCTGACGGCGACGGCGCCCATGCCGGCCCGAGCGCTACCCGCGCCCCGCCCGGCCGAGACGCCGCCGCCGCTGCAGAGCCCTTCTCGTCGAGAGGTCGTCGCGGTGCAGGAAGCCCCGCCAGCGCTCGTGGCGGCGACTGCCAGCGTGGCCGCGCCGCCCGCGAGCACGCCGAGCCCTGTACCGCATTCGGATGAGCCTCCGCGCCGGCTGACGGGATCGGTGGGCGAGATCTGGAGCGCCGCTCTGGAGGCAGCGACCGGCTCCCGTCGACTGAGATTGCTCATGGAGGAGTGCGCGCCCGTGTCAATGGAGGGGTCCGTCCTGCGCCTCCGGGCGACGCCGGGCATGCTCTCCGCGGCCCGGGCTCAGGGGAAGGAGATCGAGGCACTATTGACGCGCGTCCGCGGCGTTCCGACCACGCTCGAGTTCATCGAGGCGCCAGTCGCCCACGCCGCGGACACCGAGCCGGGCACGCCCGCGACGGTTGCTGCCGACCACCCGCTCGTGAAGCGCACGATCGAGCTCTTCAACGCCAAGCTCGTGGGCGTCCAGGCGAGGAAGGCGAAGGAGTAGAAAGAGGCACTGGGCATCGGGCACCAGGCACCACGGAGCGGATCAGGACATGCGGCGCGGCCGCCGCACCCGCAGCCCGACCGAGAGGGAGGGCTCTTATCGAAGGCTTTCACAAGGACTCATCATGTTTGACAACATGCGGATGCTGACCTCGCTTGCCGGGCTCATGAAGAACAAGGACGGCCTCAGGCAAGCCGGCGAACGGATCAAGGCGAAGATGGAAGCGACGCGCGTGACGGGCGTCGCCGGCGGCGGCGCGGCCCGCGCAACCGCGACCGGCACCATGCGGATCCTCGAAGTCGAACTCTCCCCCGCCCTCGTGATGGGCATGGCCGGCGACCCCAAGACGCACCAGCTCGCCGGAACGCTCATCGCCGAGGCCGTCAATATGGCCATCCGCGAGGCGCAGGGGAAGCTGCAGCAGGCCGTCTCCGAGGAGGCCAAGGCACTCGGCCTGCCCGACATGCCGGAACTCTCGGGCCTCTTCGGGCTCACCAGCTGAGGAAGCACGCGCGATGAACCCGAAAGAGCAGCGCGCGCCCGTGCGTTACCACGATCTCCCGCTCGTGGAGATCGTGCCGCTGGCGAGCGAGCCCTCGCTGCGTGTGTTGATCTCCCGCGAGGATGCGCCCGAGCCAAGCGAGGCCGCTCGCCGGGAGTGGGACCGCCTGGCGGCCATCAACCCGCGCCTCTTCCCCGGGCAGATCCTCGCCTTCCTGGGCCTGGACGAGATGCGGGGTGAGATCCTGGCCCGGCGCGATTCCTACGTCCGCCTCGCGGTCCAGCCCGCCGTCACGACGGGCGCACGGCTCCTGAGCGTGACGGCGATCCTGCTCGCGCGCGACGAGCGTGGGCGCGAGCACATCTTTCTGGGGAAGCGGGCCGACTCGGTCCGGGCCTATCCGGGGCTCTGGGAGATTGGTCCCTCCGGTGGCGTCGGTGTGCCTCACCGGGCGGTCACCGAGCTGGATTCCAACCTCATCGCGGCCAGCGCCCTCGACGAGATCGCCGAGGAGATCGGGCTGACCGCCGCAGGGGTGGGGGGGGCGGCGGACGGCGCGGCCGTTCTTTCCCCCCAGCCCGCCTGTGCCCTGCTCAGGGACCATGGCGCGATGAGCGATGACATCGTGGTGCCGATCCAGGTGGCGGTGCCGCTCGAGCGGGTCGTGCTGGCGCGCAACTGGGAGTACAGCCAGACGCGGTGGGTGCCGCGTGATGGGCTGGCGGCGTTCGGGTCGGGCCCGGGCGAGACGCTGATTCCGCCCTCGGCGGCGCTGCTGCGCTGGTTGGCGCAGGGGTAATCGTGCCGGGACCGCGGAACCTGACGGCCAGTCAATCGGTAGACTCTGGCCGCAGAGTTCAGGCGGCATCCGCGCACAGCGAACGTTCGCTGTCCTGCGACCGTCGCCGACCTGACGCTCGCACGCCCACGAGGAGATCCAGCGATGGCCAAGAAATCCGCCAAGAAAGCAGCGAAGAAGCCGGCAGCCAAGGCCGCTAAGCCAGCCAAGAAGCCAGTCAAGAAGAGCGGGGGCAAGGCCTCCGGCATGCCGCCCGGCATGAAGCCCATCTCGACCGGTCCTGGCGCGAGCGCTGGGGAGATCGGCGCCGCGGTGGTGGCCCACCTCAACTCCGGCGCCCAGTCGGACGCGCCGCTGTGGGACAAGTACTGGCACAAGAACTTCGTGAGCATCGAGGGCGTGGGTGCCAACATGTCGTGGGAGGGTCGCAAGGCCGTGGAGGCCAAGTGCGCGGACTGGATGAGCAAGAACACGGTGCACGGCTGCCGCGCCGAGGGGCCGTTCGTCGGCTCCACCGGCTTCTCGGTGAAGATCTCGATGGACGTTGAGGAGAAGGCCAGCGGCAAGCGCTTCCAGATGGACGAGGTCGCGGTCTACACCGTCGAGAAGGGGAAGGTCGTGCGCGAGGAGTTCATGTACGGCGGCATGAAGTAAGCCGGAGATCGCCCCCCCGTGGGTCAGTTCCTCTCGCTGCCGTCGCGGATCCTGATCACGATTGTCGCGCTCGCGACGGTCGGCGTTGGTGCGATGACGATGAAGACCACGCCCTCGGCCCTCATGGTCGGGGGCGTTTTCTTCTTCTTCGTCCTCGCCTTCACGGCGTCGCTGTGGGCTGGGCGGTGGTCGATAGCGCTGCTGCGCGTGTGCGCCGCGATCGTGCCGCTCGCGTACCTGGCCTACTTCATCGATACGTTCATCGCCGCGTGGCCGAACCTGCGCACGCCCGCGTCGCCCGGTCAGGCCCACTGGATGAACGCGCTCGGTGGACTCTTGATCTTTGGTGTGCCCTGCGCAGTGTTCGCGGTGCGCGGCTGGGCCCGAGCGCCCCAAGGTCGCGAGCAGGACCCCGAGGCCGCGTCGGACAACTACACCGGTGAGTTTCAGGATGATGAGGATGATGAGGACGATGAGGACGAGGCGGCGAGCGACGACGCCGCGCACGCAGGCATGAGCAACGAGGCTGCCCCGCGTGATTTCCCGGGAGACCCCGCCGCGCCCGTCGATCAGCGACCGGACCGTGACCACCCTCATCAAGCCTGATGTGGCCCGGATCTCTGTGGCACGGCTTCGACTTGCCTCCAACGATCCGGTCATGA
>CAZBXF010000068.1:0-15692 GCA_964495635.1 uncultured Phycisphaeraceae bacterium
GATGCGCTTCGCGAACAGTTCAAGCTCGTTCCTCGGCGGCATGCGCCTGGCCGACAGCGGGTTCTTTGAAGTCACCAACAACGCGGGGATCGCGAGCCCCAACTTCGCCCGCCTCGCCAGCACCGGTGCCTGGAGCGCCGTCAGCGACGCACGCCTCAAGACCGACATCACCAGCGCTGAGGGCAACCTCGCCGCGGCGATGAAGCTCCGCCCCGTCAACTTCCGCTGGAAGTCCGACGGCGCCGAGGACTTCGGGCTGATCGCCCAGGAAGTCCGCGACGTGCTTCCCAAACTGGTGACAGGTGACGAGTGGAGGGACTCGCTCACGCTCAACTACAGCCAGTTGTCCGTCGTGGCCATCGGTGCGATCCAGGAACAGCAGCGCGAGATTGACGCGCTCCGAGCCGACGCCGCCAGGCGCGAGGCGGAGAACGCTGCCCTCAAGGCCCGCCTCGCGGCGATCGAGGCTGCGTTGCTGACGTTGAACACGGACAGCGCGACGAAGAGGGACCAGAAGTAGCCGCGGGTAATCGCACCCGATGTTCCTTCTCACGGGGCATCGCCACACTCACGAAGCAGTCTGCGGCGTCGCTTGATGCCGGAGTGCCCCGGCAGATTGTTCACGAAGCGCCGGGCGGTCGTCGCTTCCACCGTTGCCGGGTGGTGACGGTCGTGCTGGCGTTGCGCCCCGCACAAGCCTCCATCCCTCGCCAGCCACCCCCAGCCACCCCCAGCCGCCCGCCGTCCACGCCGGCCCGCTCGAGCAGATCGAGCACTTCCGCCGCGCCCGCGTTCGGGCGTCAAGCTCCAGCCGCTCATTGCCCGACCGGCCCAGCCTGGCGGGCGCCAAAGCACCTACGACGGTGATCCCTCCGCTGGCGGAAGGACCGGAAACGCGAGGTGTCTCACCTTCGCGGGCCGCACGGTGCTGGACGCTTAGTCACGCGAAGCGCCAGCGAACCACATCTTGGCTCGATTTGCGGGAAAGTCACCCGGCTGGTGAGGAGTCTTCGCTCCCAATCTCGCCTTGGCTGGTAGGGACCACCATCCCGCGAGGGTGCCCAGTGACCCTCGCTTGGCCAAGCCCCCCGACGGAACCCGGCTGGAACGCGGGACCCTGCACGCCTCGCGGCGTTCACGCGATCGGGTAGTCCAGCCATGATTGGAGGACGTTCATGCGAGTCAGGATCGGTCCGTTCATGCAGTTCTTTGCGGTCATTGTGGCTCTGATGGCCACGGTGGTTCCCGCGCACGCGCAGGCGTCTGGCTCGCTGGTGCAGTGGGGGAGCACGTTCTACCGCGAGGACCTCAACGCCCCGGCCGCTGCCGAACGGTTCAGTGTGATCGAGACGGGTTACCTCCACAACCTCGCGCTTCGGTCCGACGGCTCGCTGGTGCAGTGGGGCAACGTCGAATTCAGTCAGGCCACGAACGCTCCGCCCCCCGCCGGGCCGTACATGGCCGTTTCTGCGGGGGGCTATCACAGCCTGGCGCTGCGGGCTGATGGCTCGCTGGTGCAGTGGGGCAGCACAGGATTCGATCAGACCGGGAACGCTCCGCCCGCCGCCGGACCGTACAGGGCCATTGCTGCTGGGGGCTTTCACAACCTTGCGCTGCGGGCTGATGGCTCGCTGGTGCAGTGGGGTGACACGGAGAGGAGCCAGGACATCAACCCTCCGCCCGCTGCCGGGCCCTTCATCGCGATCTCCGCGGGGGAGTTCCACAACCTCGCGCTTCGGCCCGACGGCTCGCTGGTGCAGTGGGGTGACGCGTCAGCTGGTCAGGCCAACAACGTCCCGCCAGTCCCGGGGCCTTACGTTGCCATCGCCGCAGGCGGCTTTCACAACCTCGCGTTGCGGGCCGATGGAACGCTGGTGCAGTGGGGTGACACGAACTCGGGTCAAGCCTTGAACGCGCCGGCCCCGGGCGAGCGATTTATCGCCATCGCCGCGGGCTACAACCACAGCGTCGCGTTGCGGGCCGACGGCTCGCTGGTGCAGTGGGGCCAGACGAACTCTGGTCAGCTCGCCAACGCCCCGCCAGCCGCCGGGCCCTACTCCGCTGTTGCAGCTGGTTTCGTCCACAGCCTCGCGCTGCGGGGCCTTCCGCCTGGCAGCGTCTCCTTCACATATCAGGGCCGCCTCTCCGGGCAGACCGGTCCGGTTGATCTGCGGTTCGCCGTATTCAATTCGGCGACTGGGGGGACGCGGCTCGGAGCTTTGACGGCGGCCAACGGCGTGACGCCCGATGCGCAGGGCCTCTTCACCGCGACAGTCACCCCGGGGGCCATCGACGCTTCCAGTGCGCTCTGGCTGGAGGTGGCCGTCGCCCCGGCCGGTTCCGGTTCGTTCACGACGCTGTCGCCGCGACAGGCCATCACTCGTGCGCCGCAGGCAAGCTTCGCTGATCGCGCTGGCATCGCGACGAGCGCCGCCTCGGCGATTGTTGCCAACTTCGCAACGAACGCGGGGACAGCCACCACGGCCACCAACGCGGCCAGCGCCACCAACGCCGTCAACGCAATGACCGCCGCCAACGCCACGAACGCTCAGAGTGCACCCTGGTCTGGTCTGACGGGTCAGGCTGCCGTCTCCACAGGCGCGATCGGCACCGGCTGGCAGCTGCTCTTCAACAACAGCACCTCTACCTTCCGCGGCGGGATGCGTCTGGCCGACAGTGGCTTCTTCGAGGTGACCAACGGCGCTTCCCTCGCCAGCCCCAGCTTCGCCCGGCTCTCCAGCGCCGGTGCGTGGACCGCCGTCAGCGACGCGCGCCTCAAGACCGATGTCACCAGTGCCGAAGGCAATCTCGCCGCGGCGCTCAAGCTCCGGCCGGTGAACTTCCGCTGGAAGGGTGGTGGCACCGAGGACTTCGGCCTGATTGCGCAGGAGGTCCGCGAGGTGCTGCCGCGGCTGGTGATCGGCGATGAGACCAAGGACTCGCTCACGGTCAACTACAGCCAGTTGTCGGTCGTCGCGATCGGGGCGATCCAGGAGCTCAAGGCCGACAACGACCGCAAGCAGCGGGAGATCGACGTCCTCAGGGCGCGGCTGGATCGCATCGAGGAGGCCCTTCGCACGGAGCCCGCGATTCGGAAGCCATAGTCTTCCGTCATGAGCACGAAGCCACCACGCATCGAGGTCATCCCCGCCGGCGGCGGAGCCAAGTCCATCCATCCCGGCGGCAGCGTCGGCTACAACGTCCTCACCAAGGCCATGACCGGCGGCTCGCACAGCGTGGTCATCTCGGACGCGGTGGTGGGGGCCGCGCCGCCCTATCACCGCCACACCGCCGATGAGACCTTCATCATCGTCGAAGGCACTTTCGAGGCCATCACCGACAACGGGCCGCAGGTCATCGAGCCCGGCGGCGTCCTCTTCATCCCTGGCGGCACGCCCCACACCATCCGCTGCACCAAGCCCGGCCCGCGTGGCGTCGGAAAGACCATCATCATCATCGCGCCCGCTGGCCTCGAGGGCTTCTTCGACGAGGTCGAAGCCCTCCGCGCCGCGGGGCAGCAGTTGAACCCCGAACGCCTTGCGACCCTCGCCGCGCCCTACGGCATTGAGTTCCTGGGCGAAGAACCCCGATTCTGAGGGTCGGGAGGGTTTTTCCTCTCCTTTTGTTTGCACTGGCGCAGCTTTGGCGCAGCTTATCAGTTCGGGATCGTCTCGCACCCCGCGGCGTTGCTTCGTGGGGTGACGTTTGCCGTGCCCTATGGGCGGTCGACGCACGCGTTCCGGCTGTTCGGAGCCTCATTCTGTATTGGGAGTCTCTCGTGAGTTCTACACGCATCGCTTCTGCCGCAGTGTTGGCCAGCCTCCTCGCCTCGGGCGTCGCAAACGCGCAGGTCACGCTCTCCGGGTGGGTCTCCTCTGACGACGCCTTCCAGGCCTCCATCAGCACATCTCCGACCACGGCCGGAACGCCCTGGTTCAACAGCGTCGCGACATGGCAGACCCCGGTCTTCGGGTCCACGGTCATCTCCGAGCCCGGAACCTACTTCCTGCAGGTCCGTACGCAGGACTTTGGCCGCCCCGAGATGTTCCTCGCACTCTTCACGCTCGCCGGCCCCGATGCGTCCTTCGCCAACGGAACGCAGGAGCTGCGGACCAACACGATCGACTGGGTCGTCAGCACCGAGGGCTTCGGCGTGAACACCACGGCGCCGATCCTGCTCGGACCCAATGGCACCGGCCCCTGGGGTACCTTCGCCAACATGCCCGGTGCTGATTACATCTGGGCCCCGACTTACGCCAACGGCGTTGCCTTCTTCACGGCGTCATTCACGGTGGTTCCCGCGCCCGGTGCGCTCCTGCCCCTCGCGGGCGGGCTGTTCGCGCTTCGCCGCCGCCGCGCTTGCTAAGGAGCTGCCGCCGCTCACGCGTGCCGCGGCGATCAGACCGTTGCACGGTCGCGGGGCGGCGACGCACCCCGTTTGTGCGCCATATGCCTGTGGGCTTCGCCCGCGGGCTTAAGGCTCGCACGCACTTGCAATGGCGCGGGGGCTGGCGATACGCTAGCGGCATGAAGATCACATCGCAACACGTCGCCATCGTTCTGAGCACTGCAGCGGTCTGTTCCTTCGCCTCCTGGACACCGCTCTCACTCGCGCGCGAGGCCACCGCCTCACCGACGGCGGAGGCCAGTGCGCCGGCACCTGCAATCACGGAGCAGGAAGCGTATGAGATCGGCCTCGAGGCTTATTTCTACTTCTATCCCATCATCTCGATGGACGTCACGCGCCGCGTCACGACCAACCTGCCGCCCGGCGCGAAGCCGGGTCTTGGCCCGGCAAACGACTTCCATCACCTGCGGGCCTTCCCGACCGCGGAGTTCCGCGAGGTGGTGCGTCCCAACTTCGACACGCTCTATTCCAGCGCGTGGCTCGACCTGACCAAGGAGCCCATGATCGTTTCCGCGCCCGATACGCAGGGCCGCTACTACCTGCTTCCGATGCTCGACATGTGGTCCAACGTCATCGCTGCTCCAGGCCGCCGCACCAGCGGCTCGGGCGCGGGCAACTGGGCGGTCGTGCCACCGGGCTGGTCGGGCACGCTGCCTGATGGTGTGGACCGGATCGATGCGACGACGCCGCACCTGTGGGTGATTGGTCGGACGCAGACGAATGGGCCCTCCGACTACGCGGCGGTGCACAAGGTGCAGGACGGCTATCGCATCACGCCGCTCTCGCGCTGGGGCAAGCCGGCGGAAGCTCCGAAGTTCACGCCCGATGCGTCCGTTGACATGAAGACGCCGCCGCTCATTCAGGTCAACACGATGCCGGCAAGCCGCTACTTCACTTACGGCGCGGAGCTGATGCGCACGAATCCGCCGCAGCGGACCGACTGGTCGCAGGTGGCACGCTTTGAACGCATCGGCCTTCGACCGGGCGAAGCCTTCAACTACGAGCAGGCATCGCCGGAAGTGCGGAAGGGTCTGGATCGGGCCGCGTTCGACGGTCTCCAGCAGATGAAGCAGAAGCTGCCCACGCTCGCGCGGGTCACCAACGGCTGGCAGATGAACACCGAAAACATGGGCGTCTACGGCAACAGCTACCTGAAGCGAGCCATCGTCGCGATGATCGGGCTTGGCGCCAACCAGCCCGAGGACGCGATCTACCCGATGTGCGTCGCCGATGCCGATGGCAAGCCTCTCATGGGCGATCAGCGCTACGTGCTCAGCTTCTCGAAGGCGGAGCTTCCTCCGGTCGGCGCGTTCTGGTCCGTCACGATGTACGACGCGGAGGGATTCCAGGTGCCGAATCCGCTGAACCGCTTCGCGATCGGTGACCGCGATGCGCTCAAGTTCAACCCGGACGGCTCTCTTGACATCTACATCCAGCACACAAGCCCCGGCCCCGACAAGGAGTCCAACTGGCTGCCATCCCCCGCGTCGGGCCAGCTTGGAGTGACCATGCGGCTCTACGCACCTGCGCCTCAGGCGCTCGACGGTCGCTGGAATCCGCCTGCGATCAAGCGTGTGAACTGAATCGCCGGGGTGCGCCGCGCGGCGTTGCCCTGTTCAACATTGCCCATTCAACGCACGCGGCCCCGACCTTCCCTCACACATGGGCTGGTCGGGGCCGCGTGCTGTTCAATGCCATCACGCCAACTCAGCCCCGCCGACGACGGGTCGCGGCGAGCGCCCCGAGGCCCAGCAGCGCCGCCGCGCCCGGAGCCGGGACGGGCTCGCCATAGATGAAGTCATCCATCGCGACAAAGTCCTGCGAGCTGCCCTGGCCGCTGTCGATCGAGGCGCTGCCGCTGAAGATGCGGACTCGCGCGACCTCCGGCACGTCGCGGATCATGCCGATGAACGAGAGACCGCCGCTCACGCTCGTGGGAGCCACCACGCCGCCGACGGGCTGATCGTTGACGTCGTACATCTGGAAGTACGTAGCGTCGGCAAACTCAACATCGGTGAAGACCACGCCGAAGCCAAGCACCGTCGCCGGGGTGGTGGTGCCGGGGATGAAGAAGCTCACGTCGGTGATGGTGCTCCCCATCGGTGCGAACAGGCGCTCGGCGCTGAACGCGGCGAAGTTGCCGGGGATCAGCGGGTCGATGTCGCCGAAGAGAGTTGGCGTGCTCGTCGGATTGCTCGAGTCAGCGCTCACGCGAAAGCCCGTCCCCGGCGTCGTCATCGTCAGCCCGCGCGGCGAGTTCGCATTGAAGAAGTTGCCCGGCAGTGCGTTGGGCGACGAGAACGAGTCGGGAACGCCATCCCAGTTGATCTCGCGACGTCCGCCCGTGAACGAACCGCCGACGCCGTTGTTCGCTCCAAGCCCGGCGCGAAACTGATCAACGGTGGCCTGAATGTCCGCCGGGGTCGCGCCCGACGCGGAGAAGGTCTGGGTGGCATTGGCCGACGCGGCCATCGCGAGCGCGGCGGCCGCGCTGGTCGTCATCATCAGCATCTTCATCTGCGCTTCCCTGCTCTGACCTGCGTGTGCATTCAACAAGCCGCGATCGGCGTCAGAGCGACCACGCGAGCGGCCCAGCAGCGGTCGTGCTGGTTCCTCAGATGTAGCACGAAAGTGAGCCCGTGCAACTCTGAATGAAGATTTCGCTCAAGATCGTCCGAGATCTCACAGATTCGGCTGCACCGAGCACCGGGAGCAGCGATCGGATCGGAAGTTGTTCGCCCCCGGGCTTGGTCAGAAGCCGGCCTCGGGGGGTACGGCCCGGAGCACCCGCGACAGAAACTCAACCTGCGCGTTCTTCGCCTCGTTGCCAAACACACCGAAGCCCGCGTGCTCCTCGGGCGCGCCCGTCTTTTCCCACGTCTTGAGCTCGATGATCGCGCCAGTGCCGCTTGCTCCGCCCCGCCGTTCAAGACTGGCGCGGAGCGCCTCGATGAACGGAAGGAGCCGATCGAACGGCACGGTCCGGTCGGTGCGTGTGTGAAGGAAGAGCATCGGGATGGCGGCCATCGAGTCCACGCGTGACATCGGGTCGAGCGATTCGACCAGCGTGCGATCTTGAGAGACGCCCCAGGGCGACTGGCCCGCGTGCCCCGTTGCCTCCGGGAAGAAGAGCCCGCTCAGCCACCCGGTCGTTCCTTCGACCGCGGCTGCGGCGAAGTCGTGCGGCTCGCACAAGCGCAGCAGCGTCGCCATGCCGCCCGCCGACATCCCGCCGATCCCAAGCCGCTCAAAGTCGAAGAGATGTCCAAACTCGGGCCCGGCCATCGCGTCGACTACGCCATCGATCTCGCCCGCCATCTGCCGCACCATCGCCAGCGTCGTGCGCCGATCCTGGAATGCCGGATCGAGCCGCTCGCCGTGGCCGGGCAGATCGAGGGCCACCGCCGCGATCCCCGCGCGGATCCAGCGCAGATAGCGGCCCGGATCCAGCTCCTTGTTCACGGTGCGCCCGTGCATCCAGATCATGGTTGGGCACGGCGTCTTCCAGTCCGGATGCGCGATCAGCGCAGGAACGCCCGCGAGCCTCGCAACACGCGTGCGCTCGGCGAGGGCACGCGGCAACTGCCGAAAGCGCTCGGGCAGCTTCGCAGGGTCGGGCCACGGTTGGCCCGACGCTCCGGGTGACTCTGGTTGAATCGTCATTGATCTGAGGTTAGGGCTGAGGTTAGCGCTGAGGCCGTGAGCACATGCGGCCATGCATTCAGCCGCAAAGTCAGCCGGACACTCAGCGACGCCGCCGGATCATCGCGAGCGTGCTCATGCCTGCAAGCACCGCGACGCCCGACGGCGCGGGAACCACGACGAAGTTGAACGTGTAGTCCGTCGGCAGCCCCAGCTGCTGGATCCAGAATGTGTACGTACCGCTCGGCAGCGGCGGCACAAAGCCCACGATGCCGAAGTTGTCGCCCATCTCGGGGAGGATGTCGAGCCCGACGTTGTTGTGCGAAGGACCAAAGAGCGCCCAGCCGAGCAGATCCGAGGGTGCGGCATCATCAGGGTCGACCGTCAGGAAGCTGCCCGCCTGCAGACCGATGAAGGACGCGCCGTCTTCACCGACGTAGTTCTCGAGGAAGAGCGACCCGAGCTGCTGCCCGGGCGCCAGCGTGATCGTCAGAAAGTCGCGGTCGCCATCCTGCGTGTTGCCGATCACCCGGTTGTCACCGAAGGCCACCGGCACCTGCGTGGGATTGAACCGATCGCTCGACAGATCGCCCTGCGTCGTTTCATCCCAGCCCGTCTGAGCTGCGGCGAGGGGAGCGAGGACCGAGAGGAGCACCACGCTGGTCGCGGCGGAACGAATGAACATATCGGACCTTTCGTCTCTGAGTGTCTGTCGTGAACGAGCCCTTCAGGAAGCGGACCGAGCCTTCGGAATTGGCGAAGACTCCGCGACTGGTTCGCACCACAAGAGAGCACGGATCCGCCGGAAATCAAGCGAAGTGGCGACGTCGCACGCGAGGAGGCTCATTCCGCAGTCCCAAGCGTGTAGAGCCCCGGCGCCTTCGCCGTCCGGCGGGGCAGGGCACTCGACGAATGACCCTTGAGAACACCGTACAGATCCGCGATCACCTCGGGGCGGTAGAGGAATCCCCAGTGGTCCCCCAGGCGTTCCTTGAGGTCGACCTTGCTGGTGCCCAGCACCCGCCGCGCGGCGTTGATGAAGGCATCAGTGTCGGGTATCGCGTCGTCGGGCGCGCCGAGCTCGCTGCAGTCCACGACCACGGTCCGGGGCGGCAGCACTCCGGGGGCCACTGACCGCGGCCCGTGCCGCCCGAGACGCTTCTCGGAGTTCTTGGTTGCTTCCGAGATGTGGAGCGCGTCGTCGCCGTGGTGGTTGTAGACGTGCGTGCGATCACAGAACTGGTGCAGGTCGAAGAGTGGCTGCCCACTCTCGAGCGCGTGCCACTCAAGATCCGCGTTGAGCATCAGCACCTCGCCGAAGATCGCGACGTGGAGGTGCCGCACCGCGGCGACCTGACGGATGAACTCGCGCAGCACCTGATTGCCCATGGAGTGTGCCGCGAGGTGGATCTTGCGCCCGCAGAAGGGCCGCTTGCCCTTGCTTGGTCTGAAGAAGTCGGCATAGAAGCGCACGGTCTTGGCGAAGACGCGCCCGAGCAGGAGGCCGCTCGGCCATGCGATCTCCTGATCCGATGGATAGCGTCCCGTCTGCCCCCAGCTCGGCCAGGTGAAGTAGACGATGCGATCGATCGGGCTTTCGGAAGGGAGCACGTAGAGCTCGTGGAGACGCTGCAGGTGACGTACTGCGTCCGGCCACGCGTAGTTGAAGCCGTGGATGAAGAAGAGCGTGTCGCCCTTGCCCTCGGGCGCCTGCGTCATCGTCTGATAGAGCGAGAGCAGCAGCCGCCGGCTCGCGTTGACGCTCGTGGGATTGTCATCGGGCTCGAGATCGGCGTAGCCATCCACCGGCTCATCGGGAATGAGCGTGACCGCGTCGTCGATCTTCGCGAGGAGCGCATCGTCCTTCTTCGGGATGGCGCCGGGCTCGTAGGGCTTGAAGGTCGCGATGCGGAACGTGGGCATCGGCTCGCGCCGCGTGTCGGCGATGAACTCGACCTTCTTGCCGCCGACGGTGCGTGTGCCGATCTCGCGGTTTGTGATGATCCAGTGGTTCATGGCGGTCCTCTTCTCGCGTCTTCGGGTGTTCGTGCGATCAGCTGGTCAGCTCACGAGTTCTGGCATCGAGTCTCTGGCATCACGTCATGGCGTCACCGGGTAGTTGCGTGTCTGGCGCAGCTCGCGTGCGAGCTCGGCCCTGAAGTCAGGGTGCGCGATGGAGATCAGCGCCTCGCCGCGCTGGCGCAGTGAGAGGCCGAAGAGGTTCACCGCGCCGTGCTCGGTGACGATCCAGTGCACATGGCCGCGCGTCGTGACGACGCCCGCGCCGGGCTTGAGCTGGGCCGCGATTCGTGAGACGCTCCCGCCTGCGGCGGTCGACGGCAGCGCGATGATCGGCTTCCCGCCCTTCGAGAGGGCGGAGCCCCGGATGAAGTCCATCTGCCCGCCGATGCCGGAGTAGATGCGGTGCCCGATCGAGTCGGCGCAGACCTGGCCCGTCAGGTCCACCTCGAGTGCGCTGTTGATCGCCGTGACCTTCGGATTCTTGCGGATCAGCGCGGTGTCGTTGGTGCGGTCGCAGGGATGGAACTCGATCAGCGCGTTGTGATGGACGAAGTCGTAGAGGCGTCGCGAGCCCGTGGCGAAGCTCGTCACCGTGCGGCCGGGATGGACCTGCTTGTGCCGGTTGGTGATGACGCCACCCTCGATCAGCGCGATGAGCCCATCGGAGAACATCTCCGTGTGGACGCCCAAGTCCTTCTTGTTCCCTAGCCGCGCGAGCGCGGCATCAGGAATCGCGCCGATGCCCATCTGCAGCGTCGCGCCGTCTTCAACCAGCTCCGCGATCAGTTCGCCGATCCGCGCTTCCACGGGGCCGATCTCGATGGGCTTTGCCGACGGGAGTGCGCGGTCGGTCTCGATCCACGCGTCCAGCGTGCGGGCCTCGACGACGGTGTGCCCGCTGGTCTCGGGCATCTGCGCGTTGACCTCGGCGATGACGATCGGGGCGGTGTCCGCCGCGGCCCGCGCGGCGTCGCACGAGGTTCCAAGCGTGTGCATGCCGTGATGGTCCGGCGGCGAGAGCTGCAGGATCGCCGCATCGAGCCGGATGCGTCCGGTGTAGAAGAGCGAGGGGATGTCGGAGAGGAAGACCGGGATGAAGTCCGCGCGCCCTTCCTGGACCGCCGGCCGGGCGGGCTCGCCGGTGAAGAGCGAGCAGGATCGCAGGCGCCCCTCGCAGGCGGGGTCCAGGAACGATCGCGTCCCCTGCGTGTGCAGATGGAAGAGCGTGACGCCCGAGAGATCGGTGCGGCGCGCGAGCGCATCCAGCAGCGGGATCGGCGTCGCGGCCGAACCATGCACGAAGACGTTCATGCCGCTCTTGATGAGCGCGACCGCTTCGTCTGCAGAACTCACTCGCGCCATCCGGTCCTCCTCCTTGATCATCTGCTCAAGATCGTCTCGTTCTGGATCATCCAGCGTCGTCAACGCGCTGAGGCGGCTCTGTGCTGCTCGATGCACACCGTCGCTTCTTCTGCGCACGCCCCCCGCTGGATTCCGTTTGCCCATCAGAACGCCACGCGTGCGCCTCGCTGGATCGAGCCCGGCAGGCGCGCGCTGCGCAGCTCCTCGGCGCACGTGGCGGTCCGCGGCGAGATCTCAATTACGCAGTCGGGCGTCACGCCGTCGGGCTTCATCGGCACATCCACGCCGCAGGCCGCGAGCCAGCGTGCCGAGCGCAGCGTCTGGATCTGCTGGCACGTCTCGACGCTGTCGCTGCCGGTGGCGTTCTTGATCGGCGCGAACTCCTCGACGCGGTCGGTCTCGACGACGATCGATGCGCGGCAGAGCGCGAGCGCGTCAAAGACGAACTTTTCGAGCTTCACGCCGTTGTTGGCAGTGGGGGTGATCGGTGCGCCCGTCGCCGCATCGATGCAGGGCACCTTCTTCTCCGCGCGATGGAAGGGAAGCGCGAAGCGCGTGTCGGTCGCGAGCCGCTCGATGAACTCAACGCCCAGCGCGTGGATCGCGACCGACCCCGCGTTGTAGCGCAGCGAGCCGTCGGGGTGCGTCTCTTCCGCGAGCCCCTTGGGCAGATCGGAGTACTCCAGCACCTCGATCTTGCCGTCGGCGAGGCAGAAGACGCCGACCTTCTCCCCCGGCCCGGCCTTGGCGACCATCTTGGAGGACATCTCACCCGATGAGTCGCTCGCGTTGGCGTGCAGGCCCAGGAAGATGGGATCGAGGATGCGGACGTTGGGATTGTCGACCTGGAAGTACGAGAGCTGCGTGATGCCGCGCGACTTCATGTCGGCGAGCGCGCCGGACTGGTGCAGCGCGCGGATGCAGCCGCCGTGGCCGTCTGGGTTTGTCGCGACCTCGCCCTTGCTGGCGAGGAGGACCTTGCCGCTGGTGATGTCGAGGCTCGGCATCACGCCCTGCGGGAAGAAACGCACATCCTCGCGCGAGAGGCCGAAGTAGTCGTGGGCCTGGAAGAACTCGACGGTTGCCTTGTGGTTCAGGGGGCTGGTCATGATGTACCAGGGCACCCGGACGCCGTAGCGGTCCTTCGCGCCGAGCAGGTTCTCGGCGAAGATCTGAAAGAGGCTCTTGCCTGTCACCGCGCCGGCGGGGAAGCAGCCCTTGGGTCCCTCGAATCCGAGGCGCGAGCCCTGTCCACCGGCGACGACGAAGGCCGCGACCTTGCCGCCGCGGAGCATGGCATCGCCCAGATGCTGGAAGCGTGCACGATCCCAGGAGCGCACCGTCGAAGCGCGATCAACGGGGTAGTACGGCGCCGGCCCCAGGCTCTTGGGGATCGCCGCGGCGGGCTTGGACTTCACATACGTCTCAATCAGCCCTGGAAGCGCCGCGAGATCCAGCGACTCCACCTGCGCCACGAGCGCCTCCTGAGCGTTTGCGTCGAGCGAGGCGACAAAGTTGAGGAGGTGCGATTGGCCGACGGCCGCGAGGCGGGCACGGGCGGCGTCGATACGAGCGGCGAGGGTGGACATGGTGGGATCCTGGAAGTGGCGAAGTGGCGGAGTGGCAAAGTGGCGAAGTGAAAGGACGCGGCTTTCTGCGTGATGGTAACGGCGGTGCGTTCAAGTGGCTATGTCCAAGTGGCACCGGCGTCCCGGCGGGTGTCCGGCCCCGTTGCTGCCTCTCCCGGATGGCCTGTGCTTTGTCGCTTTCTTCCTGTTCATTCGCCCCTCCTTCTGAGCCGCCCCGGTACAGTTTCCGCATGAGCACCGCCGCCGCGACCGCCATCGCGTCTCCATCGTCCCCACCCACGAATCTTCTCCGCAACCCGCCCCATCTGCCGCTGGTGGCGCCCTCGATCCTCTCGGCCGACTTTGCGACGATGGGTGCCGACTGCGCAGCGGTTCTCCGCGGCGGGGCCGACCTCCTGCACCTTGATGTCATGGACGGGCACTTTGTCCCCAACCTCACGATGGGGCCGGATCTGTGTCGCTGCCTGAGGCGGGCGATCCCGGACGCGTACCTCGATGTGCACCTGATGGTCACGGACCCGGCCTGCTTCTTCGAGCCCTTTGTCAAGGCCGGGGCCAATCACATCTCGTTCCACATCGAGGCGGTGGGGGCGGCGTGCGTTCCGGCGATGATCCAGCGTCTGCACGCCATGGGCGTCGAGGCGGGCGTCGCCGTGAACCCCGGCACGCCGGTCGATGAGCTGCTGCCGCTGCTGAACCCCGCGGATGAGGCCAGCCGCCCGGACCTGATCCTCATCATGAGCGTCAACCCCGGCTTCTCGGGGCAGAAGTTCATCGGCAGCGTGCTCGAGAAGGTGCGCGTGCTGAGGCCACTGCTCCGCCACGACCAGCGCATTCAGATGGATGGCGGCATCAACCTCAGCAACGCGCGCGAGGTCCGCGAGGCCGGCTGCGACGTTCTCGTCGCGGCGTCGGCCATCTTCGGTGTTCCCTCGCCCGGGCGTGCTGATGTGGTGCGGCAGCTTCGCGGTTAGTCCGCCTTGACGACGCTGTACCGAATGCGCACACCCTTGATTCCGGTGTTGCCTCCCTCCCAGTCGTTCGCGAAGATGTCGACCATGTACGTGTAGAGTTCGTTATCGATGGTGGGGAGGGAGATGGTCGTGTCAGAGAGTGTCTGGATCGCGGCCGAGGCACCGGCGGAAGTCACCTGAGCCATGGTGCTGTACACCGTGCCGGTCATTTCCCGCCTCACCAGCCTGCACAGGAGGTTGGTGGCTGTCGTGTTGTCGATGAGGACAACTTCGAAGCCCGTGACCACGGCATCGGCGGGGAGATAGACCGGTGAGGTGAGCGAACCCGCCACAGCCGAGGTGAACAGATAAGCCAGCCCGGTGCCGGTTCCCATCTCGCCGGTGTTGCCCGTGAAGGCTGGCTTGAACGCCTCGGGTGGCATGGAGAGCACGCGATTCTGGACCACGGGGTAATTGAAGGCAGACGCCGTCGCCGGCCCCGTCGCCCTGAGGGCACCGTTGATCTGGAGCCGCTCGGCGCCGGTCGGAGCGCCGCCGAGTGAGATGAGACCCGACTCGCTGACGAAGACGCTCGGTGCGGGGCCGACCGTGAGGGTAAAGAGCCCGGAAGCGGCGTTCATGGCTGCCATGCCGCGGCTGAAGCCGCCGGACGCGAAGCCGTAGTACGACGTGCCACCTCCCGGTGCGGCGTCGACGTACATCCCTGCCGCGACCGTCTCGCCGCGCAGGCTCAGCACCGCGTCGGAAGCGGGCGAGGTGGTGGTGTTCAG
Source organism: uncultured Phycisphaeraceae bacterium (assembly GCA_964495635.1). Classification (GTDB taxonomy): domain Bacteria; phylum Planctomycetota; class Phycisphaerae; order Phycisphaerales; family UBA1924; genus JBBASU01. The sequence goes on from CAZBXF010000068.1 coordinate 14,768, forward strand.
AAAGACGCGCGAGAGCCCTGGAGTGGGGGTGATGATTCCAGGCGAGAGAAGCCGCCAGCGGTCCGTGAGAGATCGGATCGCCGTCGGCACCGCGGTCATCAGCGTTCGAGGCGTCAGCGGGGTGTAGGGCGTGCCCGCAGGAGAGCCCGTTGGCTTGACGCGGATGTCGAGGTACCGAGGGTCGGCGGTGAAGACGTTGGGTCCAAAGTCGAGCGGCACGGAGAAGAGACCGTTGGAGACGTTCACGGCATTCACGCTCACGGTCAGGCCGATCTGGGCGCCGCCGTTGAGGACCTCAAAGATCCGAAACTGGAAGTCGTACTGGCCGTTGGCGGGCTGCCCCGCATCGGCCAGCTGCCCCTGATATGTGATCGTCTGGGCCGGCGATGGAAGGGCTGCGAATCCGAGCGAGATGGCCGCAACAACCGACAGAAGTGCTCCACGCTTCATGAGTTCTCTCCAGCGTTACCGGGTCCCTCAGTCCGCCAGCATGGCGGGCGATCCCGATGTCCATGCGCGAAGCCCGGGCCGGGAGGCTGAGGATTTCCGGGTGCGGCGTCGCGTGCGGGCGTTGACGCTGCCGGCGGCGTCCCTGCTGGATTGGAACGGGAGCCATTTCCGAGGGTGCTGCTGCGTACGAGTTGTGTTTGGCGTGCGGCGATTGGCGGGCCGGGGTCGAGTACGGTTCACGCTGTTTCAAGCCCGCGCAGAGCACCGCTGAGTGTTGGTTCCATCGCCCAAGGCGACGGGACCAGCCAAGATCAGAAGGCGGGTCTCTGCGGCTCAGCCCCCCTGCTCGTTCAGTTCCCGTTGAACGCGGAACTGACTCTCGACGAACTCCAGAAAGCTCTGGGCGACGAACTCTCGTTGCTCGTACTGGCCAATGTCGTGCACGAAGACGGGGCACTCGCCCCGGTGATCCGGC
>CAZBXF010000069.1:0-15667 GCA_964495635.1 uncultured Phycisphaeraceae bacterium
GGTGAGGAAGGGCTCGACCATCGACCGGGCGTAGGGTGTCGCTGATGGTGTGTGCGCGCTTGCGGGCGGTGTGGAAGTGGAAGCTGCTTCACGATGCCGGGCCGGCGCTGCCGGGGCCTGAACTGGCGGTTCTGCGTGCGCGGGCCGCGGCTCTTTCTGCCGCGCGTGCCGCGCGGACCTCGGCGTTGGTTCGGTTCGACGCCGCCACCGCCTCGGTGATCTCGCTCAGCGGCGGGAAGCCGGAGTGGGCGATGAACTCGGCCATGGTCCAGAAGGGGACGGCGCGCTCGGCGTAGAGGGCCTTGTAGTCGTCGGGGCGGCCGGTGCGGGACATCGGAGTTTCGCGGGCGTCGGGCGTGGCGATCACGATGGGCCTGTAGGCGCGGCCGAAGGCGTACTCGCTGGCGAAGGTCGTCTCGTTGATGTCCATGCAGATGAGACGGCTGAGGAACTGCTGGGGCCGGCGCGCGTTGCCCTCGCCTGGATCGGAGTAGGAGATGCCGTGGGTTCCGCTGCCGGGCGGCGCGTGCGGAGGGTCTGGCATCCGCTTGAGATACACCATGTTGTCGACGATCGGCTTCCAGTTGAAGAACCTCGAGCCGAAGATCGTCGGTGCGCGGGGCACCACGCTGAGTGAGCCAGTCGCCTCGAAGAGGTACAACTGTCCCGACTCCACGAGCTGATCAGAGCGCGGCGCGGCCGCGAAGTAGTCCTGACCTGTCGCGGGGTTGAAGGCGCTGAGGAATCCGACGAAGGGCTTGGCGGTGGACCGCAGCAGCCGGCTGGGCGGGAAGAGCTTGACGATGGCCTGCTCGTGCGCTGAGAGGGCCACGACGTTGACGTCGCCCAGAGGTCCGCCCCAGCGGCTCGAGCGCTGGTCGGCCCAGAGGAGACAGACCGGGATGCGATCCGGGACGGCCGGTGGGCGGGTGCGTGCGGGCGGCGTGCCGTCGGGCGTGGGTGAGGGTGCGGGCGCTCGCGGCGTGCCTGCGGCGACGATGGACTCGCGCGAGACAAAGCGGACGCCGTTCTCGACGTGGGAGTTGGGGAAGTTCTCGCTGACGCCGCCGCGGCCTGAGGAAGGGGCGTTGCGGAGGAGGTAGGTCAGCGCGAGCGTCGCGGGCGAGCAGGACCAGCCGGGCGTGAGGGGCTGCTCGGGGCGGAGATTTCTCGTCACGGCCTCGGTGCTCGGCACGTAGGGGAGGGGGCGTGAGCCGGTGGGGCGCTCGCCCCAGTGCCACGTGGCGTAGCGCCAGTAGTGGGTGTGGAGCGGGTCGGTGACGTAGGTTGGAGCGGCGGCGTCGCTGGCGCCGGCGCGCGTGCCGAGACGGATGCGGCCGTTGATGGCGAACTCCCCGGCGTACATCATGCCGCGTGCGTAGACGCGCTGCCTCCCCCACTGCCCGAGCAGGCCCCAGGCCTCGGCGTTTCCGCCGGAGTATCGGGCATCCTGATAGACCGGCGCATCGCTGGACCACGCGCAGAGGGCGAGCGAGAGGATCATCTGGAAGCGTGCCGCGAGGATGTTGTCGTGGAGCGCGAAGTTGCCGGTGGGGAGCGTGCCACTGCTGGTGAGGACGGTGTTGCCGAGGGCCGGGTGGCCCTGTCCGTGGAAGCGCATGCCCCAGAGGGCCTGGGCGTCGGAGGAGTTGTTGGCGAGGCAGGCGGCGAGGAAGCGGTGGAGCGGGAACTCGATGAGGTCGCCGGGATAGAACATCGTGCTGATGGACCGGACCTCGCGCTGCGCGTTGTCGAGGCCGAGCTGGGCGTCGGTCTGGGCGGCGTGGTGGAGGATGCGCTTGGGCCCCTTCCAGAGACGCACATAGGCGGGCGGGATTGTGTTCAGGGTGTTGCCGTGCTCGATGCTGGCGGGCGTGGCGAGCGCCGCCTCTCTGACGCGGATGCTCTGCACCAGGCTTGCGAGCCAGCGGAGACCGTTCTGGTGGCGGCCGGCTGCGGCGAAGGTGTACCACCGTGCGAGCGACTCGCGCCCGTCGTTGAGCGAGCGGCGCCAGGCGTCGAGCAGTTCGATGTACTTCGTCTCCTCGCGCACGACGGCCCGGCGCATCGGGACGATCCAGTTCAGTGCCACGGCTCAGGCCCTCCCTGCGTCGCTTGAGGCGGAGTCCGGATCGGCATCGCCGCGAGCGACCGGATCGGCGTTCCACTCGTAGAGATCGCGGAGGCGATCGAGGGTGGGCTGGTCGAGATCGCCGGTGGGATCGAGCTCCTGCTCGGCCTGGAAGGCCTCGATGGCGGCGCGCAGCTCGGCGTCGGGATCCTGAGCGTCTGGATCGACGTGGTGGCCGAGGCTGGCAAGGCGTGCGAGGATGCCGCTGCGTTCTTCGGAGGGGTCGAGGTGGCCGGCGCTGAACTCGAAGACTTCGTGCTGGGCGTCCTCGCCGAGGGTGATCCTGATCCTTGCGACGGCGGGCGAGACTGGGATGTCGAGCTGGCCCTGATCGTCGAGGCGGCCCGAGGGGCCGTGGGCACCGTCGAGCGTGGAGGTGAAGGGTTCGCCCTTGCGCGGATGGCCGAACCTGAAGAACCGGACCTTGAAGCGCTGCGGGATGGCCTTGCGGCGGAATCGGTGGCGCTGCGCGGTGGCGACGGACTCCTCGCCCGGGATGAGATCGGGGACGAAGAGCTCATCGCCGGGCATCAGCGTTGCGAGGGTGCGCTTGCCTTGGGCGAGGTGCTGGTTCTGGGCGTGATCCCAGATGGTGCGGGGATGCAGGCCGCGGGCGAAGGCGATGCTGTGGACGGAGTCACCCTGGGCGACGCGATGCACGCTCATGGGCGCGAGTATGCCAAGAGTGCGGCGGGTTGGCAAGGGGTTCGGGCGTGACGTGCGGCGTCACTCGGGCTTGGCGGGGGGCTTTGTGCCGCGGACGACGCCGCGGCGCTTGGCGTGACGGACGATCTCGCCGGTGCCGACGTAGACGACGTCCTCGGCGATGTTGGCCATGAGGTCGCCGACGCGTTCGAGCTCGCGGCCGAGGCGGGCCATCATGAGCCCGACGGCGAGATCGCTGGCGGCGCGGGGGGTCAGGAGGAGCTGCTCGATGTTCTCCTCGAAGAGGCGGCGTTCGAGCTGGTCGATGACCTTGTCGGAGGCGACGAGCTCGCGGGCGCGTTCGACATTCTCATCGAGGACGGCGCGGAGGAGCTCGTGGCACATGGCGGGAACGCGCTCGCCGAGCTCGATGAGGGCGGTGGGCCAGACCACGGGGTGGTTGGGTCGGATGTGCTCGGAGAGTCGGATGGTGATCTTCGAGATGGAGCTGGCGTGGTCGGCGACTCGCTCCAGATCGGCGTTGGTCTTGAGGATGAAGGTGAGGATGCGGAAGTCGCGTGCGAAGGGCTTGTGGAGGGCGAGGAGCTCGTGGCACTGCTGCTCGATGGCGACTTCTTCGGCGTCGACGGCGTCATCGGCGATGCGGACGGCGCGGGCGCGCTCGACGTCGAGATCCCAGAGGGCGGCGAGGGATTCCTCGAGCATGCCGACGGCGGTGGAGGCCTCGCGCACGAGGCGGCGCTTGAGCAGAACGATCTTGCGATCGGTCATGGACAAACCGCTCGGGCCGGGCTCGGGCGTGGGGGAAGAAGAAGGAAGAAGTTCGGACATCCGATCATTCTATGAAGGTGGCCCGGCCGCGGACCGGCGCAACCAACAGGTTTCTTGGGAAAACTCAGCGAGGGCGCGTGGGCTTGCGGGCCTTTTCCGTGGCGGTGCGGCCGGGCGGGGGTGCCTGGGTGATGCCGAGGCGACGCCTGAGGACGGCGAGGAGGGTGGTGGGCTCGAGATAGTTCTCGGGGAAGCGGACGTAGACCTCGCCGAGTCCGCCGGGCTGCGTGGGCGGGAGGACGCGGACGGTGGCCTCATCGGCCATGCCGGGGCCGTTGGCGCGGACGACGCGGCCGACCTCTTCGGCGTTCTTTGAGAAGAAGACGACGTCGCGCTCGCGGATGGTGATGGTCCGGACGCCGAGGGCGGCGGCGGCGATGCGGAGTTCGGCCAGCTCGATGAGCCTGACGGTGGGCGAGGGGGGCTCGCCGTACGCGCCGACGAGGTCGGCGCGGGCGCGGGCGAGCTCATCGCGGGTGGCGGCGATGGCGAGACGGCGGTAGGCCTCGAGGCGTCGCTGGTCGCTTGGGATGTAGGCCTTGGGGATGATGCCGGAGGCGCCGATCTCGATCGCGGTCGAGCTGGGCGGCTCGGGGGGCTTCTCGTTTCCGAGCTCCTTCACGGTGCGTTCGAGGAGGTGGCAGTACATGTCGTAGCCGACGGCGGCGATGTGGCCGGACTGTTCCTCGCCCAGGATGTTGCCTGCGCCGCGGATCTCGAGGTCGCGCATGGCGATCTTGAAACCGGCGCCGAGCATGGAGTACTGCTCGATGGCCTTGAGGCGCTTCTGGGCGACTTCCTTGACGGTGCGGTCATGGGGGAGGAGGAGGTAGCAGTAGGCGCGGTGCTTGGAGCGGCCGACGCGGCCGCGGAGCTGGTGGAGCTCGGCGAGGCCGAAGCGGTCGGCGTCGTCGATGATCATGGTGTTGGCGCTGGCGATGTCGATGCCGCTCTCGATGATGGTGGTGGAGACGAGGATGTCGGCCTCGCGCCGGACGAACTTCACCATGACGGCCTCGAGCTCGTGCGGGTCCATCTGGCCGTGGCCCACGACGATCCTGGCGCCGGGGGCGAGGCGGCGGATGTCGTCGGCCTTGCTGAGGATGTCGTGGACGCGGTTGTGGACGTAGAAGACCTGTCCCTCGCGGGCGAGCTCGCGCTCGATGGCCTGGCGGACTCGGGCGGCGTTCCAGGGGATGACCTCGGTCACGATGGCGCGGCGGTCGACGGGCGCGGTGGTGAGGCTGGAGATGTCGCGGATGCCGAGCATCGCCATGTGGAGGGTGCGCGGGATGGGGGTTGCGGAGAGGGTGAGGACGTCGACGGTGAGGCGGAGGCGCAGGAGGGCTTCTTTGTGCTCGACGCCGAAGCGCTGCTCCTCGTCGACGATGACGAGGCCGAGGTCGGCGAAGTGGACGTCCTTGCTGAGGAGGCGGTGGGTGCCGATGATGACGTCGACGTGTCCCTTGCGCAGGGCCTCCAGGACTTCCTTGACCTGGGCGTCGCTCTTGAAGCGGGAGATGCTCTCGACGCGGAAGGGGTAGCCGGCGAAGCGGCTCCTGAAGGTGCGTTCGTGCTGCTCGGCGAGGACGGTCGTGGGGACGAGGACGGCGACCTGCTTTCCGAACTCGCAGGCCTTGAAGGCGGCGCGGATGGCGAGCTCGGTCTTGCCGAAGCCGACGTCGCCGCAGATGAGGCGGTCCATGGGGCGTGCGCGCTGCATGTCGCGCTTGATCTCGGCGAGGGCGGCGAGCTGGTCCTCGGTCTCTTCGAAGGGGAACTCGCCCTCGAACTCTGCCTGCCAGGTGGTGTCGGCGGGGAAGGCCTGGCCGGGGAGGTGCTCGCGGGCGGCGCGGACGCGCATGAGCTCAGCGGCGAGGTCGCGGACGGACTCGGCGACGCGCTCGGTCTGGTTCTTCCACTTCTGGCCGCCGAGGGTCGAGAGGGGCGGCTTGCCGTGGAAGCCGCCGATGTACTTCTGGACCTTGTCGATCTGGGTGGCGGGGACGTAGAGCTTGGCCTTGCTTGCGAACTCGAGGGTGAGGTACTCGGCGGCCTCGCCTTCGACGCTGGTTCGGATGCCGCGGACCTGCATGGGGAGGTCGCGCGGCTTCATGAGGGAGAGGCCGGCGAAGCGGGCGATGCCGTGGTCCTGGTGGACGACGTAGTCGCCCTCGGCGAAGTCGAGGAAGGTGTCCATCGCACGGCCCGCGCGGACGCGGCCGGCGCGGCGCCGGGCGGCGAAGCGGCCGACGAGCTCGTGGTACGGGATGAGGGCGAGGAGGGGGCCGGCGCTTCCGGGGGCGGCCTCGGCGGGGCCGAGTGTGAAGCCGCGGTGGATGTAGCGGACTTCGGAGCGGATGCGGGGGGCGGGGCCGGGCGCGTGCTCGGCGAGGAGCTCGGCGAGGCGGGTGCGCTCGGCCTCGGTCTGGCAGGCGACGAGGGTGCGGGCGGACTCGCCTGCGAGCGATGCGAGCTCGGCGATGGCGGCGGGGAGCTCCTTGGCGAATGTTGGGAGGGCGGAGAAGGGGAGGTCGATGCGGAGGTCGGCGGTGCTGGCGCCGGCGGAGAACTGGTTGAGCTCTGCGAGGGCCGCGAGGCGGAGCTCGAGGGTGCGGAGGACGGCGGGGGGGCCGAAGATGCCGCGGGCGTCGGTGACGCGCTCGTAGTAGCCGCGCCCTTGCTCGACGACTTCCATGGTTTCGACGAGGATCGCGACGGCCTCGCGCGGGAGGAGGTCGAGGAACTGGACGCCTTCGTCGCGGGAGGCGTGGCCGGCGTTGGCGGCGAGGAGCTCGATGGTGTCGATGGCGCGATCGGTGGCCATGGTGCCGATGTCGATCTCGCTGAGGCGATCGATCTCATCGCCGAAGAAGTCGAGGCGGACGGGGGCCTGGGTGCCGGCGGCGGCGGGGAAGATGTCGATGATGCCGCCACGGACGGCGAACTGGGCGACTTCTTCGACGGCGTCGACGCGTTCGTAGCCGGAGGAGGCGAGCCAGGCGGTGAGGTCGGAGGGGCGGAGCGTCTGGCCCTTTTTGATGGTGCGGGTGGAGGCCTCGATGGCGGCGAGGGAGGGGACGGCCTGCATGAGCGCGGGCATCGGGCAGACGAGGACGCATGGTCCGGCCAGAGTGGGCGCGAGCCTTGCGAGGTGGAGGCGCTGGGCGAGCTGCTCGGTGGCGATGGCGGACTCGCCGGGGAGGGTTTCGAGCGCGGGGAAGCGCTCGACGGGGACGATGCCTTCGAGCTCGGAGGCGATCTCGTCGGCGTCGTCGAGGTGTGCGACGACGAGGACGACGATGCGAGAGTGAGTGAGGGCGACGGCGCCGGCGACGAGGGCCGGGGAGGAGCCGACGGCACCGGTGGCGACGACGCGGCGGCCGGCGGCGAGGGCCTGGCCGAAGGCGATGACACCGGGGTGGGAGGCGATGAGGCGCACGGGGTCCTGCCCTGCGCCTGTGTGCCTGCTCTCTCCCGAACTCGTGCTCATGCAGACTCCAGAGGCTCGGGCCTCCGACGCGGGTGGTCCCGGGGGGCTCGGCGGTCGATGCTACGGCGCGACCGGGGCAGCGTCCGCAAGTCACATCGGCGGGACTGGCGTGCGGGGCGCGGCGGGGACGGGGTGCGGGCGGATGGGGCGGGTGAGGTTTACATAGGATGGGAGCATGACGACGCTCGACCGGACTGGGCCAGGCGGCATGACAGCCAGCACACCATTGGGAAGCGGCGACCCGGGCAGCGCGCCGGGCGTGGTGCGTCGAGGGGGGACCTTCAACCTTGCGCCCGCGCCGGAGACGATCAAGGTGGAGATCCGGGCGCGGTATGGGCACTTTATTGGCGGGGCGTTTGTGGAGCCGCGGCGCGGGAAGCGCGGGGCGGAGGCGGGGGCGTCGCACTTTGCGACGGTGAATCCGGCGACGGAGAAGGTCCTGGCGGAGGTGGCGCAGGGGAGCGCGGCGGACGTTGATGCGGCGGTTGCGGCGGCACGAGCGGCGCTGCCGGCGTGGGCGGGGCTGGCGGCGAAGGAGCGCGGGAAGCATCTCTTCCGGATTGCGCGGCGGATTCAGGAGCGGGCGCGGGAGCTTGCGATCCTTGAGACGATGGACTGCGGGAAGCCCATCAAGGAGAGCCGCGATGTGGACCTGCCGCTGGTGGCGGCGCACTTCTTCTATCACGCGGGGTGGGCGGACAAGCTGGCGTTCGCGTTTCCGGGACGGACGCCGCGGCCTGTCGGGGTGTGTGCGCAGGTGATTCCGTGGAACTTCCCGCTGATGATGGCGGCGTGGAAGATTGCGCCGGCGCTGGCGTGCGGGAACACGGTGGTGCTGAAGCCGGCGGAAACGACGCCGCTGACGGCGCTGCGGCTGGCGGAGATCTTCGAGGAGGTTGGACTGCCGAAGGGTGTTGTGAACATTGTGACGGGGGATGGGAGCACAGGAGCGGCGCTGGTTGGGCACGCGGGTGTGGACAAGGTTGCGTTCACGGGCTCGACGGAGGTTGGCAAGCGGATCGCGAAGACGCTGGCGGATGAGGTGGCGGCGGGGACGCGGGCGGCGCCGAAGCGGCTGACGCTGGAGCTTGGGGGGAAGTCGCCTCACATCATCTTTGAGGATGCGAGCATTGATCAGGCTGTGGAGGGGATCATCGGGGGGATCTTCTTCAATCAGGGTGAGGTGTGCTGCGCGGGGTCGCGGCTGTTTGTGCAGGAGTCGATCCTGGACCGCGTGATTGCGAAGCTGGAGCACCGGATGGCGTCGCTGCGCGTGGGCGACCCCTTGGACAAGAACACGGATGTGGGGGCGATCAACAGCGGGGCGCAGCTGGAGCGGATCGAGCATTACATCTCGGTCGGGCAGTCCGAAGGAGCAAGGCTCCATCAGCCCGTTTCGTCATGGAAGAAGCCCGGCAAGGGGCACTGGTGTGCGCCGTGCTTCTTCACGGGCGTGCAGCCGAGCCACACGATTGCGCGTGAGGAGATCTTTGGGCCGGTGCTGAGCGTGATGTCGTTCCGGACGCCGGAGGAAGCGATCACGCGGGCGAACAACACGCCGTATGGGCTGTCGGCGGGGATCTGGACGGACAAGGGGTCGAAGGTCTTTGAGATTGCGCGGAAGCTGAAGGCTGGCGTGGTGTGGTGCAACACGTTCAACAAGTTTGATCCGGCGAGCCCGTTTGGAGGGTTCAAGGAGAGCGGGTTCGGGAGAGAGGGGGGGATGCATGGGCTGCGGGCGTATGTGGAGGTGTCGTCGTGAAGAGCGAAGCCTCCGCGCCAATCAACGTCGACGCCATCGTTGAAGCTCTGCTTGCTTCCACGAACCCATTGCGTGCGGTCGTGTACCGCGCCACGGCACCCCAGTTCGCAACTGCGGTTCACCTCGTGAGCGGCATCGGCGCGAAGGAGTCAGGCCAGCGTTGGAACCCGCGCGGTGTTGCGACGGTTTACGCTGGCATGGAGGAGGCTACGGCGCTCGCCGAGTGTGGCTCGCGACAGACGCTGGGTGCTGGACTCCCGATTGGCGCTCGTGCCCGAACGCTCGTCGTGACTCCGGTTGAGATCCGGCTCGATCGTGTCGTCACGCTCGCTTCCCCGCCACTCGACGCACGCACCATTGCGTTCCTGCTGACCGAAGCCCACCGCGATCCGGCGCTTTCGCCAACCCACGGTCAGCGAATCGGCGCAGCCCTCGCCAGCGCTGGCATTCAGGGCGTATCCGTCCCTTCGGCAGCCCGGGTTGAGGGACGCTGCCTAGTGATGTTCCGGGACAACATCGACGCTGCGGCGTTCAAGCTGCCACATGACGGGCAGCCTTGACATCGGCAACTTTGCATGCAATAATGCTTCATGGCCTCAGCGCGTCGAACAGCTACCAAGACGGCGAAGTCCTCGCCACGCAGCCCGGTCGCGACATCGGCCAAGAGCCCGAAGGGAGGGCTTCATTGGGCTTGGCGGCTCGAGCCTGAGGCGATGGGGCGGTTGGACCTAGCGGATCGTGACCTCTTCGTCGATCAGTTGGTCGACCTCGTCGTTCGGAAGATGGAATCCAGATCCGACCGGGTTCGTCCGGCGACAGCCCCGAGAGTACAGACTCCGAACCCAGTCGACGGTGCGCGTCGCCGCGAGTTGAAGGCGCTTCGGGTGTTGCTCGGCCTATCACAGACCGAGATGGCTCGAATGCTCGGCTGTTCGGTCCGCTCACTGGCCAAGTACGAGACAGCTCCGCAGGTTCCAGATTGGCTCAGGGCTCGACTTCGCGAGATTAACACGCTCGTTGCGGAGATCAGCGCCCTGCTGACGCCAAAGGAGCTGCAAGAGTGGATGCACGCGGCGATTCCGGACATGCAAGATCGCACACCGATCAGGATCATCGCCGACGGCGATGCGATCCAGCTCTTCCTGCTCGTGCGTCATGTTGCGATGGGCGAACACGTCTAATGAGCCCTCCGGCATCGGCACCCGCTCTTGGCCCTTCCCCCAACTCACCCAAAGCCACCTCGAAAGCCCAATGCCCAACCGCCTCGATATTGCCAAGACGTACAAGCTCTTTGTGAATGGCGCGTTCCCGCGCAGTGAGTCTGGGCGGACGACCTTGGTGTCTACGCCGAAGGGGGAGCCGATCGCGCATGTGGCGAAGGCTTCGCGGAAGGACCTGCGCGAGGCGGTGGAGGCGGCGCGGGGGGCGCTGGCGAAGTGGTCGGAGGGGACGACGGCGTACAACCGGGCGCAGATCCTGTACCGCATCGCGGAGATGATGGAGGGGAAGCGCGGCGAGTTTGTCGAGGCGCTTGCGAGTGTGGGGCCGGATGCTGCGGCGGGCGGGGCGCGAGCGAAGGGCGTGAAGAAGGGTGCGACGAAGGGCCTGCGGCCTGAGGATGAGGTGTCGCTGGCGATTGACCGTGTGGTGCACTTTGCGGGCTGGGCGGACAAGCATGCGCAGGTGCTGGGGTGCTGCAATCCTGTCGCGGGGCCGTTCTACACGTTTACTTCGCCTGAGCCTGTCGGGGTTGTGGCGGTGGTATCGCCACGGACGCCGGCTTTGCTGGCGATGGTGTCGCTGATGGCTCCGGCGCTGGCGGCGGCGAACACGTGCGTCGTGCTGGCGAGCGAGCAGAATCCGCTCCTGGGTGCGCTGCTTGGGGAGGTTCTGGCGACGAGCGATGTGCCGCCGGGCGTGGTGAATGTGCTGACGTGCGATCATGCGGAGGTGCTGCCGATCATCGCGGGGCACCGTGATATCGATGGCGTGCATGGGGCGGGTTTGCCCGCGGCGCATGCGGCGATCCTGCATGGGGGCGCGGCGGAGAATGTGAAGCGCGTGACGATCCGGACGCCTGCGCCTGACTGGGCGAGCGACGCGGCGTGCGAGCATCCGGGGTGGATCGAGCCGCTGGTTGAATTCAAGACGATCTGGCATCCGGCTTCGGCGTGAGGACGCCTTGCGCACTCCGGCGGTTGCCGCCGGGTCTTCTTGCGGGACACACAAGGCAAAGAGTCACGCAGTCACGGCGTCACGCGGCGTTGGGCTCGGGGAGCGCGAGGAGGAAGCCGAGGAGGCGTTCGAGCGTTGGTGACTCACCATCGCGGACGTAGGCGCCGCTGACGGCGACGGCGCATGCGAGGCACTGCTCGAGCGATGCGCCGCAGGCGAGGGCGAGGGAGAAGCCGGCGTTGTAGTGGTCGCCTGCGCCGGTTGAGATGCGCGGGCGCTGGACGAGGGGGCCGTCGATCCAGGCGGCGCTGTGTGCATCGGCGGCGGCGCCGCCCTCGCGCGGATGGATGGTGACGCGGGAGATGCCGATGCGCTCGCGGAGGGCGGTGGCTGCTTCGCGGAGGATGGGGCCGGCGCGCCAGGTGCTGGTGGTGAGGCCCAGGACGCGGCCGAGGCGCTCGGACTCGGCGAGGTTGAGGCCCAGGCAGACACGGAGGCCAAGGCCGGCGCGCTCGAGCTCGGCCAATAGCTGCGTGACGGCGAGGACGTCGGCGTCGGTGCGCTTGGCGGGGTCGGAGAGGTCGACGAACATGATGCGGTCGCGCGGCGTGCAGCGCGGGAGGACGTCGCGCATGAGGCCGCGCCAGATGCCGGGGACGCCGCCGAGCAGGGACCAGTTGACGACGCCGAGGAGCGTTGAGGCATCGACGATCTGCACGAGGCGGGCGAGGCCGACGCGCTCGACGATGCGGTCCCAGGTGATGGCCTGGACGGCGCGGGTGTTGTTGAACATGAGCTTGCCGTCGTCGAACTCGAGGGCGTCGGTGAAGGAGGGCTCCCCCACTGCGATCACTTCGCGGCAGCGCTGGGCGAAGCTGGTGAAGGTGGGATGGAGGGCGGGGCCGGCGTCGCTGGTGGCGACGGCGCCGATGAAGGTGACGGGGACGCCGAGCTGGGCGAGCGCGCCGGCCATGAGGGGGCCGTTGCCGCCGAAGCGTTCTTCGATCAGCACCTGCTCGATGTTGGTGCTCTTGCCGGCGGCGGCGGCGCAGCGGGCGGCGAACTCGGCGATGGTGCGGATGGGGGTGAACTCGGCGGGCGACATGCCGCGGCGGACGTCGACCATGCGGAGGATGTAGTCGATGAAGCCGTCGAAGCCGATCAGGGCGGGGCTGAAGCCGCGATGGGCGCACGAGGCGAGGTGGTCGGCGGCGGCGGCGGCGATGGCGGCCCTTGCGGAGGGGGCGGGAGGTTGTGGGTTTGGTCCCTTCATGGCGCGGATCATGGGCGCGTTGCTGGCGGTGTCAAGTGCGGCGGAGCTGGGCGGGTGCGCGATGGGGGTGCAACAATCGGCGATGACAAGCGCTGCGTCCCGGCCCCGAAGGATCGTTGTGGCGACCACGAACCCGCACAAGGTTGCGGAGATCAGGGCGATCTTTGCGTTGCGTGGGCTGCGGGATGTGGAGCTGCTCACGCTTGCGGAGGTTCGGGGGTATCCGTTCCGGGAGCCGGATGAGATCGGCGCGACGTGCGAGGAGAACGCGCGGGTGAAGGCGCTGGCGTATGCGGCGGCGACGGGGATGGCGTGCCTGGCGGATGACTCGGGGCTTGAGATTGATGCGCTGGATGGGCGGCCCGGGGTGATCTCGTCGCACTACTTCAATGACGGGCGGACGGATGGCGTGGCGGCGTCGATGTCACGCGAGGAGAGGGACGGCGCGAACAACGAGCGGGTGATGCGGGAGATGGAGGGGGTTGCGCCGGAGCGGCGTGGGGCGCGTTTCGTGTGCGTGATGGTGCTGGCGGCGGCGGGGCGCGATGAGGACCTGCCGCGGGTGCGGTGCACGGCGCGGGGAACGTTCGAGGGGCGGATCGGGGTGCGGGGCGAGGTGCCGCGGGGAGCGAACGGGTTTGGATATGACCCGCTGTTTCTGGTGGCGCCGGAGTTCTCGCGGACGAGCGCGGAGCTGCCTGCTGCGGAGAAGAACGCGCGGAGCCATCGGGCAGCGGCGCTGGAGCAGATCGCGGCGTGGCTGGGCGCACACGCGGCGACGCTGGCGTGATCGGCGGCCACTAGGGGTCGCGGTAGATGATCTCCATCGCGAGGCCGGTTTCGTCGTGCTCGGGCGCGGATGGCAGCGTGCGGATGGCGCTGCTGGGCGCGAGGGCGACGACGAGCGCGACGGCGGCGTCGAGGAGGTCGTCGAGCTTGGCACCCGGGCGCTTCAGCGTTGAGGCCTGATCGCGCAGCGTTGTCTCGTCGATCGCGATTCTGGAGGCGAGGAGCGCGATGCGTGATGCGATGCCTTCGGCGGACTTCTTGCTTGGCAGCACTCGGCCCGCGAGGTGCGCGAAGCAGACCTCGGGATGGACCTCGCGGAGCACGGCGCGGAGGTGCGGCGCTCGGGCGAGGAGCTCGTCCGCCTCGCGGATCTTCGGGGTGATGTTGAAGGCCTGCTTGGAGAGGCCCTTTCCGGTGAGCCTCTTGCTGAGTGCGTTGGCTGTGGGCCAATCGGCGCAGGCGAGGACCTCGCGGCATGGGGGCGTGAAGACGCGTGATGCGGCGCCCGGGAGTGCTCGGCGTGCGAGCGCGTCGCAGGTGCGTGCTTGGCGGCTCAGGCCGATGGGAATGTCGATGCAGACGCGCGAGGGCGAGCGTGCTTCGAGGAAGTCGAGCGACGGATGAACCTCGAAAGCGACTTGCGGCGCGGCGGCGTTTGGATGAGAGACCATCGATGCGACAACCCAGCCGCCTGCGCAGCCGTCGATGCCGAGTGAACGCGGGTGGGCGGCGCTGCTGATGCTCACGCCCTCCGTGCGTGCGTGGCCGTTTCGAGGGTGATGCGGCCGGAGGCTGCATCGAAGGTCGGGAGGACGGGGAGGTGATCGACGAGGGCGCAGAAGTCGATGTCGGCGTCCAGGCCGATGCGGGAGAGGTTTCGGCCGCCGCGGCTTTCGCGGAGTGTGGTGGCGATGCCTCCCTTGGAGGCGAGCGTGTCGCGCCAGAGAGAGAGGCACATGCGGCCGGAATCGTCGGAGCCGAGGGTGCGGCCTTCAGCGATCAGTCGCTGGACCATGGCGCCGGCGGGGAGGCAGTCGTCGAGGCTGATCTCGTCGCGTGTGCCGGCGCAGAGGATGTGGACGGGGCGCGGGTCGGTGGCGACGGCGTCCACGATGGCGGAGAGGTTGGAGAGGGAGCCGACGAGGATGCGGTGGGCGCGGCGGACGTGGAGGAGCGAGGCGGTGCCGTTGCTGGTGGTGAAGACGAGGGGGCGGCCGGCGATGCGGTCTTGGGTGTAGTTGCGGGGTGAGTTGTCGAGGTCGAAGCCTTCCACGGCGATGCCTGCGCGCTCGCCGCCGATGAGGGCGGGGATGCCAGCGGCGCGGAGGGCGGCGGCGCGGGTGAAGGCGTCTTCGACGGTGAGGACGGGCTCGATGAAGGGGGCGCGGGCGTGGAGCGCGGCGGTCATGGTGACGCTGGCGCGGATCTGGTCGATGACGATGACGGTGGCGCCTGCGACGACGGCGGGGTCGAGGAGGCGGACGTGCAGATGGACGAAGAGGGGGCGTGGGCCCTGCGGGGCTGGGGGCGGGGGAGGGAGGTCGGGTGCGGGCATCGGGTGACCTCCCTGGTGGTGCTGCGCGAGAGGGCTGAAAAAGGGACACCGCCCGGGAGGGCGGTGCCGCTTGGAGTGGTGCTGGTTGGATCAAGACACCGGCCGGGAGGCCGGTGCTGCTTGCTTACTTGTCTTCCTTGACCTTGAACTCGGCGTCGATGACGTCGTCCTTCTTGGCGTCGGTGCCTGGGGCTGCGGCCGCGGCGGCGGGATCGGCTCCCCCACTGCCGGGGGCTGCGGCCTTGGTGGCTTCGTAGATGGCCTTGCCGAGTTCCATGCGGGCCTTGTCGAGCTCGCCGATGGCGGCCTCGATGGCGGCCTTCTCGTCGGTCTTGAGGCGTGACTCGAGGTTGGAGAGTGCGCTCTCGATCTTGCCGCGGGCTTCGGGGCTGACCTTGCCGCCGTGCTCTTCGAGGTCCTTGCGGGTCTGGATGAGCATGGCGTCGCCACGGTTCTTGGAGTCGACGAGTTCGCGGCGTGCCTTGTCGTCGGCGGCGTGGGCTTCGGCGTCGCGCTTCATGCGCTCGATCTCGTCCTTGGAGAGGCCGCCGCTGTTGGTGATCTTGATGTCGGACTTCTTGCCGGTGCCCTTGTCGGTGGCGGTGACGGTGAGGATGCCGTTGGCGTCGATGGCGAACTCGACGGCGATCTGGGGCATGCCGCGGGGTGCGGGGGCCAGGCCGGCGAGCTCGAACTGGCCGAGGGTGCGGTTGTCCTTGGCGAACTCGCGCTCGCCCTGGAGGACGTGGATCTGGACGCTGGTCTGGTTGTCGGCGGCGGTGGAGAAGACCTCGGTGTGGGTCTTGGGGATGGTGGTGTTGCGTTCGATGATCTTGGTCATGACGCCGCCGAGGGTCTCGACGCCGAGAGAGAGGGGCGTGACGTCCAGGAGGAGGATGTCCTTGACGTCGCCGCGGAGGACGCCGCCCTGGATGGCGGCGCCGACGGCGACGACCTCATCGGGGTTGACGCTCTTGTTGGGCTCCTTGCCG
>CAZBXF010000070.1:0-5290 GCA_964495635.1 uncultured Phycisphaeraceae bacterium
CTTGGAGCGGATGCCCAGCAGATGGGCGCCCTCGACCATGCGCAGGAGCTTGGCGTGGTCTGGTGCGCCGGCGAGCGTCTCGACCTGGAAGCCTTCGGCCTTGAGCATCGCGATGCCGGCAGGGTGGGTGCCTTCGAGGAGGACGGCCCGGATCTTGCCCTTGGGGAAGGAGGTCTTCATGGCGTGGGAGTCTCTGGCGAAGCGGGCGTAAAGGCCGAGAGCTGGATAGTGGTCGGTGTTGCCCGCGTGGTCGGCACTGGAGCGGGAGGAGCTGGCAGCTGAGCGTCGGACGAGCCGATCCGCACGAGCCCTGCCTGGCTGAGGCCCAGCAGCACGATGCAGAGCACAACTCTGTAGATGGCGAAGGGCGTGAGGCCGTAGCGATTGAGGAACCCGACAAGGAACTTCACCGCGACGGCGGCACTCACCGCCGCGACGGCGATTCCGAGGAAGCTCGCCGTCCAGCCGAGGGTCTCGAAGACGTTGGGTGCGCCGGTCTTGTGGCTGGCGTAGAGGTTCTTGGCGAGCTTGTAGACGCACGCCGCCGTCAACGTGGGGAGCCCGAGCAGGAAGGAGAATTCCGCGGCGGCGCGCGGGCGGAGTCCGATCAGGATGCCACCCGTGATTGTCATGAGGCTGCGGCTCGTGCCGGGCCAGATCGCGATGCACTGCAGGAGGCCGATGAAGAGCGCCTGACGGGGGGTGACGTCGTGGATGGTCATCTCCGCGAGCCCGGACCGTGCACGACCGATCCTGCCGCTCGAATAGAGGTCGATGACGGCCATGTAGATCGCGCCGACGAAGAGAGCCAGGAGTACCGGCCCGGTCCTGAAGAGGTGCTGGTCGATCCAGTCCTCGACGAGGAGCGCCAGCGCCGCCGAAGGGATGAACGCGATCACGAGGTTGAGAAAGAGCCGCAGCCCCTGGGGGTCCTTCATCAGGAGACCGCGGATCATCTTCAGCACGTTGGGCCAGTAGAGCCCGACCACGGCCAAGATCGCACCACCCTGGACGATGATGAGGAAGTCGTCGACCGCGGCCTTCTTGGCCGGATCATCCAGGCCCATGAGTCCGGAGGCGATGATGAGGTGACCGGTCGAACTGACCGGGAGGTACTCGGTGAGTCCCTCCACGAGTCCGAGAACGACAGCCTGCCATAGCTCCAGCACTCGAGAGTCTCCGGGTGACGGTCGCGCCCTGCCTGGCCTTCCGGGCCCCGCACGGACGCGACTCGGACCGTAGCATCGGACCGTGGACCCCACCCGCGTGATCGAGGTTGAGCGCAGTACAGACGCCCGTCTGGCGGCGTTCGTGAATCTCAAGGACGCCGATCTCCGGCGAGCCGACCGGGCGGGGGGGCTACCCCTGTTCGTGGCGGAGGGGGAACTGGTCGTCTCCCGGCTCTCACGCTCACGCTACCCCATCCGGGCCGTCCTCATGGCCCGGTCGCGTCTGGAGCGGTCTCAGCCGCTGCTGCGGGTCCTTTCGCCCCAGACGCCGGTCTACGTGGCACCCGACCAGATCCTGGACCAGGTGGTGGGCTTCAACTTCCATCAGGGGATTCTGGCGGCGGCCGAACGTCTGCCGCCGCCAGCCTGGAGCGATCTTGCCCGATCCTGCCAGACGCTCGTGATCGCCGAGAATCTGGCCAACCACGACAACGTTGGAGGGCTCTTCCGTGACGTAGCCGTGCTGGGCGGCCCTTCGTGTGGCGTGCTGCTGAGCCCGGAGTGCTGTGACCCGCTGTACCGCAAGGCGGTGCGCGTCTCGATGGGGAACGTTTTGGCGGTGCCGTTTGGGTGGGCGACGCCGTGGCCCGAGGTACTGGGCGAGCTTCGGTCGGGCGGGTGGGAGGTGCTGGCCATGACGCCACGCGATGGTGCCCGCGACATCCGGGAGTTCGGGCCGGCGGGGGCGCCGGCTAGGCCCCGGGCGATCCTCCTCGGGGCTGAGGGACCTGGGCTGTCGGAGGAGGCGATTGCCATGGCGGATCACTGGGTCCGGATTGGGATGACCGCGGGCGCGGACTCGTTGAATGTTGCCGTTGCGGCGGCGGTCGCCATCCACAGGCTTGTGGACCCAGGAGGCAAACCGTAACGGCAGTCGCTCGAAGGCGAACCTTCGGCGGGGGTGGGCGTCTATCTTCTAGGGACGGTGTCCTGTAGGGACGGGTTCATGGGTCCGTCTCCAAGCGTTCGGGTCCGGTGTTGTCGGTCCGCGAGTTGAGCGGGTTTCTGCCCCCGCTGCGGGGACCGCGAGAGGAATCGCCGCAAGGTTCTCCGTGCCTGTATTCTCAGGTACGTATGGAGGTCTGTGATGAAGCTGCCCGCCCGCCCGGTTCGTTCGCTCGTCCTCGCTGCTCTGTTCGCCGCGCCGATTGCTGCGATCCCTGCCGGGGCGATGGCCCAGCCCGGCGTTGATGGTGTCGTGCGCGAGGGTGAAGGGAATCGGCGCAGCGCGCTCAACAAGATGGAGCGGCAGCCGTTCGACTTCGCTCTCCTGGGCTCGCTGAAGGACTGGAAGAACGGCGAGGCACTGTCGGCCGGAACGGCCTCGGGCAAGCCCGTGCTGATCATGTTCTGGACCGACTTCCTGCCCGCGGGCAAGCGGGCGATGGCGCTGGCGCAGCGGCTCGCGACGCAGAACGCGGCGAACGGCCTGATCGTGCTTGCGGTGCATGGCCAGAAGGAGTGGGAGGCGGCAGCCAAGCCCGCGGCGCCCGCCGGCGCGACGCTGCTGCTCGCACACGATGCGGACGGCAAGCTGCGTGAAGCGCTGAACTCGGACAACGATCCTGACTTTTACATCATCGACCGCGCCGGTCAGCTTCGCTTCGCGGACATCGAGACTCAGGGTGTCGAGGCCGCGGTGGGGATCGTGGTCAAGGAGTCGCGCGACGACGCGGCGGGTGTGAACGGCCGCCTCGCGGCCGAGGCGGCGCGGCGTGAGGCCGATCTCCGTCGCACCGAGGCGATGCGGGCGGCCGTTGACATGACGCAGCTTCCCGAGCTGCCCTTCACGCCGCCCACCGCCGACGACTACAAGAACGCCAAGTGGCCCGAGCCGCCCAAGGACCCCAACGCGCAGAACCAGGATCCAAATGCGCCGCCGGAGTTGCCCCCGGCGCTGAAGCTGCCCGACAATCCCTGGATGCCCGAGGCACCCAAGGTTGATGGGCGCGTCCGGCTCGTGTACATCTTCCATCCTGAGGCCCGGGTCACGTTCGACTACGGTCAGTGGAGCCGCTTCAACCTGCTGCAGCGGCAGCTCGTCCGGGACGTGCGCATCGTGGGGCTGATCAGCCCCGTGAACGCGCCGTCCTCTGACGGATCACAGACGAAGAGGCTGGAGGTCGATCCGGCCAAGCTCACGCCGGTCCTTGAAGAGTGGAAGACCAAGGTCAGCCTGGAGCACTACATCTCGATGGACCCGTCGGGTGGTATCTTCGAGCAGCTGCAGAAGAACTATCCGGATGCGGCCCAGGGCGTGCCCGTCCCGTGGGTGGGCGTCGTGAGCAGCGACGGCGTGCTGCGGTGGTGGGGCTGGATGAACAGCTCTCGCTTCCAGGGCAGCTTTGATCGCATCATCGCGGCGGACCCGGGCGTCAAGGCGCGGCGGGCCGCCGAGGAGGCCTTCCTCCGCGAGAAGAACGGTCAGTGATCGACGTCAACCAGAGCGGATCATCGCACGGGGCCGCACCGGGATCGACCGGCGCGGCCCCTGTTCCATTGGTGAAGCCGATCTTCGACGTGGTGCTGCACGAGCCCGAGA
This sequence comes from uncultured Phycisphaeraceae bacterium, assembly GCA_964495635.1. Taxonomy (GTDB): domain Bacteria; phylum Planctomycetota; class Phycisphaerae; order Phycisphaerales; family UBA1924; genus JBBASU01. The sequence goes on from CAZBXF010000070.1 coordinate 3,772, forward strand.
TCCCGAACAACACCGGCAACATCGGACGCACCTGCATCGCGACGGGGTGTGGGTTGCATCTGATCCGGCCGCTCGGGTTCGACACTTCCGAGAAGGCATGTCGGCGGGCGGGTCTGGACTACTGGCCACGGCTGGGCGTGGTGGAGCATGACACGCTGGATGACTACCTCGCCGTGCGCCGCCCGGCCACGGTGTGGGTGTTCACAACCAAGGGGACTCGCACGATCTGGGAAGCCGGGGTCAAGCCGGGCGATGCGCTGCTCTTTGGCAAGGAGACCGCCGGAGTCCCAGACGAGGTTCTGGCACGGTTTCCGGCGACGCTGGTGCGCCTGCCGCTGGTGCGGGGAGAGCGGTCGCTGAATCTGGCGACGGCGGTCTGCGCAGCGGTCTTCGAGGGGCTGAGGCAGTTGCACGCGGGCGGACGGCTGGGCCTGACGCCGGATCTCTGCATCGATGTCTCGGGAGGCACCTGAGGCTCGTCGGCGGGACCGGAAATTCCGACAGGTGCCGAACCCGGATCTCGGCGTGGTCGTAGATTTGTCAGAAGACCTGCGGCGATCCGGAGATCCGGACGCAGCGGGCGGACTGAGCAGGCACCTCCGAGGGGCGTCGAGGGCGGATCCATGGTGAGCCGCCGCCCGAACCCTCCCAACCAAAATCTCTCTCTCCTCCGGTGTACCGCTCCAGAGATTGGGGCGGTACACTGCTTGTATGGACGAACTGATTTCTGGTCGGGGCTGCGGGTGTGTGGCTGAGCGCGGTTCTGCTCTCGACTCTGATTTCGTCTCTGAGCATGGCTCTGATCATGCCAAGGGGTTGTCCCTTCGCCGGGTTGCGGGTGTCACCGTGAGGGTGCTTCTGATTGGGCTCGTTGCCCTCGCGCCCGGGGCGTGCGCCGAGCCCCTTCTGACCCCCGACGAGCCACGGAGCCAGTACGACCGGGCTGATGCGGTGCGTGATCGGCGTGCTCCGTCCTATGTGATGGATGAGTTCGGCTCTCGCCGGCCCAATCTGCGCGGACGGCTCGTGAAGGGGGAGTAGCGGCGGCCGGTGCGGGTAGCGAGTCAGGTCTCGTGGTGCGGGCGTTTGGCGGGCCAAAGTCCGATCAGTCCGAGTGGGCGGGGCAGTTCACGATAACCACGACCCATGGTGGTTTCGGCGGCCAAGGCCACAAGTCGCTTGCTTCTTTTGTCTCCGTTGCGGACAATGCACTTCAGTTGGGCAATGATGCTCAATGTCCGAGCGGCCAACGTCCGATGCATGGTTACGTGAGGGAGGCGTCGGAACGTGGAGTGGATGACGGAGTGAGGTCGCCGGGGCTCTCAGCGCCGGGCAATTGGACGAGGAACGCAGATGTCGCGAAAGGATCCTCGCAAGTCAGCGCAGCGTTCAGCAGCAGGCACCACGCGCGCCCGTTTGGTGCTGGTCTCGCTGGTTGCAGCGATGACCGTTGTTGGCGGCGGACTTGCCCTGCTTGACCGGGGCCCGGTTGCGAGCCCGCAGGGACTCTCGTTGCCGC
>CAZBXF010000070.1:5300-15496 GCA_964495635.1 uncultured Phycisphaeraceae bacterium
CAGGCGCCGCCGGGATTGAGTCGATCTTCTCCACGCGGACTCCGCTCGACCGGGGCCGCTGGAAGGCGATCGTGATCCACGACACTGGCTCACTGGCAGCGACACCCGCATCGCTTGAGGCCCAGGCAATCGAGCTCGGCCTCAACGGGCTTGGCTACCACTTCGTGATCGGCAACGGCAACGGCTTGGACGATGGTGAGCTGCATGTCGGCGGGCGGTGGCTCCGTCAGGCAGCGGGAGCCCACGCCGTCGGCCCTGACCACGAGTTCTACAACCGCCATTCCATCGGCATCAGCCTCGTGGGAGACGGCGAGCGCCGCCCCTTCACGCAGGCCCAGCTCCAGCGGCTGACGCAGCTGGTCGACGCGATCCGCGCCGAGTTTGGTATCTCGGCTGACAAGGTCTTCCTGCACAGCCAGATTGCCCAGACACCCAGCCCCGGCAAGCTCTTCCCCGAGGCACTCTTCCGCCAGTCTCTCGGCCCTCGCTAAGGCACCCGTGCTTCGGGTCTCCGAGCCGTCCGGCCCTGCGACCGCGGAGCCGGTCCGGCGGGTCGTCTATTGCCGTCAGCCCGTCATCGGCCATGTGGCCTGGGCCGCTTGGCGTGCCGTCAGGTTGACGCACCCCTGCGGGATTCATCCAATCGTCTGGGAGTTCCGATGTGCTCCGGCTGCGACTGCCCGGTGGGTCTGCTTGTCGGTTACATGTTGTGATCTGTCAGAACCAAGTGCCAGATTCGGACGAATCAGTCTGTCGAAGGGACGGCCACGTCGCCGGAAGCTATGCTGTTGCCGCGCTGGAGCACGTTCGTGCATCCAGATAGGATTTTGTAAGGTATCGTGTCGTGCGTCGCGACGCCGCTCGGGACCAGCCCGGCGGGTGAAGGTTCAGTTGAGTGCTTCCGGCCGGGTCGCGTTGCCGACCCTCGGAGGCTGTGGCATGAGAGGCCAGCCGGCATCAGAGTCGGACCCGGCTCGGTCCGGTCGATTCAGAGCCATTGCGTGAGGGTTGAGCGCCAGATGTCGTCGCCGATCGCACAGTTCAAGGCCAACGACGAGGTCGAGGGCCTTCGCATTCTCGCGGAGCTCGGCCAGGGAGCCGCCTCCACGATCTACCTTGCGCAGGATCCGAAATCCAAGCAGATCTACGCCATCAAGCATGTCCAGCGGCTGGACGCGAAGGACGACCGCTTCCTTCAGCAGGCGGTGTATGAGCAGGAGGTCGCCAGCAAGCTCGACCACCGCAACATCCGGAAGATCCACCGCGTCATCAAGCGCAAGCAGCGGTTCTTCACGCTCAGCGACGTCTTCCTCGTCATGGAAATGCTCGACGGCGTGAGCATGGACCGCAAGCCGCCGACGAACCTTGACGATGCCCTGACGCTCTTCATCCAGACCGGCGAGGCCCTCGCCCACATGCACTCGCGTGGCTACATCCACGCGGACATGAAGCCCAACAATGTCCTGATCGAGCCCGGACCGGTCGCGAAGATCATCGACCTTGGCCAGAGCTGCAAGGTCGGGACGGTCAAGCCCCGGATCCAGGGCACACCAGACTACATCGCGCCCGAGCAGGTGCACCGCCAGCCCATCACCGAGCGGACCGACATCTACAACCTCGGTGCCACCATGTATTGGACCCTGACGGCGCGCAACATCCCGACCGCACTGACCAAGGGTGACTCGCTGGTCTCCAGGCTTGACGCGCACATGGTGCCCAAGGCCACGCCCGTCATCGAGCTCAATCCGAACATCCCGCCCAAGCTCAGCGAGCTCATCATGCAGTGCATTGAGCCGGAGCCCGAGCAGCGCCCGGCGAGCATGGCTGCGGTCGTCGACCGGCTCCAGCTCATCCATGCCCTGCTGCGGGCCAAGAGCGGTGAGTCCGGGGCGGGGATGGCCAACGGGCGCACACGCGGTGGATCGGGCGTCGCGATGCCCTCCCCGGCGGCGGCGGCCCAGCCAGCCCCGACGCGGGACCTCAACGACAGCGGCCTGGGGTGAATCGGCCCACGGGCGTGGCCTAGGTCAGGCCTCCAGACGCGGTGGGCCGTTCGTCGATACGCTCGTGCTTCTTGAGTCTGGACCTTCCCCTAACTCCCGATCTGACGAACCCCGACGACGTCGTGGCGGTGCTGCGTGCCGGCGCTGCGGCGAATCGCGGGGCAAGCTGCCGGCGCGGCGCGATCGACGTGATCGAGGCGCCTGCGAGACTGATCGCCACGGGCGATCTGCATGACAATCCGATGCACCTTGCGAAGCTCGTGCGACTGGCCGGTCTGGACGAGGGTCAGCCCGCCGAGGGGCGGCGTCACCTCACGCTGCACGAGATCATCCATGGCGATCGTCTGACGAACGGGATGGACTTCAGCTATCGCGTGATGGCAAAGGTCGCGCTGCTGAAGGCACGCCATCCCGAGTTCGTCCACCTGCTGCTTGGCAACCACGAGCTGGCCCAGATGCAGCGTGCGGGCATCCTCAAGGATGGCGTCCGGAGTGTCGAGGTCTTCCGTGCAGGCATTGAGTACGTCTTCGGCGGCGAGGGTGAGCGGGTTGAAGCGGCGATCGACGACTTCGTGCGTTCGATGCCGCTTGCGCTGCGGTGCTCGACGCCTCGGGGCGACTTTCTGTGCGCTCACAGCCTGCCGCCGGCCGCGTCCATGGGTCGCTTCGACACCACGCTGCTGTCACGCGAGCCGACCGATGCGGACTATGAGCCGCGTCAGGGCGCCGTGCACCTGATGGTCTGGGGACGCGGCTACGACGCGGAGGGGCTCGAGGACCTCGTTGAGGCGTGGGGCGTGTACATGTTCATCCTGGGGCACGAAAAGTCCCCCGAGGGCGCTCACTTCGTCCCGCCCAACGCGGTGGTGCTTGCAAGCGATCACGAGCGCGGCACATTCCTGCCGATCGACCTCGCGAAGCCGCCCTCACCCGAGGAGGCAATGGCCAGCGTGCGGTGGCTCGCGGAGGTCTGAGGGGATCGTGGACCGTCGCCGCAGTGGTCGAACGTCAGGCCGTGCCGACGGGCTTGCTCTCGCGAACGTGGTTGTGGCCCGTGCCAGCGTCGGCTGGCTTGGAGTGGAGCGAGAGGGGATCGGCGAGGGAACGGCCATTGCTCGTGATGACACCGGTGTACCAGTGGGCCGAGGCCTTGGGCGTGCGCTTGAGCGTCTGGAAGTCGACATGGACGAGGCCGAAACGGTCCTTGTACCCCTCGGCCCACTCGAAGTTGTCCATGATGGACCAGTGGAAGTAGCCGCGGATGTCGGCGCCGTCGCGGATTGCCTCCCTCAGGGCGAGGAGGTAGCGCCGGGTGTAGTCGATCCGCTGGCCGTCGATGACCTGACCATCCAGGTCGACCCAGTCGTGACTCGACATGCCGTTCTCGGTGATGTAGACGGGGAGCTTGTAGCGCTCGGCGAGCATGCGCGGGCCCCAGCGGAGCGCGGCGGGCTCGACCGTCCAGTTGAGGGCGGTGCGCGGGGCGCCGGCCTCGGGCGCGACGGGTGCCGCGACACCCTCGTGCCAGCGCACGGGCGTTCCGGAATAGATGTTGACGCCGTAGAAGTCCAGGGGCTGGTGGATGTGGGCCAGATCGCTCGCCGGGAACTCGGGCAGGTGGTCCGCGAAGACGCGCAGGCCGTCTTCGGGATAGTGCCCGAGGCAGACCGGGTCGGCGAACCAGGTGTTGCTCCAGAGCGTGGGCTTCTCGATGGCGAAGGTAGCCGAGCGTGCGGCCTCGAGGTCCTGTGCGGACTCAGAGGCTGGGAAGGAGATGTGTCCGACCGGCGCCCAGCCCACGAGCGCGGGGCGCTTGGCGTGGGCCCGGATCGCCAGCACGGATGATCCGTGGGCGCGCAGGGCGTTGTGGGCGACGACGAGCTGCTCACGCAGGGGGAGCTTGAGGCCTGGGGCGTGGGTCCCGTCGGCGTGGCCGAGCTGGACGAAGACCTGCGGCTCGTTGAGCGTCATCCAGTGGGTGACGCGGTCGGACAGGCGGTCCACGACATGGGCGGTGTACTCGCCGAACCAGTCGGCCGAGTCACGGTTGAGCCAGCCGCCGCGGCGGAAGAGGGCGAGGGGGAAGTCCCAGTGGAAAAGCGTGACCCAGGGCTGGATGTTGCGCGCCAGGAGCGAATCGACGAGTCGGTCGTAGAAGTCCAGGCCCGCGACGTTCACGCGGCCAACGCCTTCGGGAAGGACGCGGGGCCAGGCGACCGAGAAGCGGTACGCCCGCAGCCCGAGGCGCGACATCATCGCCACGTCGTCGGTCATGCGGCCGAAGTGGTCGCAGGCGACCGAGCCGTTGTGGCCCGAGTGCACGGCGCCCGGGCGTGTGCAGAAGGCGTCCCAGACGGAGTCGCCGCGGAGTCCGGGGCCGGTGCCGCCTTCGATCTGGTACGAGGACGCGGCGGCGCCCCACAGGAATCCTGCGGGGAACTCGGAGGCGTCGGGCGATGGCTTCTTGCTGGGTTGCATTGGGTGTTCTCGGTTTGCTGATCAGCCCTTCACGGCCCCGCGGGTCAGGCCGGACACAAAGTCGCGCTGCATGATCAGGAACAGCGCGGCGACGGGTGCGATGGAGACAACGGTTCCGGCCATCAGGAGGCCGTAGTCCTGGTAGTAGGTGTTTTTGAGCTGCGCGATGGCGACGGACAGCGGGAATCCTCCCGGTGATTGCATGACGATCTGGGGGGTGAGGAAGTTGTTCCAGGTGCCCAGGAACGTGATCATCACGAAGGCGGAAACGGTAGGCCGCAGCAGGGGGAGAACGATCGTGAAGAAGGTGCGAATCTCGCCGCAGCCGTCGAGGCGGGCGGCCTCGATGAGCTCCTTGGGAACCGATGAGATCGCGGCCTGACGGAAGAGGTAGACGCCGAAGGCGGGCGTGACGGCGGGCAGGATCAGGCCCCACAGCGAGTCCAGCAGGCCAAGCTCGAAGAGGACCTGGAAGCCAGGTGCGATCAGCAGCGGGGGCGGGATGATGAGGGCCGCCAGCACGAGCCACGTCGCGGCTGTGCGACCCTTGAAGGACAGGAGCGCCAGGGCGTATCCCGCCATCGCGCACGCGAGGGTCGCGAGGACGGACGTGACCGAGGCGAGCATGACGGAGTTGAGCAGGGCGCGGGCGAAATTGGGCTGCGCGAAGACCTCGCGGTAGTTTCGGAGCGTGAGCCGATCCCAGGCGATATCGAAGATCCCGCCGTTGTTGGGGAGGAACGATGAGGTGAAGAAGTCCTCGTTGGTCTTGAGGGACGCCGTGGCGAGCCAGACGAAGGGTGTCAGTACCAGCGCGGTCGTGATGAGGACGAACCCGTAGGAGATCAGGGCCATCGTCTTATCGCCCGAGCGGCCGGAGCGGGTCTCGCTTCCGGCGGGGCGCGGTGTGTGTGGCGATGTGCCAGGCGTGGGAGTGGTGGGGGTAGTGGGGGTAGCGGGGGTCATGCACGCTCACCCCTGCGGCTGACAAGCCGCTGACCGATCGCGCAGGCACCGAGGATCAGCGCCATGACCCAGCCGATGGCGGAGGCGTATCCCAGGTCGCCGGTCTGGAAGCCGGTCTGGTAGAGGTACATCACGAGCGTGAGGCCACGGTTCTGCGGGCCCCCCGTGCCGTTGAGGAGGATGTAGGGGAGCTCAAAGAGCTGGAAGCTGCCGATGATCGACAGGAGCACGACAAAGGTGCCCACGGGCATGATCGCGGGCAGGATGACGTGCCGGAAGCGGTTCCAGGCGTTGGCGCCGTCCAGCATGGCGGCCTCCCGCAGCTCGGCAGAGACGTTCTGCAGTGCGGCGAGGAAGTAGACCATGTTGAACCCCACGTACTGCCAGGTCGTGGCGATGACCAGCGAGGGCATGATGTACATCTCAAGCCAGGGGAAGTCGATGTCCCAGCCGAAGGCAGCGTGGAGCGCCTGATTGATGAGGCCGGTGCGCTTGTCGAAGAGAACGGCGAAGATCATGCCGACGAAGACAACACCCACGAGCACGGGGCTGAAGAGGGCCACGCGGAAGAAGCTCCGGCCACGGAGCCCCGGGCGATTGAGCGCGAGCGCGAGCAGCAGCGAGATTGGAAGCTGGATGAGGACGCTGCCGAGGGTGAAGACGACGGTGTTCCGAAGGGCCGTCCAGAAGAGCGGATCGTTCGCGAGGAAGGTGAAGTTGCCGGCTCCGACACCGGTCGAGAACTCGGGGCCAAAGGTCTGGCGGGTGGAGAGGTGGACGGAGCTGATCAGCGGCACCAGCGTGAAGACCAGCACGCCCAGCAGGAAGGGCGCCATGAGCAGCCACGGCGCGATCGCGATCGGAGCTGCTCGTCCGACGAGCGGAGTCCGAGGGGCGCCGGGTTCTGCGGCGATGGTCGGAGTGGTCATGGCGACCCCCCTTCGGCTTCGTCACGGGGTGTGATGAAGCGGTTGCGTCGCGCGTGCTCCATGACCTCGGCCTGGGCCTCCTCGAGGAGCCGTCGGGCCTCCGGCATCAGCGAGTCGGGCGTGGCGTTCCCCTGGCTGCGGGCGTAGGCGGCGAGGCGGCTCGCGACCGTGCGGAGGCGCTCGACGGCGAGCACGCCGAAGGGGGAGCTGAAGCGGGGCGGAACGTCGGGTGCGAGGTTGATGAACAGGCGGCCCGGTGCCTGGCCGCTGAAGAATGGGTCCGGCTTGTCGTAGATCGGGTCGGACCAGAAGTCCTTCACGGGCGTGATGATGTCGCCCTTGATGAAGAGCTCGCGGGAGCCCTCGGGGGAGAGGTAGAGGTGCTTGGCAAACTCCCAGAGCTGGTCATGGTTCTGGGCGTCGCGCGAGATGCCGAGCATGCTGCCGCCCCAGACGCTGGTTCGGCGGCCGCCCTTCTCCCAGGCGGGGAGGGGCATGAGCTTGACCTTGCCGGCGAGCTGCGGGATCTCGTTGCGCCAGATGTTGCACATCCAGTCTGGGACGAACGAGGCGACGACGAAGCCGTCGAGCAGCAGGCGGTTGCCCGACGCGCTGAAGTAGGGCGCGTCGGAGGCGATGGGATTCTGGCCGTTGCCCCACGCGGCGACGTGGGCCATGACGCGTGCGTTGATGTCTGTGTTGAGCGTCGGGAGTCCATCGGCATCGACGGCACCGCCGCCGGCCTGCAGGAGGAGGACCTCGATGGTGTCCATGTGGGTCTCCCACATGTTGAGGAGGTACCGGTCCGTCCGGCGGTTGCCGTCAGCGTCGTAGAGGAGCGGAGAGAGGACCCTGATGAAGTCGTCCCATGTCTCGATGGTGGAGACGTCGATCCCCGCGGCCTCGACGATGTCGGCGCGATAGCCGAGCATGACGGGGTGGACGTCGTGCGGGAGGCCGAAGATCCTGCCGCGAGAGGACCAGGGTGTGAAGGAGGAGGCGTTGATCTTCTTGTCGAGTCCCTCGGCGCGGATGCGGTCCGTGAGGTCGAGGAAGCCGACGCTCTCAAGGGGCCCTGCAAAGGCTCGCGAGGCCATGCGGCGCTCGATCTCGATGAGTTCTGCGCCGGACCTGCGTGTCAGAAAGGAAGAGAGCATCCGCTGCTCGACGGCCTGGATGCCCAGGAGAAGCACCTCGACCTTCGGGGTGTTGGTCGCGTTCCAACGCTCCACGACGGGCACGTAGATGGCGTGGTGGAGGCGAGCGAAGGTCCACATGCGTGCGGCGTCTGACCGCTGGTCACGGAGCATGAGCACGCCGATGGTCGAGGCGATCGCCATCGCCGCCACGAGCCAGAAGACGCTGAACCTTGGCGGGTTGCCGGAGTTGTCTTGGCGCAAGTTGGACATGAGGTGGCGCGGCGGTCCTGCCTGGCGCGGGCGACGCGGTGGCTAGTTCGAGAGCGAGAAGTCCCTGGGCGACCAGAGGACCTTGCGGGTGCTCTGGTTGGTGCTGTCGACCAGATCGCTGTACTTGTACTGAGCGACGTGGCCGTCGACGAAGCTCATGTTGGCGCCGCCGAAGCGGTCGGTGGCGCGACCCTTCTTGGGGTGGCGGTTGAAGGGGATGTAGTTGCGCAGCTCGCCCGGGGTGGTCAGGCCTGCCATCTCAGGGGCGCGTCCGAACCAGTCGCCGGGGAATGCGCCCGGAGCCGTGACACCGAAGCCGGCGCCGAAACGCTGGGCGGGGAAGGCGGACGCGCCGACCTGGCCGATCGTGAACCACGTGGTGCCGGTGAGGCCGGCGTTCTCAGAAGAGAAGAGTCCCCAAGCCTCCGAGAGGAGGAGCATGTTTGAGCTGTTCTCGACGGTGGTGTCAAAGCCGGAGCCGCGGGTCGCCTCGGAGGCGTCGAACGGGTTGTTGCCGGGCTTGAAGCCGGTGACGCGGTTGGTGCTGGAGTCAAGGCGCCACGCGGCGGCGGATGCGGCCCAGTAGTTCATGGTGTACGACCGTCCGCCCGCGCTGTGGTTTGGACAGACCATGACGCCGCCACCGACGGTGTTGCTGCGCGTGTTGCCCTCGGTGATGTTGCTGCCATCGATCTGCGGGAGGTAGCGGCCGAGGCGGTTCTCGTCGTACCAGATCATGCTGAGGCGGCCCGTCTCGCGGTCGGGCGCGTCGTGCATGACGGGCGGGAAGAGGCCGCGGTAGTCGTTGGCGTAGGCGAGGAGGGCCTGGCCGATGCCGCGGATCTGCGACTGGCACTTGATGTTGCGGCCTGACTCGCGGGCGGTGCCCAGCGCGGGCAGGAGGATGCCGATCAGCAGCGCGATGATGGCGATCACGACGAGCAACTCGATGAGCGTGAAGCCACGTGCGACGCTGTGACGGGCGGGCGTCGAACCTTCAGGACAGGACTGGGTGCGTGGATCCATGTGCAGTGCTCCTGGTGGGCTGCGTGGCGAAAGAGATTGCGCAGTCGATCCTGGCCCCCATCGGGCCGGGCTCGAAGAGATGGGACTTGGAGAGATCAGGCGTGACCGAGACGGCCTGGCCGGCAAGCAGCGATCGGTCGGAGGGGACGCGAGCCGTGAGGTGCTCGGACCCGAATCGGAGTGAGACGTCCATCTGGTCGCCGAGGGGCTCGATGGACTCGACGATGGCCGGCACTGCGCCGGGCGGCGGCGTGCGGCCGGAGGGTGCGATCGTGAGGGCAGTTGGCCTCACCCCCAGCACGGCCTCGGTCGCGGTGCGGCCGCCCGAGAGGACCGCCCGACCGCCGAAGCCAACGCCGGTTGCGAGCGTGTGGACGCCGGCGGACTCGGAGGTCAGCCGGGCGGGAATGAAGTTCATCGCGGGCGAGCCGACGAAGGACGCAACGAAGCGGTTCGCGGGCCGCTCGTAGAGGTCAAGCGGAGAGGCGACCTGCTGCAACCGGCCCTGGGCCATCACGGCAACGATGTCAGCCAGGGCCATGGCCTCTTCCTGGTCGTGAGTGACGTAGACGCTCGAGACCCGCAGACGCTGGTGGAGCTGCTTGAGCTCGGCTCGGGTTCGGAGCCGCATCGCGGCGTCGAGGTTGGAGAGAGGCTCGTCGAACAGGAAGATGCGCGGCTCACGGACGACAGCGCGGGCGAGCGCCACACGCTGACGCTGGCCGCCAGAGAGCTGGGCGGGGCGGCGGTCGAGGAGTGCCTCGAGCTGGAGCATCGTCGCGGCCGCGTCGACGCGACGTGTGATCTCATCGCGGGAGACCCGCCGCATGGCGAGCGGGAAGCCGATGTTGTCGCGCACCGAGAGGTGCGGGTAGAGGGCGTAGCTTTGGAAGACCATGGCGACGTCGCGATCGCGCGGGTGCCAGTCATTGATGACCTGGCCATCGAGGCGGATCTGCCCGCTGGAGACTGACTCGATTCCCGCGATCATCCGGAGCAGCGTGGACTTCCCGCAGCCGGACGGGCCTAGCAGCACGCAGAAGCAGCCGTCTGGAACCTCAAGCGAGAGCGAGTCCACCACGCCCACCTTGCCGGGGTAGACCTTCGAGACGTGATCGATGACGAGTGACGCCATGGTGGGGCTGTGCTGCCGGAGGGGGAGAGGGGCGGGGAGAGAGACCGGACAAAGCGCCGGGCGGGAGCCCTTTCGGGACTCCCGCTCGGAGCGGAGGGGGTGCTGCTTTAGAGGGCGCAGTTGCCGCTGACAACGAACGCGGCGAGGATCTGAGCGTCGGTCAGATCGGAGTTCTCATCGCCGTTGAGGTCGCCGTCGAGCCAGTTGGCTTCGGGGGTGAGGAGGCCGACGAAGACCTGCGCCATCTGCT
>CAZBXF010000071.1:0-15446 GCA_964495635.1 uncultured Phycisphaeraceae bacterium
GCAGCATCCGCGGCGAAGCGTTGCGGCTCGCGAGCGGGCTGGTGTACGTGTCGTAGGGGGAGGTGGAGGGTGCCTTCGCGGCGTCGGTTGTGCTCATCTTGCTGCTCGTTGATCTGCTTGCCGATCTGTCATCGACGTAACCGTCGGTCTGCTCAGGGTTCTGCGGGATCTTTGAGGGCTTCGGGCCCGGGCGGATTTGCTTCGAGTATTGACGCGAGCACCAGGATCAGTGCTGGGATGTGCACGGTCGCGATTCGATAGACAAGCCGATCGTCGACCGTGTCGTACTCGTGCGCCATGATGTGGCGCGTGGCGACGATCGCGCTCCACTCCAAGGGCACCGAGGCGCGTCCCTCCGCAGAGACTCGCCTCGCGGCCTCTCCAACAACCTCAATCCCGCGCTCGGTTGCGCGCTGTCTCATGCGGTCGGCGATGTATGCCTCGACGGCAATGCCCTCGACAAAGGAGGCGGTTTCGCGAGCCGCGGCCAGCATGTCCCAGAGGTGCTTGAGGTCTTTTTCGCTAAGCGGCATAGAGCATCCGCTTGGTTCGATTGACCGAGGCGATCATGTACGGGTTTCGCAGCGCCGACGCTTCGATGAGATCGACGTGACGCCCGAGGATGGACTCGAGATCCGCGAGCAGGAGGAAGTACACATCGTGGAAGCCCTTCCGCTCACGCGGCCCAAAGTCCACGACGAAATCAACGTCGCTCCGCGATGGATCGAATCGATCCGAGAGCGCCGAGCCAATCAGAAAGAGCCGGCGGACACCATGCCGCCGACACGCCTCCGCGATGCGATCGAGATTCTCGGCAACCTGCGGAACCATGCTCCAAGTGTAGAGGTGTCGCCCCCTACCACACCACCCCACGCACCATCCAGGCCAGCATCGCGAGCAGCACCACCCCCACTGTCGCGATGACCCACTTGGGGAGGCCTTTCTGGTCGCCTTCGGCTCCGAGGGCGTGGCCGCACTTCCAGCAGAGTTCGACGTCGTCGTGGAGTTCGGTGCCGCACTTGGGGCAGGGCTGGGTTGCGCCCGAGAAGCGATCGAGGTCCTCGTCGAGAGGGCCGTCGTCGTCGTCGCGGCGGTGTGGTGCGCGGGGCATTACCCGCCAGAATAGGGCGGGCGTGGTTGGTCGGCGGTGCGGTTGTGTCCCGCCGCCGGGCGGGGATCCGGGGCAGTACCCTTGCACCCATGGCCAAGCACGAATCACGGCTGCCGCACTGGATCCAGACGCTCCTGGTGGGGGCCGGGCGGTCGGTCACGACGCCGCTGGGGGCGGTGGGCCTGGAGACTGCGGGGGACTGGGCGGCGGCGCTGGCGCGGATCTATCCGCGGCTGCAGCCGTCGCGCTTCCGGCGTGCGGAGGAGAACCTGCGGCTGGCGTTTCCGGAGTGGGATGAGGCTCGGATCCATGCGTGTGCCCAGGGGTGCTATGAGCATCTGTTCAGGCTTGGGGTGGAGATGCTGTATGTGCCGCGGCTGATCAACCCTGATGGGTTTGCGCGGCACCTGCACTTTGGCGCGGTGGCGCCGGCGCTGCGGCGGCTGCTGTCGAAGGAGCCTGTGATCCTGATCTCGGGGCACTGCGGCAACTGGGAGCTGATCGGCTATGCGATCTCGATGCTGGGATTCCCGATGCACGCGGTGTACCGGCCGTTTGACCTTCGTCCGCTGGATGAGTGGGTGCGGGAGGCGCGGGCGCGGCGCGGGCTGATGCTGGTCTCGAAGTTCGGCGCGGTTCGGGCGCTGCCGCCGGTGCTGAAGGCGGGGCAGCCTGTGGGGCTTGTCGCGGATCAGTCGGGCGGGGACCGCGGGATCTTCGTGCCGTTCTTCGGGCGGCTGACGAGCACGTACAAGTCGATCGGCCTGCTGGCGCTTCAGACCAATGCGCATCTGGTGTGTGGCGTGGCGCGCAGGCTGAGGCCTGGCGAGGCACCGCCGCCGGGCGGACGCTGGATCCCTGCGGAGGCGGGCGGCGGCGGAGTGAGCGATGGCCTGAGTGATCATCAGGAGCATGCCGCGGGCCTGTCGTATGGCGTTGAGCTGATTGACCAGTTTGGGCCCTCGGACTGGGAGGGTCGTCCGGACCGGCTGTTCTACATCACGGCGCGGTATCGGAGGGCGATTGAGGCGATGATCCGGCGCTCACCGGAGCAGTACTTCTGGATGCACCGGATCTGGAGGAGCCGGCCGGCGCACGAGCGGCTTGGGAAGCCATTCCCGCCTGCGCTGCGCGAGAAGCTGCTCTCGCTGCCGTGGATGACGGAGGCGGAGGTGGACGCGATCCAGGCCCGGAGCGAGCGGGACACGGTGGCGCCGGAGCAGGGCGCGGCGTGAGAGGCCCGATGCCGGGCTCGATCGACGCACGGAGCGGCGAAGGAGGCGGGGGACTTGGGTGGTGCCGGGGGGCTAGGCCGAAGGGGCTGAGGGGCTAGGGGGCCACGTTCATGCGGAGGCGGTTTCGCCGGCCGTAGAGGTCGCGGAGCTGGTTCTGATCGAACTGGACCTGCTGCTCGAGGCGCGGGCGGCGGAGGGCGTCGGCGTTGGCGAGGGCCCGGCGATTGCGTTCGAGGCGGGCCTGCACGTTGCGGATCTCCTGCTCGAGGCGAGCGAGGTCGACGGACTGGGGCGTGGTGGAGAGGGTGAAGGCGTTGGCCGCGGTCGGGCGTCGGTTTCCGCCGCCGGGAACGACGCCGGGTGCGGGCGCGGGGCCGGGCATGAGGGGATCGGGCTGCTGCTCGAGGGCTTCGTTGCGGCGGTCCTGCTCGATCTGGGCGAGGCTTGCGAGGCGCCTGAAGCGGGCTTCGGAGAGTCCGGTCGTGACGGGAGCGGGCGGGCTGGAGGCTGCGGGATCGTGGCGGGCGCGGCGCAGCTCCCAGGCGCGGGACATGGTGGCCTCGTCGAGGCGGGCTGCGTTCTGGAGGGCTGCGAAGCTGCCGAGTCGCAGGAAGACCGTCATGGGCTCGCCGCGGCGCTTGATCTGGACCTCGACGACCTCGCCGGGCTCGTGCGAGATGATGGCGGCGCGTGCGTCGTCGATCATGTTCACGGGCGTCTTGTCCATCATGAGGATGGTGTCGCCGGGCTGGAGGAGCTCGGCGGACTGGAAGCCGCGGATGGTCATTGCGACGACGACGCCCTCGCCACCCTCATCGAACTGGCCGAACTGCACGCCCATTGCGCCGCGTGGGCGAGCGACGAACTTGTCCTGCCCGACGGTCTCGAGGCGGAGGCGCTGTTCGGGGGAGAGGGCGCGGCCGTCGTCCTCGCGGAGGAGGTGCTCGATGACCTCGAGGGTGACGGCGGGGTTGTCGCGCAGCGACTGGGTTGCGATCTCTCGCAGCGTGATGTCGGGGGACTCGAGCATCGTGACGAGCTCGGTCAGGCGCGCGGGACCAGCCTCGGGGGCGTCGGGTCCGTTTGCGCCGTTCGCGCGGACATCGGGGATCGGAACCCCGCCGGGCTGGGCGATGGCGGTCCCCACGCCGGCGAGCGTGACCAGCAGGGCCAGAGCCCGGGGCAGGGCGGTTGGCGAGGCGGGGAAGCGCATGCGGAAGTGTCTGGGGGCTCACGCCTTGGGGCAAGTCGTGCCGCTGGTTTACCCGGACTTTGCGCCAAGTTGGACGAGAGCCTCTTCGAGCGGGACTGGGCCCTGCTGGAGGCCGGTTGCGAGGTCCTTGATTGAGGCGGTGGAGGCGGACTCGATGATGAGGGCGACGCGAGCCCGGAGGCCGGAGGCCTCCTGGAGGAGCTTGCCGACGTTCTTTGTGGTCTTGTAGGTGTGGCGGGCGTGGAGGCCAGAGGCTCGCAGCCGGGCGACGACGGGGCGGAGGGCGAGGTCGGCCTCGGGGGAGCCGGCGCTGACGACGAAGACGTCCGGGGCCATGCCTGTGGCGCGGAGCACGCCGGCATCGTCGGGCCAGAGGCCCTTGTCGATCATGACGAGGGAGAGGACGACGTCGCCCATGCCGAAGCCGACGGCGGGGGTGGGTGGGCCGCCGAAGACCTCGACGAGGTTGTCGTAGCGTCCGCCGCCGGCGACGGCGCGCTCGTTGCCGCCGGCCTCGTGGACCTCGAAGACCATGCCGGTGTAGTACGCGAGGCCGCGGACGATGGAGAGGTCAAAGTCGACCCAGTCGATGACGCCTGCCTGGACGAGCTGCTGGGCGAGGGGCATGACGGCGTGGGAGAAGTAGGTGAGGTCGAGGACGCTCTCGGGCGATGAACCGGGCGGCGCGGGGGGCGCGGCGGGATCGTCGATGGTGACGCGGACGATGCCCTTCTGGAAGACCTCGGCCTGAGCGGGGGTGAAGCCGAAGGCGGCGATCTGCTGGGCGAAGACGGGGGCGGGCATCTTGCCGCGCTGGTCGAGGAGCTTGAAGAGCGGGGCGTGGGCGGCGTCGGCGATGCCGATGGAGCGGAGCCACTCCTGGAGGGCTGAGCGGTGGTTGATCTTGACGCGCAGGTCCTGGGGCGTGAAGCCGAGGGAGCGGAGGAGGGAGACGCAGCAGGCGATGACTTCTGCGTCGGCCTGTGGGGAGGGATCGCCGAGCATGTCGACGTTCCACTGGAGGAACTCGCGCAGGCGGCCGCGCTGGGGGCGTTCGGCGCGGAAGAAGGGGCCGGACATGAACCACTTGGTGGGCTTGGGGAGGCTTCCGGCGCGGGCGGCGTAGAGGCGGGCGAGCGTGGGTGTGAACTCGGGGCGGAGGGCGTAGGGGGCCTGGCGGGTCTGGGTCAGGCGGGTGAGCTCTTCCTCGTCCTTTCCGCTGAAGACGCCGAAGATCTCGGAGACGATTCCCTCGCCGCTCTTGGCGGTGTAGAGCTCGATCTGCTCGAAGGTTGGGCCGTCGACCTCTTCGAAGCCGTGGCGCACGGAGGTGGAGCGCCACGCTTCGGTGATGAAGCGGCGCTTGGCGCAGTCGATGGGGTAGAGATCGCGCAGGCCCTTTGGGGCTTGGAAGTCTGGCATGGGCCAAGGCTAGGGGGCGAGATGTGGTGCCACGAGCGCAGGCTGAGGAACAGCCCGACCGTGAGGGAGGGCTTCCTGCTTCGTGCAAAAGAGAAAGAAGCCCTCCCTTACGGTCGGGCTGCATATGGCAGGCTGCATCTGGCGGGCTGCTTTGTGGAGACGCGTGCTCAGCGCTGGCGGCGGCTGATCAGGGCGGTGGCCATGCCAGCGAGGACGAGGGCGCCGGGGGCGGGGAGGGCCGGGACCTTGTCTGACTCGCCGTTGCCGAAGCCGCGGAAGCGGACGGCGATTGAGGGCTGGCCAGAGGCGGTGAGATTGAGATCGGTGACGTCGAAGGCGCCGGCGCCGGTGCCGAAGATGTTCCAGACGAGCGTGACGCTGTCGCCGATGGCGATGCCGCGGGACGGGGGCCCGCCGCCTTCCCAGTTGCCGCCGGTGGCGGCACCGATGTCGTAGCTGCCGAAGGGGGCGGCCGACACGGCGGTGAGACCGACGAAATCGGCGTCGGTGGAGCTGGCGAGGCTGCCGGCGAGGGTGCCGGGAAGCTCGACGACGACACCGGTCAGGAACCCGCCGTTGGGGGCGGGCGAGGTGTTGGTGAGGATCAGGGTGAGGGTGCCGGTGGTGGCGGTCAGGGCTGAGTAGCCGACCGAGCCCGTGTATGTGCCGAAGGCGCCGTTCCCGGCGAGGGGAATGATGCTTGCGTTTGCCACGCCTGCGGAGGCCAGCAGAACTAGACCGGTCGCCGACGCGAGCGCGTAGGTGCTTCTCATTTTTCTCTCTCCTCGAATTCTCTCTTCACCGCACCGTCAGGCGCGGGCCGGCAATCGCCGGGTCTCTCGAAGGAGATGGTACCCCGGAGTGAAGCCGACTGCGAGAGAATTGTGAAGGAGGGCCTGCGGTTTGGGAAAAAGCCAACCCTAACGGAGCAAGACCCCGAGAGGACGAGCCCGCTGTTCAAGACTTTATCGGCACCCAGCCGTAGGTGGTGTAGGTGCGCTCGACGGTGCCGTCGTCGTAGAGGTCGAGGAGGGCGTAGCCCTCGATGGCCTCGGCGTTGGGACCGTTCCACCATGAGCCGCTGACGGCGCCGTTGCAGAGGTAGGTGATGCCGCGGTGCTTCACTTCGTCGATGCGATGGGTGTGGCCGGAGAGGCACGCGCGCACGTTGGACTTTTCCATGAGTGTGCGGAGCTGGGGCGAGTCGACGTGCATGATGCCGCCGGAGACCTCGCGGACGGTGGTGTTCTCGCGTGGGCCGCCGAGGATTGAGGTCACGGTGAGGATGGGGATGTGGCTGACGACGAGCGTGTGCTTGGCGGGGGTTGGGGCGCTGAGCTCGCTGGTGAACCAGTCGAGCTGGGCCTCATCGAGCTTGCCGAGGTAGCCGTTGGCGTCGTTGGGATCGACGTGGACGCTGTCGAGCGTGATGATGCGCCAGTCGCCACGGACGAAGGAGTTGTAGGGCCGGGCGAGGCCAAGGGTCTCTGTCGCGAGGGCCTTGCCCCAGCCGCGCTCCTTGCCGGTGGTCTTGCTCTTGCCCTTGTTCCAGCCCCAGATGTCGTGGTTGCCGAGGGTGTGGAAGACGGGTACGGGGGCGCTTGCGAAGGTCTTGGTGAAGACCTCCCACTGCAAGCGCACGCGGGCCTCGTCCACGGCGAAGCCCTCCATGATGAGGTCGCCGCCGGTGATGATGAAGTCGGGCTTGTCGGGCAGGGAGCCGATGTGGGAGAGGCAGGCGGCAACGCCCTTGTCAGCGCCCTTTTCGGGCTGGATGTGGGTGTCGGTCATGTGGACGATGCGGAGGGAGCGGCGCCGGGCGGCTGCGGCGCTGGGTGGCGTGACTTGCGATGCGTGGGCGCGCGGGCTCAGCGTTCCGGGGAGGATCGCGGCCGCGCCGGCGGCGAGGCCCACCCCGAGGATTGACCGGCGCGAGGTCGCGCGGGGGGCGGCGTCGGGGAGGGCATGGGGCTTGGACGCAGAGTCAGAGTGGGTGCTCATGTCGGGAAGATACTGGGCGGCGTGGTCTGGTGTGTTGTGATGGCGCGAAGTTTTGGGCGCTGGGTCGGGCGCGGCCGCGAAGGGGGACGCGGGATCCTCGGCTTTGCGTTCCTGGATCGGGCCGGACTTGTGGGCGGTGCGCTCGGACACGACGGCCGACCGGGACGGCTGGTCCAATCAGGAGTGGTGCCGCGGCGCTACGGTTGGATCATGTCCCAGCCGACCGTGCCTTCCGGCCAGACTCCGCCCCGGGTGCCACTGGCTCCTGACGCTGGGGACAGCGTCGGTATGCGATACCGGGATCTGACCTGGCAGCAGCGTCTTGAGCATGTCGTTTCGACGATGCGCGAGATCAGCACCATCACTGATCCGCAGGAGATGGCTACCACGTATGGCCGGCGGATGCGCGGGACCGTCACGCCCGGGCACACGATCGCCGTTTCGCGGCGCGAGCTTCAGGCCCCCCACTACCGGATCACCCGCAGCAGCCTCTGGCAGCATCAGCCCGACCCGTGGAAGGAGCGGGACAAGCTTCCGCTCTTTGACCGCGGGATTCTGGGGGAGCTGATCTATGCCGACGAGCCACGGATCCTGCCTGCGTTCAGGGCCGATCCGTCCGATCCCGCGTACGAGTATCTCAAGCACGCCAAGAGCCTGCTGGCGATACCGCAGTTCGAGAATGGCACCGCGCTCAACATGGTGATCTTCACCAGCTTTGATGACCAGCCCATCGAGCCCGAGCGTCTGCCTGACCTGGTGCTGACGAGCAACCTCTTCGGGCGCGGCACCAAGGCGCTGGTCCTGTCGCGGGAGCTGCGCGAGGCGTACGAGGCGCTGGACCGGGAGCTGCGCACGGTGCAGGAGATCCAGCTCTCGCTGCTGCCTCGGGAGACGCCGGACCTGAGGACGCTGGAGCTTGCGACGCACTACCAGACGTCGAGGCGCGCGGGGGGCGACTACTACGACTTCTTTGACCTGGGGGTCGGGCCGGCGGGGCGGAAGCGGCTTGGCATTCTGGTGGCGGACGTCTCGGGGCACGGGACTCCGGCGGCGGTGCTGATGGCGATCACGCACGCGGTGGCGCATCTCACGCCGGGGCAGCCCTCGCCGCCGGACAAGGTGCTGGAGCACCTCAACGAGCGGCTGTGCACGCTCTACACGCGCGATGGGGGCAACTTCGTCACGGCGATCTACGGGATCTATGACGACGAGACGAGGACGTTCACGTTCTCGAACGCGGGGCATCCGGACCCGATCGTTCGAACGTCGGCGGCGGGTCTCCCTGGGGGGCTGGCGTGCGTGAAGCATCCGGACGCGGGTCCGCCGCTGGGCGTGGTGGAGGGGGTTGAGTTCAGGGCGCATGAGATCCGGCTCTCGGCGGGCGAGGCGCTGGTCCTGTACACCGATGGGATTCCGGAGGCCTTCAACAGCCAGGGGCAGATGTTCGGCGATGAGCGGCTGAGCGAGACGATCCGGCGGGCGGGACCGAGGGCCGACGACGTGGCGGCGGCGATCGTGCAGGCCGTGGGCGACTTTGCTGGGCTTGCGGCCCGGAGCGACGACCGGACGCTGGTGGTCGGGGTTGTCTGCCCGGACGTGCGTGACTGAGGCGCGGGCCACGAAGGAGCCTTGATGCAGAGCTTTCTGTTCCTTGGTGCGACGCTGCTGCTGCTGATCATCGGTGCGGTGGTGCTGGGGTTCTACATCGCGCGGGAGGAGAAGGCGCGGAAGGCCCGGGGAGAGGGCTCGTGGCGGGATCGGAAGCAGGACTGAGGTGCGCGGAACCCGTGGCGCGGGTCTGCCGGGGCGCTGACCTCGCACTCTGGAAGGGATGGAGCGGTGTGCCGGCCGGGAGGCCGGTGCCACGAAGGCGATGGCACGCCGCGTGAGGTTTCCGCTATCCTCCGACGTGCCCCGCTACAAGCTGACCATCGCGTATGACGGGACGGACTTCCATGGCTGGCAATGCCAGGAGATGGCGGTGCGCGAGGGGATGCCGCTGCTGCCTTCGGATGCGGTTGCGCGCGAGGATGGCGTGATGGTGCTGCGGACGGTGCAGGATGTGGTGCAGCGGGCGGTGCGGGAGACGGTGCGGGAGATGGTGCAGGTGGTGGGCGCGAGCCGCACGGACTCGGGCGTGCATGCGAGGGGGCAGGTGGTTTCGTTCTCGTGCTCGGGGGATGAACCTCCGGCAGAGGCCGGGGCGATTGAGCCGGGGCAGGTCTCAGGGAGCGAAGAGGTGCCGGGGACCGGCACACCACCCGAGCCACAAACCACTCAAGAACCGGCGGGGACCGCCGGGCCACCCAGAGAGGTACCGAGGGCGCCGGCCCTGCGCGGCGTGGGGTGGCCGGTGTCGCGCGGGCCGGAGCGGCTCATGCGGGCCATCAACAGCCGGCTGCCGGATGATGTGCAGGTGCTGGCGTGCGAGGTGACGGACGCGGAGTTCAATCCGATCAAGGGTGCGACGTCGAAGGCGTACTCGTACACGCTGCATGTGGCGCCGCCGCCACCGGTGGGTGAGGCTCGGCGGGCGCTGTGGTCGCGCCGGTATGTGCACCAGCTCTTCAGTGCGCTGGACGTGGGGCGGATGAACGAGGCGGCGGCGCTGCTCGTGGGTGAGCATGACTTCGCGGGGTTCGCGGCGGCGGGGCACGGACGGCTCACGACGGTGCGGACGATCTTCGCCTGCGGCGTCACCGAGGGGCCGGGCGAGTGTGAGGGGACGCGGCGCGTGCGCATCGAAGTCATCGGAAGCGGCTTCCTCTGGAACATGGTCCGCATCATCGGGGGCACGCTGGTCGAGGTTGGGCGCGGGCGGAAGACGCTGGATGAGGTGCGAGGCGCGCTTGCGAGTGGAGATCGAAGGCTCGCGGGGCCGACGCTGCCTCCGACGGGGCTGTGCCTGGAGTGGATCAAGTACGGCGGTTGAGTCGGCGGGGGAGGTGCGCGATGAGGCGGCTCTTTGTGCCTTCGGTGGTGTTGCTGGTGATGTCGGTGATGATGATGGTGGGGAGCTGGTTCAGGGTTGGATTCGCTGCGGTTGGCGGAATGTTGGTAGTTGATCTGACTGGCGGACAAGTGTGCATCTACCTGCCGTACTCGCCGTCAGGGACCGCTTCCTTCTGGGCAGACGCCACCCCGAACTTCGCTTGGCCCATGCTGCCTAGCTTCATATCGCACATCTTTGTCGGCGGGTCGTGCATCTTGGTTCCTTCTTGGTACTTCGTGATCCTCTCGGCCGCGCTTGTCGCGATCCTCTGGACTGCGCGGTCACGAGCGAGAAGCACCGCATCGCCGAGCACGTGCCCCGCCTGCGGCTATGACCTCAGCGGCGGCCAGTCGGTCTGCCCCGAGTGCGGCAGGGCGAAGGCCGCGGCGGGCGCATCGGCGACGCCGTCGCAATAGACTGCTGACCCATGCGCATCCTCCACATCTCCACACGCCTGATCCTGGGCGGCTCGCAGGAGAACACGCTGCTGTCGTGCGAGGGGCAGGCGCGCCTTGGGCATGAGGTGCATCTCGCGTTTGGGCCGATCTATGGGCCGGAGGGTTCGCTGCTGGCGCGTGTCGAGGCCTTCAACGCGCGATGCGTGCGAGGCGGCGAGCGTGTCCGGGCCGTTGGCAGCGCGGCGTGCGTCCGGCCGGCGGGTGAGGCGGTCTATCCGATCACGACGCATGTCCTGCCGCGGATGGTGCGCGAGGTGCACCCGTACTACGACCACATGTGCTTCCACAACGAGCTGCGCCCGCTCATGAAGCGGATCGCGCCTGGCGTGGTGCACACGCACAGCAGCAAGGCCGGCGTTCTTGGCCGCTGGGCGGCGTGGAAGGAACTCCGCACCAGCGCGGCGATCATCCACACGATCCATGGGCCGCCCTTCATGCCGGTTCCCACGGCGGGTGAGGCCGGAGCGATCGGGCGCGCGAAGGTGCGGGTCTCGAACTTTGCGTACACGGTTGCTGAGCGCTTTGCAGCATCGCGCTGCCACCGGATCGTGTCGGTCGCCGATGCGATGACCGCCGAGTTTCTCTCGCGCGGCATCGGAACTCCCGGGCTCTACACGACCGTGCGGTCGGGGATGGAGACCGCGCCCTTTCTGAGCGCTGCGCCGGGCGAGACGCGCGACGCGGTGCGCGGCGTGCTTGGATTCTCGCACGATGACTTCGTCGTGGGGACTGTCGCGCGCCTTGCGCAGCACAAGGGGCACGACGACCTGCTCGATGCGCTCGGCGGGGCGCTGCGAGAAGACCCGCGCCTGAAGCTGCTGTGGGTTGGCGATGGATGGCTGAAGGAAGGGCTGCTGTCGCGCGCGCGCGGGATGGGGCTTGCCGTGCGCGAGGCGCGGGAGACGCCGCGTGATGAGGCGAAGCCCGTCGGCGCGGCACAGATCGTTGTGACGGGACTGTTGCCGCCGGAGCGGATTCCGAGCATGATGCGCGCGATGGACGTGCTGGCGCATCCGAGCTATCGCGAGGGATTGCCACGCACTGTGCCGCAGGCGCTGCTGTGCGGGGTGCCTGTCGTCGCGTACGACTGCGACGGAACGCGCGAGGCGTGCATCGATGTGATGAAGGAGGCGGAGCGCGGCACGGGCCGGCTCGTCACGGTCGGTGATCGCGATGGACTGCGCGAGGCGGTGCTGTGGATGCGCGACCACCCTGAGGCCCGCGCGGCGATGGGGCAGCGCGGGCGGGCGATGTGCGCTGAGATGTTCGATGCGGAGGTGATGGTGGCGCGGCTGGAAGAGGTGTATCGGCAGGCGGCGCCATCGCGGCCGTGATCGGCCCTATTTTGCCACGTTGACGAACCAGCGGGCAAAGAGCCCATCGACGATGATCCCGCTCCGCTGGACGCCGTCGGGAGAGCCACGCCACGTCGTCTCGCCCGGGCCCGTGACCGACGCGAGCCAGGGTGCCGCGTCGAACGCCTTCGTGCCTCGGTTCACGACCACGATGACCCGCTGGCCCATGAGCTCACGCTCGAAGGCGAAGACGTCCGCGTTTGCGGTGTCGAGGTGTCGCACGCTGCCGAAGCGGAGCGTGTCGCCGATCTGTGGATCCTGGCGCAGGCGCAGCCACGCGCGGTAGCGCGTGCGCAGGTCGGCATCGGGCTTCATGCGCGCGTCCTCGTTCGCGCCGGTGTCTTCCCATGGGAGCGGCTTGCGGCATGTTGGATCGTTCGCGCCCCACATGCCGTACTCATCGCCGTAGAAGATCATCGGCGCGCCGATGTACGTTGACTGGATCGCCACGCCCAGCAGCGATCGCTGGTACACCTCGTGCGGCGGCCTTCCCGCGTTGTACGGCACGTACGTTGCGTCCTTTTCGCGCGGGTGTTCGTCGCGGTTCTGCAGCCGGTTGTCTTGGTTGTAGCCGCGGCCTGGATTCCAGAGCATGTTCACGTAGCGGTCCGTGTCGTGGCTTGCGAAGAGGTTCTGGTGCACGAGCTGCGTCTGGGCCGGATCGCTGGCGAAGGCCTCTTCGAGGCGTTCCGCGAGCTGTTTGCTCGAGACGGGCGTGGTTGCGAGCTTGCCGTCTGCGTCTGGCCTGGGCCGCTCGAGCTCGGCGTTGTTGAGCCAGGCGAGCACGGGGTACGCGAACGGGTAGTGCATCTGCGTGTCGAAGATGTTGGCGTCGGTCAGGCCCTTGGCCTTGCTCCAGATCTCGGCGATCGTGATCGCCTCGGGGTTGATGGTGCGAACGTGCTCGCGCCAGGACTTCCAGAAGCGGTCCCCCACTTCTCCTGCGACATCGAGGCGCCAGCCGTCGATGCCGTCGCGCGGGTTGCCATCGCCATCAGGATCCATCCAGCGCCGGGTCACGTCGAAGACGTGCTTCTTCGCGCCGGCGTTGAGATCGCCCTTCTCGACCGTCTTGTCCCAGTCGCGCCCTTCGCCGAGCACCTGCCTGAACTCCGGGAGATAGCCGTTCTTCCGCTCCCAGCCGGACCAGCTTTCGAGCTTGCCGTCGCTCCCAAACTCGGCGATGAACCAGGGTGCGTATGGGGACGCCTTGCCGCGCTTCTTGAGGTCGGCGAAGGCCCAGTGCTCGAAGCCCACGTGATTCCAGACGCCATCGAGCACGACGCGGAGCTTGCTCGACTTTGCGGCGGGAAGGAACTCATCCACGAAGTAGCGGTCGGCCTGCGTCCAGGTCCAGGTCGAGGGATCTTCCGTCTCGCCTGCTGGCGGGCGGTAGTAGCCCGCGTCGATGGGCTGGCTGGGCGTGGTCGTGTTGCCGAGTGCCTCGTCGATGTGGCGGAAGTCGCTGGCGTCGTACTTGTGGAGGCTGCGGGCCTGGAAGATGGGGTTGAGATAGATGGCGGTGATGCCAAGGTCGGCGAGCTCGCCCATCTTCTGCTGCACACCCTGGAGATCGCCGCCGTAGCGCCGGTCGAAGATGACCTTGTGCAGGTCGCCCCCGCCGCGCTGGCGTGTGTCGGGGTTCATCGCGCGGCGTTTCTCCCAGGCCTCGAGCTCTCCCGGCAGCACTTTGTACCAGTCGGTGGTCCAGGGGGCCATGAAGACGCCGGAGCCGTTGGGATCGTTGGCGGGATTGCCGTTCCTGAAACGCTCCGGGAAGACCTGGTACCAGACGGCGCCCTTGGCCCAGTCGGGCGTCTCGAAGTCGGGCGTGGTGTTCAGCGGGAAGGGGCCGGCCTCGGTGGTGACGCCGCTTGCGCCGGTGGTCAGGATGCGGAAGGAGTCGGGCGCGTCGGGCCCGAGCCGCAGGCGCGTGGACCAGGAACCCTCGGAGACGCGGGTCATCGGGATCGTCGCGCCACCCTCGAGCTGCACCGTGACCGAGCGTGCGTCGGCGGGGGCCGGCGCATGAACATCGGCGAGGCCCAGACCGGAAGAGATCGGGACGGACCGGGGCACCGCATTGGGCGCGTGCGGCGCGTGCCGTGATGGGTCGGTGGCGTGGGCCATCGGCGTGGCTCCGGTGCAAAGCAGCGTCATCGCGAGCAGGCTCATCGGCGTCATGGCGGGAGCGTATCGCGCGGGCCACCCCATACGCTTGGGAGTGATGTCGAATCCCGGGCACAACCCGCCGCCACCTCGCCCGCTGGCCAGGCACACGTTCCCGGCCCGGATGCGTCTGACGCACAACACCGAGTTTGACGCGGTGTACGGCGCGAAGATGAAGAAGGTCGGCCCGCCGATGCTGCTCTTCTCGATGCCCAACAGCAAGCCGCATGCGCGACTGGGGCTCTCGATCGGGCGTTCGCTCGGCAATGCGGTCGTGCGCAACCGCTGCAAGCGTCTTGTTCGTGAGGCGTTTCGGCTGACGCAGCACGACCTGCCGATGCATGGGGGCGGCGGGTATGACTTCATCGTGGCGCTGCGTGGACCGGACGTGCCTGCGCTCCCGCGGTTGTGCGGGCTGCTGCTGTCGCTGGCTTCGGAGAGCCACCGGGAGTGGGAGAAGCGCCGGGCGCGTGAACGGACACCCGAGCGGAAGGACGCTGAAGCGTGAGGCGCGGCTGCGACCATTCTGAGCATGAGAATCGCGTGTCTGGCCCGGATGGCCCGGCGCTGCCGATCCTGCCGCTGTGGATGCGGATCGGGAATGCGCCGTTCATCGCGGTGATCAAGCTGTACCAGTTCACGCTCTCGCCGGTGATCGGGCGGGCGTGCCGCTTCTGGCCGACGTGCTCGTGGTATGGGCTGGAGGCGTATCGCACGCATGGGCCGGTCGTGGGCACGCGTCTGACGGTGTGGCGGATCCTGCGGTGCAATCCGTTCGGCGGGCACGGCTATGACCCGGTGCCGCCGCGCACTGCGGCAGCGTCGTCGTCCACATCGGCTGGGTCGCGCGAGTAGGGGTGCTTCGGGGGTGGAGGCGTCGACTTCAGACGTCGAGCGCGGCCTTGATGCGTCCCCAGCTTTCGCGGACGGTGGTGTCCGCCGCGCCCTTGAGGAGGCCGACGGGCGCTGCGGCGACGAGGCCCTTGCGTTCCGTGACGGCCGCGGCCCAGTCGATGCGCGAGCCCGTCCCCTCGGGCGTGACCTTCATGGTCGAGGTCACGGCCATGGTCATGCCGATGCCGGTGGAGACGGTCTTCATGACGGCCTCCTTGCCGGGGACGGTCTGGGTGATCTCCATCGTGAACTTGAGGGTGCTGCGGATGAAGGAGAAGCCGGGCTTGACGACGCCCTTGAGGGTCGAGTCGTTCACTTTCTCGGCGGACACGAGGTCGGGGATGCACCCCTTGAGGGCGTCGGGATTGACGAGGAAGGCGAAGGCGCGGGCGGGGTCGGCCTTCACGATCTCAAACCCGGCGAACTCCAGCCCAGAAGCTTCGGCCATCGCGCAGTCTCCTTCGGTGGTGCTTTGCCGCGAGGTCGCGGCGATCGAGGACGAAGGGTAGCGACGCCGGATCGGGCGGGGTGGTGCTGAGCGGACTCCGCCGCGTCGCCACTTCTGCTGGTCTGCCCGCTCTGGTGGACGAAGCACC
>CAZBXF010000072.1:0-8275 GCA_964495635.1 uncultured Phycisphaeraceae bacterium
ACCAGGCCGACGACGTGACAGCGCTCTGCATCACCCCCGCCCGCCGCGGGGCCGATGGCCAGCGCCTCGTCGCGTAACCACGCCGCACAAACACGTCGCGTTGCCCCGCCCCGTCCAGCCCCTCACGCCGTGAGCGCGGCCGCAGCCTGCACGCCCGCCGGCCCGATCGGCACGCGCCGACTGTCCGTGGAGACCACGCCGTCCTTGAGGCGGATCACACGCTTGCACCGGTCCGCCACCGACTCATCGTGCGTCACCATCAGGATCGTCATCCCCTCCGCATTCAGGCGGTCGAACATCTCGAGAATCGCCTTGCCCGTCGTGGAATCCAGGTTGCCCGTGGGCTCGTCCGCCATCAGCACGACCGGCTTCGTCACAAGCGCCCGCGCAATCGCCACGCGCTGCTGCTGACCGCCCGAAAGCTCGCGAGGGCGGTGCCCAAGGCGGTCACCCAGCCCCACCATGCCGAGCATCGTCGTCGCACGCGCGATGCGGTCGCGCTTCGGCACGCTCTGATAGAACAGCGGCTGGCTGACATTCTCCTCGATCGTGAGCTCGGGAATCAGGTTGAACGCCTGAAAGACGAACCCGATCTTCCGTCCCCGGTACGCCGAGAGCTCCTCGTCGGGCATCTTCGCGACGTCCCGCCCATCCAGCAGATACTCGCCCGCGGTGGGGCGGTCCAGGCAGCCCAGCACGTTCATGAGCGTGCTCTTGCCCGAGCCGCTCGCCCCCATGATGGCGACATAGTCCCCAAGCTCGATGGTCGCCTCGACGCCCTTGAGCGCCTCGACCATCACGGAGCCATCGGGCTTGTAGTACGTCTTGCGGACGGATCGGAGTTCGATGACGGGGTGCGGCATGGTGGTGGCAGCGAGGTCGGGCCCTGAAGTCAGTCCAGCGGTTCAGCCGCCCGTGCGGTCGGCGTCCTCGATCTGAAGGCCCGCCAGGGCCGTCATCGGATCCGGTGCGAAACGGAAGACCTTGTCAAGCCCGGTGACGAGGAACACGCTCCACACCTGGTCCGAAAGGCTGCAGATCTTGAGCGTCTTGCCCTGCTCCGCAAGCACCTTCCGAACACGCAGCAGCTGAGCAAGGTTCGAGCTGTTGACGTACGTCACCTGCGCGAAGTTCAGCACCACGTGCGGTGCCTTCTTCGCCGCCTTGATGCGGTCGATGAGCGCCGTGATCTCTTCCGACAGCGCGGGCTCATCCGAAAGCTCGCTGATGACGATCCCTTTGTCCCATTCACGCGCCATGGTCTGCCTCCGAGCCTGAGTCTGTTGCCGGGGCCTGGCCCGGGATGGTTCCTGCTTGACCGGACGAAGCCTCCGGCCCCGGTAGCGTACCAGCAGCCGCGCCATCAAGGTTGGGCACGCGTGCCGCGGAAACGACCCGGTCACCCTCGTTCAGCGACGCAACCCGCACGCCCTGCGTCGAGCGGCCGCACTCGCGGATCTCCAGCGCCGGCATCCGCACCAGCTGCCCGCCCTTCGTAATCACGACGACGTCGTCGGTGCTCTGCACCCCCAGCGCCGCAACACTCCGGCCGCCCTTGTCGGTGATCTTGATGTCCGCACGCCCCTTGCCGCCGCGGCTCTGGCTGTACGCCGGAGCGCCCTCAGGCTGCACCCGGTACTCGTCGATCGGAGTCCGCTTGCCAAGCCCCTTCTCGGTGATCGTGAGCAGGCACAGCCCCGGATCCTTCGTCACGCGCTGCTCGGCACCCTGCACCATCACCGTGGTCATCGGCACCACCACCGCGCCGATGACGCTGTCCCCCTCCTCAAGCTCGATCCCCTTGACGCCCGCGGCAGAACGCCCCATCTCTCGCGCGTCCTCCTCCGCAAACCGGATCGACATGCCTCCCGCCGTCGCCAGCAGCAGGTCGTCCGAGCCGCCCGTGAGGCAGACGTCAAGCAGCGAGTCACCCTCCTTCAGGCCCACCGCGATCAGGCCCGACCGCCCGACGTTCGCATACGCCTTCAGGAACGTGCGCTTCACGATGCCCTGGCGGCTCACAAACGTGAGGCAGTGCCCGCCCTGCTCGAAGTTCTTGATCGCCAGATACGCGCACGTGCGTTCGCCGGGCTTCATCTCGATCAGGTTGATGATGGCCCGCCCAAGGCTCGTGCGCGACATCTCCGGAATCTCATAGACCTTCATCTTGAACACGCGCCCCGTGTTCGTGAAGCACATCAGGTCGTCGTGCGTGCTCGCAACGAAGACATGCTCGATGAAGTCCTCATCGCGCGACTCGCCCGCCCGGATGCCCTTGCCGCCGCGCCCCTGCTGCCGGTACGTCTCGAGCGGAACCCGCTTGACATACCCCTGATGGCTGATCGTGACCGCAACGTCCGTGACCGGAATGAGATCGGCAATGGACACATCCGCGCCGGCGTCCTCGATCGCCGTCTTCCGGGGCCGCGCGAAGCGCACCCGCATCTCCTCGAGGTCCGCGCGGACGATCCCCAGGACTCGCCGGGGCTCGGCCAGGATCGACTCGTAGTCCGCGATCTGCTCCGACACCTGCCGATACTCCGCGATCAGCTTGTCGATCTCGAGGCCCACAAGCTGGATCAGCCGCATGCCGCCGATCGTCTCCGCCTGCACCCGCGTCAGGATCGAGCCGCCCGCCGCCTCGGCAAGCGCAATCCGCCTCCGGAACCCCTCCGGAAGTTCCATGTACTGCGGCGTGCTCGAAGGCAGCCGGAACCGCCGCGCCATGAGCCGGTTGATCGCCTCCTCACGCGTCGCGCTCGCCCGGATCTCGCGGATCACCTCGTCGATGTCGCACACCGCGTGGATCATGCCCTCCAGAACGTGGGCCCGCTTCTTCGCCTCCCGCAAAAGGAAGGCCGTCCGCCGACGGATCACATCCGCCCGGTGGTCCAGGTAGCAGTCCACCATCTCAATCAGCGACAGCGTGCGCGGCTGGCGATTCACCAGCGCCAGGTTGATGATCGAGAACGTCTGCTGCAGCGGCGTGAACTCGAACAGCTGCTTCTCAACAACCCGAGGGTCCGCCCCCTTCTTGAGGTCCAGAACGATCCGCGTCGGCATGTCGCGACCGCTCTCGTTCCGGACGTCCGAGACCTCCGTCACCTTCTCTTCCTTCACCGCATCGACGATCCACTCAACCAGCCCGTTCTGGCTCAGCATGTACGGGATCTCGTCGATCACCAGCGACTGCCGGTCCTTCGAGAGCTCCTCGACGTGCGTGGTGCCCCGGAGCATGACCTTGCCCCGCCCGGTGAGGAATGACTCGATGATGCCACGCTTGCCGTGAACGACGCCGCCGGTCGGAAAGTCCGGCCCCTTGATCCCATACCGGATCACCTTCCCGTCGGGACCGACGACATCACGCATGAGCTCTTCGATGCCCGGCGCATCACGCCCCTCGAGCCGCGCGTCGATCACCCGGATGATGCTGTCAAAGACCTCGGTCGGATTCTGCGGCGGAAGACTCGTCGCCATCCCCACCGCGATGCCAACCCCGCCGTTGATCAGCAGATTGGGAAACTTGGCCGGCAGGACCATCGGCTCCTGCCGCGTGTCGTCGTAGTTCGGCTGGAAGTCAACCGTCTCGCTCTCCACATCCTGCAGCATGTCCGCCGCGGCGGGAGCCATCCGCGCCTCCGTGTACCTCATCGCCGCCGGAGGATCACCCTCGATCGATCCGAAGTTGCCCTGCGGATCGATCATCGGCGTCCGGATCCGCCAGAGCTGCGCCATGCCCACCAGCGTCGCATACAGCGCGCCGTCCCCGTGCGGGTGGTAGTTACCCATCGTCTCGCCGACGATCTTCGCGCACTTGCTGTGCTTCCGACCCGGACGCAGATTCAGATCGTTCATCGCCCACAGGATGCGGCGCTGGCTCGGCTTGAGCCCGTCACGCACATCGGGCAGCGCCCGGTCCATGATCGTGCTCATCGCATACGTGAGGTACGAGTCCTTCAGCTCACGCTGGATGTCCTGCTCCAGCACGCGCCCGGTCTGCGCCGCCTCCGGCGGCACCTCCGGCGTTCCCGCCACGGGCTCGTCGGGCATGCGGAGAATGAGGCTTGTGGAGGAGATCAAGGCGGGCAGTCCTGTCATGAAACCTCCGCGGGCGGTGTGGGGGAGGAGGGAGGGGAGAGGCGAGCGAGGAGGGGGGGAGGAGGGGAGGGGGGGGAGGGCAGATGGGTCAGAGAGAGGGTCAGCTAAAGCGGGAGGAGGCGATTGATCCGGACGCGAACGACAACGGGCGCACCCCGCTCCCGTCCCCTCCGCCGATGGGCTGCAAACGCACCAAACGGCGGGCCGGGCTGGGTTGCGGACGAGACCCTCAAAGAACGCCCATAGTTTAGCGCGTGCATCAGTCGGACGTGGCCCGAACCGCACTGGTTTGGCCCGGGCCCACACCCCGCAGCGTGAGCACGACGAGGGTGTTCACGCTGACAGGATCCCCATCGTCAACAACGCCCACCAGCAGGGTCCGCCCGTCCCGCAGCCGGGGTCCCGCGCACAGCCCCTCGAGGTTCTGGACGGAGCCCTCCCACAGCAGACGCTTGGACGCAGCGGTGTAGCTGGCTCCTGCGAGCGTGCCGAAACGCGCGACGTTCGTCGCCCCGTCGAGGTTGACCTCGTAGAGCTTGCTCCGAAAGAGCCCGGGTGTGAGCGACAGCGATCGCTCCAGCGCAAGCAGCCGCCCGTCCGCCAGCAGCACAAGCTCGGCAAGCCCGCTGCTCCCGCCCGGCACCGTCGGGCCCGGCATCCGGTCAACGACATACGCGTGCTGACGGTCAGGCCGGGCACCGGCCGGGCTCACCCGCCACCGCACAAGGCGCACCACAGTCGTGCCGCTGGGTGACGCCGCCGGCCCATCCGTGGTCAGCGCCTCCTCGTTGGCCGCCCACGCGATGCCGGAAGCCGGGCTGGACGCCAGCGACTCGAACCCTCGGTTGGCCCGCCTGTTCTGAAACGGCGGCGGCGCCGGCGCCGACCACGCGATCTGACCGGTCGCTGGATCCAGCAGCGCCACCGACGGCGTCCCCTCCTCCGCAAGCAGCACCGTCCCCGCCCGCGGACCCGGAGCAATCGCCTCCCAGTCGCGCACCTGGTCGAAGCGGACAGCGCCGAGCACCCGAACCTCCTGGATGGCCGTCCCGCCGGTCGCGATGGTCACACGAAGTCGCACCAGCACGCCGGAGTTGTCCATGACGGCGACATAGTCGTCAGTCTGCGCGACCTCGCCGACGCCCGGCGAAGGGCCCAGCCACGTGATGCCCGAAAGGCCCGTGATCGTGACCGGCTGGCCCGCCTGGTCCTGCGTCGACGCCGGAAGCGGGGCCGTCCCGAGCAGGTCCGCCGCCAGCGGCGCAGGCTGCGCACACGCCGCCGGCGCGAGAAGGATGAGCATGGCAAATGCGCGAAGCACGGCCGAGTGTCGCATCTGCCGGTGCCGTGTCAAGGGGAAGAAGACAGCGATCATCGCGTCACGCCGCCATCGTGCCGGCGGCCCGGCACGTCAGGGCTCCGTGAGCGGGCCCCAGGGCTACTTCGCCCGCGCCTCGCTCGCGGCAAAGTGATCAAGGATCGTCTTGGTGAGCGGGCCGCCCCCCAGCGCGCCCTCGGACATCAGCCGGATGAGCGGAACGCCCAGTTCTCGGGCCGCCTCGGTGACCTTCGCCTCATCCGGATGGCTCATCCATCGCGTCGACAGCACCATGTCCGGGTGTGCCGCCCTCACACGCCCATCCAGGCCGGAGTTGGACTTGGTCCGCTCCACCTCGACCCAAACGACGTCGTCAACGCCGAGCAGCGCCAGCACCGCGTCGCGCTTCAGCGGCTTGAACTCACCGCCCGCAATCACAACCCGCCGGATGCCGCGCGACCTGAGCTCCTCCCTCAGACGCAGCACATCAGGCGTCGCCGCCTGCGGCAGCTCGTCCGCCGCCTCAGCCTCCGGCTGCGCCAGCGCGCCCAGGATCTGGGCGATGTGCGGCAGCGTCCTGGCCGCCGCCGGAATGTGCGGCAGCGCGTTCCGCACATAGTCGATGATCGGCGGAGCCAGCAGGTTCTGCCCCAGCGACGCAAGACGCCCCAGATTCTCCTCGATCAGGCGGCACTCGACCTCCCGCTCGGCATCATCCTTCCGCGCCAGGTTCTTGCACTTGTCCCGCACCTTGTCGCGCGACTTGCGCGCATCCCGCTCGGCGTCAAGCCGCGCATGCCAGCGGGCCTCGAGCTCGCGCAGCCGCCGAAGAACCTCAGGCCCGTCCGACGACGGAGCAAGGTGGTCAAGGCGGAAGTAGTCGCGGATGAACGTCGCACAGTGCTCGGGCGCAACCGCGGTCCGCATCCACTGAAAGAACGCCACCTGATCCGAGTCCGTCCGCTGCCGCTCAAACTCCGACGCCGCCCGCCGCGCCAGCGAACGCACGGCCGACTGCGCGTGCGCCATGGCCTGAAAAGTCTCGGCCAGGTGCGGGCCGGGATGCAGCTGGCCCCGCTCACGGAGCAGCGTCCCCAGATCACACGCAACCGCCATCGCCTCGAGCGCATCCGCGTCCTCCGCCGAGACCGGCGTCGCGCCATCGAACGCAAGCTCATCCGCCGCAGTCGGAGGCTCGTCCGCGGCAAGCGCGATCCACTCCGCACGCAGCGCGTGCCGCCGGATCGCGCTCGCCTCGCGCAGGGCCTGAGCCTTCAGTCGCACCCGCGCCGCAATCGGCCCAAGCGCCGGAAGCTGCCCGATCCACGACTGATCCGGCTCGTTCGCCGCGCCGCCTTGCACCGCCGGTCCCGCCGCCGGCGCGAATGGCTCGGGCTCGGGCTGC
Source organism: uncultured Phycisphaeraceae bacterium (assembly GCA_964495635.1). Taxonomy (GTDB): domain Bacteria; phylum Planctomycetota; class Phycisphaerae; order Phycisphaerales; family UBA1924; genus JBBASU01. The sequence goes on from CAZBXF010000072.1 coordinate 6,822, forward strand.
GGGATCAGCGAGCGCACAACACCCCCCTGCGTCTCGATCATCACCCGCGCATCGCCGATCTTCACCTCCTGCAGAAGCCGCGGCCCCACAACAGCCGCAGGACGCGGCACCGCGATGCCCGTGCCAGACGTGCCAGAAGTGCCAGAAGTGCCAGGCAAGCCAGACGACCCAGTCGCCACAGCTCCAGGAGAACCAGCCGAAGCCGCAGCGTTTCCCGCGCCGCTCGCCGCCCCCTGCGCCGCCGCCTCCGCCCGGCCAGCCGCCGATCCCGCCGGGCTCTGGCCGCTCGCCGCGCCCGAAGTCACCGGCGCCGCCGTCGTCACCGCCGCAGCAAGCCCTGCGATGGCGTCACGCAGCTCCGGATCGGTCTGGATGAGGACGGTGCTGGCGCGAAGCAGCCTCAGCAACGCGTCACGGAACTCCCCCCGAGCAAACGAATCGGGTGTGTCGGCCATCGGTGATCATCCTCGCGCGTTGAGCGTGCGGATTGCAAGGAACATCGGTATCTCACGCCGGGCACGGTTCTCCGCCTGGGCCCGAGGTCCGGGCTGGCTCTGACGGAGGCTAGGCCACTCCTCGATCGCATCGACGAGCAGCCCCGCGTCCGCCAGCGCCCGGACATAGGTCTGGATCGGTCGGTGATAGGTCAGCGTGGTCACAGGCTGGCCGCCGCGCGCAACCGCCCCCGGGTTCATGACGATCTCGCTCACGCCCGGTGAGAGATACCCGTCCACGCGTCGGAACTGAACCCCGTTCGCCCCCCGAGCCGAGCTCGCGTCGGGCGCCGCCCAGCCCCACGCCGTCTGCCCCGGCGAACGAAAGGCCGGATGCAGGATCACAGCCACGAACGGAGCCCCATGCCGCAGGAGCGACGCAACGCCATCAAGCACCGGAGCCAGAGGCTCGATGTTCATCAGCGCCATGACGCAGCACGCCGCATCAAACTCCCCGCCAAGCCCCAGCACGCCCAGGTTCCGCGCATCACCCACATGGAACGTCGGCTCCGGGATGCCAGCCGGCGGCGAAGCCGACAGCCGCTTCGCAGAGTCAATCAGGCTCGGAGACGCATCGACCCCCACGGTCGCGGCACCCAGCCTCGCCGCAGCGCGGCACAGAACGCCCTGCCCGCACGCCACATCCAAGATCCGCATCCCCGACGGCTCCCCCAGCAGCCGCAGCGTCCCGGGCAGGATGATCTTCTCATGGTGGTCGCTGCCCCGGTCCTCAATCAGCTCGTCATACCACGCGGCAACATGCTCCCACGATGTCGCAGCCTCCGCAGCCGCACGAACCGGCTTCTCACGCGCGGCCCCCTTCGCGCCGCTCATCGGCGTGACCGACGTGGCCGAGGTGACCGACGTGACCGGCGTGACAGGTGTGACAGGTGTGACAGGTGTGGTAAGGGAGGTGGGGGTGGTGTTACTCCCGTCAGGCCCGCTCGCGAGGTCCGCCAG
>CAZBXF010000072.1:8285-15426 GCA_964495635.1 uncultured Phycisphaeraceae bacterium
GCACATCGCGCGGCCGCGCCGCCGTGGCCTCTTCCTCCCCCACAAGCCCAAAGAAAGAGCCAGGCGTCGTGCTCCGGAACCGCAGCGACTTCCCCGTCGTCGCATGCGTGAACCCAAGCTCGAAAGCATGCAGACACAGACGCCCGATCGGGTCCGTCTTCGCGTTGTAGCGACGGTCGCCGACGATCGGGAACCCCATCTCCGAAAGGTGCACACGGATCTGGTGCTTCCGCCCGGTCTCAAGCCGCACCTGCAGCAACGTCCGCCCATGGCCCGCCTGCTGCACCTTCCAGTGCGTCACGGCAAGCTTCGCGGCACCGCCAAGCTCCTCCTCTTCGCCCGAGACGCCCCGCCTCGGGCCGCGCTGCGCCGCCGACGGCTTCGCCACGCTCTTGACCAGCCCCCGGTCATCCTCAAAGAGGAACGACTGGATCGTCCCCATCGGTGGCTGCTTGACCTTCGCGGGCCTGGGCTGCTGCCCCTCGGGCGTTGGCTCCTCCTCCTGAACCTCGGCCATCTGCCCCTCAACAACCGCGGAGTAGAGGCGATGCACCCGCTTCGCCCGGAACTCTTCCTTGAGCCAGTGAAACGCCCGCTCGGTCTTCGCAAAGACCAGCAACCCCGAAGCCTCCTTATCAAGGCGATGGATGACCCACACCCGGGTGCCGCGACGCTTCACCTGATCACGGACGTGCCGCTTCACCTCCGTGAACACGCAGTCGACTTCCTGATCCGGCGGGCTCACCGTCGGCAGGCCGTGGGGCTTGTCCACCACCATGACCTCCGCATCCTCGTGCACGATGCGGATGCCCCCCGGCAGAAATCGCTCCCGCCCAGTGGGCTCCGTAAACGGCGTCTCACGCTCGGCCTGAGGGCGCAGCCCCCCCGCCCGCGGCGGCATCGCCCCCTCCTCACGCTGGACACGCGGCCCAATCGGTCCTCGCCCGGGCCGCGCCGAACGCATCGCCCCGCCTCGTGAGGGGCCGGAAGGTCTCGATGATCCGGTCGATGATCCGGTCGAGGTTCTAGATGGTGCAGGGCGTTTGCGCGGCTTGCCGCCGTCGTTGCGAGGCTTCATGTGTTCGCATGGTACGTCCGCGGCACGCACGCCACACAGCAGACCCTCGCCGGTCCTCATCACGCGCCCGCCGCGCTGCCGCCCCGCCAAGTCTCCACCGCCGCCTCCACCAGCCACGCGGCGAAGCGATCCTTGGGCATCACCCCCAACGCTTCCGTTCGTCCACCCGCCCAGAGAACCATCGCATCGATGCCGTCGCTCTCCATCGTCTCCAGCGGGTTCGCCACGATCATCCCGACTTGCTTCCGCATCATCTTGGCTCTGGCCGCCTCCGCCAGCCCCGCCGCCGGCTCCAGCGCAAACCCGATCAGCAGTTGCGACCCACGCCGACTCGCGCCAAGTCCCGCAAGCAGGTCAGGCGTCGGCTCGAGCCTGAGCGTCAGGCCCGCGTCCGTGCGCCGGATCTTGGTAAGTGGTTTGCCCGCCTCGGGCGGCGCGGGCCTGTAGTCCGCAACCGCCGCCGCCATCACGACAATGTCGGCCGCAGGCGCCTCCGACCCCAGCAGCCCCGAAAGATCAGCACACGAAGTAAACCGCCGCACGCTCACCCCCGCCTCTGTCGGGCGTGCACAACACGGACCCAGGAGCAGCGTCGTCGGGTGCCCGCGCCGGGCCGCCTCGTCCGCCAGCGCGCACCCCAGCTTCCCCGACGAGCGGTTGCCGATGAACCGCACCGAGTCGATCGGCTCGTGCGTCGGCCCCGCAGTGATCAGGATCCGGGCGGCGTGGTGCTGGGTCATCATTCTGCCTGTCGTCTGCCTGAACTCACGATCGGTCCAGCGCGGTCCGGACCTCGGCCCTTGGATGCCGCGCCCGACGCCGGGATTCCGGGCTGCCCCGGGCTGGGCGTTCTTCTGTCCGGACGGTACCATACCCTCGGAGGGTGGAGCGACGTCGCACGATCGCGCCGGCGTTCCCCCAGCAGAGCGATCGTCGAGGCCCGGCGCCGGGGCGCCGAGGTTGTTTTTCCTGTCGGATCCTTACCCAGAGTGAAGACCACGCATGGCACGTTCCCGCAAGAGGCTTGGCGAGATTCTGGTTGGCTGGGGTGCGGTCACGCAGGAGCAGGCCGATAAGGCCGCGACGATGGCCAAGACCGCCGGCAAGCGCATGGGCGAGGTCCTGGTCGAACTCGGCCACACCAAGGAAGAGCAGATCGCCAAGGCCCTCGCCAACCAGTTCGGCATGGAGTACGTCGACCTCTCCGCGAACGGCATCGCCGACAAGGTCGACCTCAAGCTCATCCCCGACGACCTGATCAAGAAGCACCAGATCCTCCCCGTCAGCAAGACTGGCAACCGCCTCACCATCATCATCCACAACCCGATGGACCTCGAGCTGTACGACATGCTCCGGTTCCGTCTGTCGGTGGAGCTCGACCAGAAGCTCGCCTCCCGCGGGCAGATCAAGAAGTACCTCGAGGCCTCCGCCGCCGGCACGGCCCGCAAGTTCGGCGCGGGCGAGTCGCTCGTCACCGAGTCGATCGACAAGTCCGTCGATAAGTCCGTCGACAAGAGCGTCGACAAATCGATGGACAAGTCCATCGACGTGGACGAGGCCGACGCGCCCATCGTCAAGCTCTGCAACCGCCTCATCGCCGAGGCCGTGCGCATGCGCACGAGCGATATCCACATCGAGCCCATGGCCGACCGCGTCCGCCTGCGCTACCGCATCGACGGCGTCTGCATGGAGCGCGACAACCTCCCCAAGCGCATGCAGAACGCGCTCATCAGCCGAATGAAGCTGATGGCCGGAATGAACATCGCCGAGAAGCGCATCCCGCAGGACGGCCGCATCAAGCTGCAGGTGGACGACGCCTCCATCGACTTCCGCGTCTCCGCCTGCCCGGCCTACCACGGCGAGTCGGTCGTCCTCCGTATTCTCCGCCCCGACAGCGTCCGTATCGGCCTCGTCAACCTCGGGTTCGAGCCCGACAACCTCGCCGTCTTCAACAAGATCATCCGCCGTCCCAACGGCATCTTCCTCGTCACCGGCCCCACGGGCTCCGGAAAGACCACCACCCTCTACTCCGCCCTCGACGTCCTCAACCGGCCCGACAAGAAGATCATCACCGCCGAGGACCCGGTCGAATACAACTTCGAAGGCATCAACCAGTGCCAGGTGCGCGAGCACATCGGCCTCGGCTTCACCGCCATCCTCCGCTCGATGCTCCGTCAGGCGCCCAACATCATCCTGGTGGGCGAAATCCGCGACAAGGAAGTGGCCGAGATCGCCATCCAGGCCGCCCTGACGGGCCACCTCGTCTTCTCGACGCTCCACACCAACGACGCGCCCAGCGCCATCACCCGACTCATCGACATCGGCGTCAAGCCCTTCCTCGTCGCCAGCTCGATCCAGGCCGTCATGGCCCAGCGCCTGATCCGTATGAACTGCAAGGAGTGCAACGCCCCGCGCGATCCCTCCACCGTCGATCCCAAGATCATGCGCCTCGTCGGCATCACCCCCGACGAAGCCGCAGGCCGCCTCAAGAAGGGCAAGGGCTGCGGCAACTGCTCCAACACCGGCTACCGCGGCCGCCGCGCCATCTTCGAGATGATGCTCATGAACGCCGCCCTCCGCGAGCTCGCCTTCAACCTCGCACCCATCTCCGACCTCCGCCGCGCCGCCACCCTCGCCGGAATGCGGTCGCTCGTCCAGGACGGCAAGATCAAGATCTTGAACGGCCTCACAACCCCCGAAGAGATCGCCGCCACCACCCAGGTCGATCTCGACAACCTCCCCGACATCGAGGAAGGCGCCGCCGCCTGACCGCACCCCGCGCGGGCCACTCCAGCCCAGCCCAGGCCGGCCCCCACCTCGCAGCCGCACCAGCCGCACCAGCCCGGCCGAGGCCGCCGCGCCGCTACCTCGTCACCAGCCCGCTCCGAAGCGACCGAAGCTCCGCCGTCAGCTCCGGCGCCCGCGACTCGGCGATCAGCTCATCAAACAGGGCAACGACCTCCGCGTCAGAGGCCTTCGCGACGCTCGCGAGCCCATTCCACGCCGCCCGCCGCGTGCGCAGGTCGCGGTCACGGACCTGCGCAGCCATCGCCGCCATCGCAGCCTCTCGATCCTGCGAAGCCACACGCGCCAGCGCCTCAATCGCGATCGGCCTCGTCCGGCTGATCGTCCCCTGCCGCGTGAACGGAATGATCAGCGCCGCCGCCCGTGAACCCGCAAGGTCCGCCGTCGCCACGATCGCCGCCTGACGGATCTGATCATGCTGCGACTCCTGCGTCAGCGCCCGCGCCACCGTGCGCGACTGCTCGATCAGCCCCAGCGATCCGATCGCACGGATCGCGGCCGCCCGCGTCCGGACGCTCTCGTCGTTCGCCGCGACCCACGCAAGCCGCTCACCAATCGAGGTCATCGCCTGCGGATTCGCCCTGATCTCCTCGCGCTGCGCCACCGTGGCCAGAGCCTCGACGATCGCCTGCCGAACCTCCCACCGGTCGATGCTGGTCGTGACCAGCGCTCGCACATCCGCCGAGTCGCCCCGCCGCGCCAGCGAGCGCACAGCCTCGACGCACAGCGCCTGGTGAGCCCCGGCCTCGCTCGCCAGCCGGCGCAGCGCATCCGTCGTCACGGGCGTCCGCTCCATCGACCCCAGAATCTGGGCCGCCTGCACCCGCGCAAAGAGCGTCGGCCCCTCCTTCATCTGGGCCAGCAGGTCGGCCTGGTCCTCCTGCAGCGATCGCCCCAGCGACACCTCCGCAAGCACGCTCCGCCGCGGATCAATCGCCACGAATCGCGGCCGCGCACCCAGCGGTATCTGCCGGCTCGCCGTCCGCCCACGCACCTCCACGGTCTCAACAACGCTCCCGCCCGCGTCGTCGGTCGCGATGAACAGCGGCAGCCCGAACTCAAACGCCGGATTGTCGCCATCGATGGTCTGCGTCTGATCGACAGTCACGGAGAGCGACGACGCAGCCTCGTCCCAGGCCAGCCCGACATCCAGCCGCGGAATCCCCGGCCGCGTCGTCCACTGATGGAAGAACTGCTCCAGCGACTCTCCGCTCCGGCCCTCCATCACCTTCCGCAGATCCGGCGTCTCGACCGTCGCGTGCTTGTGCAGATCGATGTACTCCGCGATGGAGTCAAAGAAGACCTGATCACCGAGCTTGGTCCGCAGCATGTGCAGAATGCTGGCGCCCTTCGAGTAAGGGTTCGCCGCCCGCCGGAACGTCTCCCAGGGATTGCTGTAGACCTTGCTCGCCATCCCCACGGCCGCGGGTGCCGCCGCCCTGTCCGCCCCCATCACCGAGCCGAACGTCCGCAGGACCTCGGCCTCATACCCATCCCGGCCGTCGCGCTCCTCGAACCAGATCGCCTGCATGTACGTCGCAAAGCCCTCGTTGAGCCAGATGTGCTCCCACGAGTTGGTCGTGACAAGGTCGCCGAACCACTGGTGCGCCAGCTCGTGCGCAATCAGGCTGTCCAGGTCGTTGTCCTCCAGATCCTCCGCCGCGATCAGCGCCGTGTCGTACATCGTCGTCGCGCTCGTGTTCTCCATGCCGCCCGCAAGGAAGTTGTGCACGACAAGCTGCGCATACCGGTCCCACGGATAAGGCTCCCCCAGCCGCCGCTCAAACAGACGCACCATCCGCGCCGTCCGCCCGTACGTCCCTTCCACATCTCCGCCCCGCCCCCGCGGCACATACACCGGCATCGGAAGCGCAGGGTCGTCGGTCACGTCCACCACGTCGAACTTGCCCACCACCAGCGTCACAAGGTACGAAACATGGTCCTTGTCCTGCAGCCAGTGGAAAGTCTCGAAGGGTCGCAGGTCCGGGATCGTGCCCGGCTCCTGGGCCGGCATCTCGCGGATGGTCTTCCGCTGCCCCACCAGCCGCCCGTTGCTGCTCACAAGGAACCCCGCCGGAACCGTCACGATCAGCTCCGTCGTCAGCCGGTCGTTGGGAAAGTCATGGCTCGGGAACCAGTACCGGTTGCTCTCCGGCTGGCCCTGAGTGTGCAGCTGCGCCGGCCGGCCCGGCCACTCCGGCGACTCGGGAGTCCAGTACAGCCCCATCGGCGGCTCGCTCACCGTGTAGGTCGTGGTCAACGTGACCTCCTGGTCCGGATGCAGCGGAGGATCAAGCCGGACCCGCAGCAACTCGCCATCATGCGTGAAGCTCGCAACGCCGCACGAAGCCTCAACACTCCCGATGCTCATCGCAACCGCGTTCAGCGTGATCTCGCTCACCGGCCTCGCCAGCGCTCGAACCGTGAGGTCCTGCCGCGCCACCAGCCGCGGCGTGTTCATCTCCTCGATCGTGATCTCAAGTCGCATGTGCCGGAAGTCCGCGACCGGGCTCGGTGGAAAGTTCCGCAGGTCGCGCCCCGTCGCCTCATCAAACCCAGCCACCCCATCGCCCGTAGCGGGCAGCGCCCGGAGCTTGTGCTCCATGCACCCCTCGTGCCCATCATCCGCCCCCGTTGCCACCCCGCAGCACGCAACCAGCGTGGCAATCGCCAGAGCCGGAACAACCACACGGCGGCGGACGCTGAAACCACTCTCACGCGTTGACATGCTCTGCACTCCCGATCCTTCCCAATCCACCCGGCCATGCGGGGAACGCCCAACCCTGCGCCTTCTGCCTTGTCGTCTGACCTGCGTTCTATCGTGCGTTCCGCCCCGCATCCTGTCGAACCTGCTCCCCTGCATCCTCACCCTGCCCGGGCCTCACGGCGCCGACGGTTCATCCCCGCCCGTCGCAGGCTGCGCCGGCGCCGCCTCCAGCGGCGTCCGCTTCGTGACCGCCGCCAGGCACGTGATCTCCGGATCGATCCGCACATCGATCGGACGCACGCTCAGCGGCAGCGTGACCCGCCCGGTCCGCTCATTCATGCTCAGCGTCGTGGTCGCCGTCCCGCCCCCCTCAAGCTCGACCACGATCGGAAGCGTCAGCGCATACGCCGGATTGAAGCGGTTGATCGGCTGCGTCTGCTCCGCACTGATCGTCAGAACCCCCGCGCTGGAGTCCCACGCAAGATCCACCGCGAGCTTCGGAATCCCCGGCCGCAGCGACGTTATCCGCGGTCGGACAGATGGCGCCACGC
>CAZBXF010000073.1:0-15407 GCA_964495635.1 uncultured Phycisphaeraceae bacterium
ATCAACGACGGCGCGCCCAACACGGTGCTCCTCGTCCACGGCCATCCTTTCGACCGTTCCATGTGGACGCCGCAGATGCGGGCCCTGGTGGGGCACGACTGGCGAGTGCTCGCTCCCGATCTTCGCGGTTACGGAGAGAGTGGCGTCACTCAGGCCCCGACGACACTCGACCGCTTCGCCACAGATCTGTTCGAACTGCTCGACGCCGCAGGAACCTCCTCCGCCGTGCTCTGCGGGTTATCGATGGGCGGGCAGATCGTCATGGAGATGTGCAGGATGCACCCCAAGCGCGTGCGCGGCGTGCTCCTCACGGCCACATTCCCACAGTCCGAGACCGACGAAGGCAAGCTCCGCCGAAATCAGATGGCCGATCGACTTCTCCGCGAAGGCATGGCGGAGTACGCAGCCCAGACACTGCCGAAGATGCTGAGCCCGCGCTCCATACACGATCATCCAGACATCGCGCAGCACGTGCTGCGAATGATGACCAAGGCCCATCCGGTCGGCGCCGCGGCGGCCCTCCGCGGCCGCGCACTCCGCCCGTCGTACGAGCCCGTCCTCGCGTCGCTCCGATGCCCGGCAACGATCGTCGTCGGCGATGAAGATGCATTCACCTCACGCGCCGACGCAGACCTGATGAACCGCCTCATCGAGGGCTCATCCCTGGTCTGGCTTCCCGGCATCGGTCACATGCCCAACCTGGAAAGCCCGCAGATGTTCAACGCGGCACTCACTTCCCTGCTGCACGCGTGCGCCAACACCCCTGCTCACCAACCCCGCTGAACTCGCACCTCAAGCCCCCCGAAACTGCGCCCACCGCGGAGCAAGCGTCCAGATTCGCGTCGATCCTGAGTTGCCCGAGCGGCGCACTGCGCGGCCCTCCCGCCAGTCACGCGCATGACCGAACAATGGGGTCGCGAGACCGCAACCCTCGTCAAATCACTCGCCGCCGTCCGCTTCGTGCAATCCCTGCACCGACTCGATCCACCGCTCAAAGCTAGGGTGCCGCATCTGAGCCTGACGCATGAGCTCGATCCCTGTCCTCGGCGCCTCGATTCCAAACGTGGACAAGACCCACTGTCGCAACGGCTCGGCGGTCTGCGGCTTCTCGGGCGGCTTCGCCAGATCGTCGAATCCGAGCTCGTCGTAACCGATCGCCAGCAGCGCGAGGAAAGCTCGAAGGTTGTCGGCGATCACAACCAGTCGATCCCCTTCCGAGCCGAGATGAACTATCGGGCTACGCGTGGTGTCGAGCCCCCCGTACAACCACAACGCGAAGATCGAGCCGTCCGGCCCATTGCCGAATCCAGCCAGATGCCGCCACGCCTCGCACCCCTCACCGAACCAGGCCCTGAGTCCCTCCCCCTCGGGTCCCAGATTCATCAGACCACTGAAGGGAGCGTCGGTTCGTTCGACAAAGGCGCAGAGCTGCCGGAGTTCATCCGGCATGGCCACACCCGGAGGAAACTCGGCCACGATTCGATCAGCAAGCCCCACCATACCTGTTCCCCTTGTCCCCCGATCACCAGATGAGCACAGACCTCGTTTACGGCGTGGTTGATCGTCAATCGGCGTGACGAAAGACCAGCCAAAGCCCCTCAGGACATCAGCGCGTGGCCGACTGATCCATCGAGTCCATCCAACCGTCCGCGGCGGTCTGCAGTTCGATGACCCTTCGCCAAAGAGCGATGGGCGGCACACCCGCGTACCCGCTTCGTTGGCCATCATTGACCTCGATCACGATCCACTGACCCTGCGCTGTCTGCGCAACATCGACACAGAGAAAGCCGACGTCGATTCGGCGTGCGGCCTCGCCCGCCAACTTCAGAGCCTCCCGTTTCTCGCGAGCGTTCCATTCGTACCTAGGACAGTCTGTCCAATAGGGGCCCGCTCCGACCAGTTGGCCGCGCCACCAGAAGGTACGGAACTCAAACGACCGCTGCAGCCTGTTGCCGTGACCGGAGCGCTCAACCGGGCGCAACGGGATGAACGCTCTCGCCGCCACACGCTGAGACGCCAGAATGGAGTTGTCACTCCAAGCGGATGCAATTCGCTCCAAGTCGGTGGCTGATCTGGCGATCGCAAGGGAAGCGTCATGCCTGCTCGTTTGGCGAACTCCCTTCAGGAACACGGGCCATCCAACGGTCGCTTCGATCTGCGCCGCATCGGGAAAGGAGTCAAGGACCATGCTCTTCGGAGTGACATCCCGAAGCAACGGATACCACTTCGACAGATCATCAGCCAGTCCGACCGCTTCAGGGCTATTCACGAACTCGACCCCGCGGCCTCGCCATGCCTCGAAGGTAGCGGCATAGTCCTCGACAGCACCAAGACGCGCAACGGCCGTAACGGGTGCTGGCACTACCGCCGGATGTCTCACGCCAAAGGCCGACGAAAAGTCAAAGTCATACACCGCCAGCCCAGTGCGACGCGAAACCACCCAGAGCCGTTCCTCGATGAGTGCAAGTTCTGTCGGCTTTTCGTCAATCATGTCCCACCCTGTCCCTCCAGCGGGGGCTCTCGCAAAGAGTGCGCCCCCCCCGAAAGCACCACCCCCGCCGCCGCCTCAATCCCCAATCGGAGTGACAGTACAACACTTGATCTCTTCGTGCAGGGCGTCGGGGTGGGGTGCCCGGAAGTGCGGCTCTTTGGGATCTCGAGGGAGCCCTTGCAGAGGCTCAACCCAACAGGTTACTTTGCGGCCACGGGCTTCATGCTGTACTGGTGAATCACAGCACCATTGACTCCAGCCCCACGCTGGGTGCGTGAACGAGCATCATCGGGCCCGTCGAGAGCGGTGCGGACGAACTCAACCGTCGCCTGGTCAGCCGCGACCCGGACGCGGACGTGCCCGGGACTTCCGTGCAACGTGCCCGACGTGTAACCGTACTGCACGGCGGAGCGTGTACTGCCACGCGGGTTACCCGGCTGTGGCACGCACTGATAGACCACGCCATCTCTCTGGCTGCTCACGTACAGATGATCGTGCCCATGGAAGACCGCCGAGACGTGGTGCTTGACCAGCAGATCGTGAATGGGCATGGCCCAGCCCGGGCGATGCTGAGCAAAGCCCGGCGAGCCGTCGGCGTTCTTGCCGCCCCACTCAAAGTACGGCGACGACTCAACGCCGCCACGCGACTCCGCACCGCCCACGCCTCCGACAAGATGATGAATGAACACGAAGCGGTACTTCGCCTTTGTGCCCTCAAGTGTCGTGGTGAGCCAGTCGTACTGCGTGCGGCCGAGCGTGCTGGTCCAACTGCTGTCGGTGGGCTTCAGCGGCTCGTCGCTCGGTCGTTGCCCGCCCTGACCGCCGCCCCCGCGTTCGCCTCCGCCCGCGCCGCGATTGCCGCCACCTCCGCCGCCCCCCCGAATCCGATCGGTTGTGCTCCAGTACGGATCGAGCACGATGAAGAGCGCATCGCCCCACTCAAAGGCGTAGTAGTTCGAGCCCACGCCGTCCTTCATGGCCGTGGAGCCCGTGTAGAACGTGCGATCTCCCTCGCCAGAACCGATGTGCCCAGCGCCGGTCAGCGGCTGCGGAAACCGGCTCGTCCGCTGCTCGTACGACCACGGTCCAATATCGTCCGCGCCGGTGCCCGATGTCCCCTTCTCGCCATCGTGATTCCCCAGCACCATGAACAGCGGCATCGAATGAGCCACGCGGCTGAAGTAGTACCGCTGTGCGTCATACTGCGCCAGCGCGGCCTTGAAGTCGCGCCCCCGCTTGTCAGTCATGAACGTATCGCCCAGGTCGACCATGAAGTCGGGGCGAGGAGTGGCCTCCAGCATGTTCATCAACGTCTGCTCGTACACCTTCGGCTCGACGCCCTGATCGAGGTGCGAATCGGCCTGAATCGTGAACGTGAACGCCCCCCCCGCACCCTGGTCCCTCGCCCGGGGCGTGTGAAACGAGAAGTACTCCGTCGAGGCAAACTCGCCAGCCGCGTTGCCACCACCGGCCACCCGGCGGTAACGCACGCGGTAGACAAATGCCGTGTCCGGAGTCAGCCCCTCGAGCGTGAAGCGCACCGGTTTGCCCGCTGGAAGCGGGTGCACGGATGATCTGGTGATCGGCGCGGCGTCTTCGCGACGGAACTCGATGTACCCCTCATGCGGCTCCTCCTCATAGCACGCAACACTGAAGGTCATGGACGTGTGCGTCGGCCGCGCCAGCACGACATCGATGCTCCGCGACGGCACGTCCGTCTTGAACGCCGTCATCTCGGCCAGGAGCCCACGTCTCCCGTCACCTCGTCCCCCTCCGCCCGCGCGGCCCGGATCGTCCGAGGCAGGCGTCTTCGAGCCTTCGGTCTGCTGCGCGCGTGCGTGCTCGGCGAAACAAAGCACCGCGCTGAGCGGACAGACGATCAGCGCCGCTCCAAGCAGCGTGGCGGGAATGGCGAAGAACCCTCGGTCAGTCGCTGATCTCATGACATCCTCGCCTTCGCTCACTTGACGGCCCGCGCATACTTCATCTCAAGAGTCGCGGCGGCGAGCGTGGTGTCCTTGATCGCCGCCAGCAGCGCGTCGCGGGTCAGCGGCGTCGATTGTTCGGGAAGTCTCGCCTCCGCTGAGAGGGCGTAGAGCGTAATCGTGTACGTCTTGTCCCCCGGGCCCTGCGAGCACGGCGGGGCGTACACGCTCTTGCGGTTCACCGTGTTCTGGCCCCAGGTGCCGATGGCCGACCCCGCGTTCGCGTCGCCGCTCTTGAGCTCGCGTTCAACCGCGGGAATGTTCGCCACCACCATGTACACATGAGTCGCGCCATCGCGAGCCACGGTGTGCATAACAACAGCGAACGCCTTGGTGCCCTCGGGCGGCGCGCCCCAAGCGAGCTGTGGAGCACGCGGGGTCGCTTTGCTGTCGCAGGTGCACTCGATCGACAGGCGGCCGTTCACCACGTCGGCGCTCGACAGAACAAAGCCCCCCTCCGCAGCCTTCGGAGGTGCCGGGGGCACCGACTGCGAGGGCGGCTTGTCACGCTGCGCAGGCTCATCGCGGCGTGGACGGTCGCCATCATCGCGGGGCCTCCGCCCGCCGCCACCTTCACCGCGGCCGCCACCGCCCCCCGGACGGCGCTCCGCCCTTGTCGCGTCGTACGTCTCGGTCTTCGTCGCGCCCGCGGCATCGACAAAGTCAAAGACCCACTTGCCGTGCTCCAGCCGGTAGTTCACGAAGTACCGGTTCCCGCCGAGCATGTACTCCACCGACCACGCGGGCTCAGTCTCCTTTCCGACCCCCTCGAACCCCGTGATCTTCGCTCCGCGCAGCGGCGGAAGCGCAGGCCGCGGCGAGCTGGCCCGCGGCTGCGGGTCGATCTGGTCGTCCTTCACCGTCACCACGCCACGCATGCCGCCGTTGAGGTACGGGTACTTCGCGCTCGCGTGGTAGTGGTACAGGCCTTTGGTCCCAGGCTCAGAACCCGTGGGTGCAGGAGCGTGATGCCCGTTCATCCAGTCCAGCGGCTCGGTCGAGCCCAGCGGGCAGCACTTGTCTTCGTCGGGCTCGCCCTTCTTTGCGGCAGGATCGAACAAGCCATAGACCGGGAACCCATCCAGCGCATACGCGATCGGCTGCCCCGCGCCGACATACTTCTGCAGGTGCGTGGGCGCGATGTGGTAGTGATAGTCGTCGGCCCGCCCGCAGTGCCCACCGAACTCGTCGAGCTCGCCCGCGAGATACGTGTCGGTCTTGCCATCGTTCTTGATCGGGTTGAAGATCGGCACACCGTTGGCCGCCAACGCGATCGCGCCGCGAAACAGTTGCTCCTTTGCCGACACCGGCTTCTCCGCGAGCTCAGGCTTGAGCGGGATCTGCCACGCATTCCCACCGCGATAGCTCTGCGGCAGCGGCACCTGCTGCTGCCACGCCGTAATCCCGACCATCATCGGGTGCGAGAACACGTATGTCCCCGGTCTCCCCCCGGGAACGTGCGGCAACCCGTCGCTCTCGACGTACAACCAGCGATCGTCCCATCGCGTGCTCACGAACGGCGCGAATGCGTTGAACGGAGCGGCTTGCCCGGGCGCACCGGGCTTCGCCCCTGCGTGCTCGGCCTGCTCGGGGCGGCTGAGCGCTACTACCTCCAGCCGGTCGCTCATCGCCTTGACCTCGTCGATCCGGCGCTGCGCTTCGATCTGATCGGCCTCAGCGAGCTCCCCCATCGGAAAGACGACGATATCGCCGGTCTCTCGCTCGATGCTGATGCGTACCACGCCGTCGACCTTCCGCGCCGCCAAGAATGCTCCGCGAACGATCTCGCCCGTCTTGGTATTGGTCCAAGTGCGAGTCCTTGCCCAGTCGGGCGGGTGAACCTGATCATGATCATCGTGGTGCCCGCCAGCGTCGGGCGGATGAGCCACCGCAACCCCACAGCCAACCAGAACGCCCACGATTCCGACCCAAATGGAACAGATCATCGTGCAGACTCCTTCGGAGCGGGAATCACCTTCGCCGTCCTCGGCTTGACGATGTACGAATGCACGATCGACGCGTTCTTCCCGTGTTCGGCCTCGTCGCCGGGCCGGGCCGCTCGCACGTACTCGACCTTGGCCGAGTCTTTGCCTCCCATCACCGTCACGCGAAGGTGGCCAGAGTTCGGGAAGATGTCGCCGCTCTTGTACGCCTCGCGATTGAACGCCGTAAACGTCGGGTCAGCGGGGTTCGGGCAGGTCTGGTAGATCACGCCATCGAGCTCCTGCCGTGCGTAGAGGTGGTCATGGCCCTGGAAGAAGATCGTCACGCCCGTGTCGCGCATCAGGGCATGGATTGGCATTTCCCACGTGGGCCGCATCTGAAAAAAGCGTTCGAGGCCACGCGCCGGCGCGGCTTCCGGCTGGTCGGGCGCAGCGTCACCTGCCGCGCCCTGACGATTGCGACCTCCGCCGCCGCCTCCCCTGCGATCCTGACCGCCCCACTCGTAGTAAGGCGCGACCTCAACCCCGCCGCGGCCTGTGCCCGAAACATGGTGACTAAAGACGAATTTGAACTCGGCCTTGCTCTGCGTGAGCGTTCTCTGAAGCCACGTGTACTGCTCATCGCCGAGCGTGATCCGCCAGAGGTCCCGTTGCCCCCTCCCGCCGCCGCGACGATCGTCACGTTTGGGTTCCCCCGAGCCATCCCGGGCCGGCCCCTTGGCGCCTGCCTCGTTGTCGACCGCCGCGTCGGAGTGCCAGTACGGATCGATCACGACAAAGAGTGCATCGCCCCACTCCCAGGCGTAGTAGTCGCGAAGCAGCCCGACATGCTCCACGGGCCTGGAGTTGCCCGTGTACAGCCCGCCAGGGGCCGGCAGCGGGAAGTACGTCGTCCGCGCCTTGCCCGCGAGGACGGCAAAGTTGTTCGCCGTCCCGTCGAGCAGGTACTTCGCCGCCTGCTCGTGGTTGCCGTTGACCAGCATCAGCGGCGTGTCCTTGCCGACAATCCCAAGAAACGACCGCTGGCTCGCGTAGATCGCATTCACCGCGTTCTGGCTCTTGTTGCCCTGCTCGATCAGCCGCTCGATGCTGAAGTCGTCGCCCATCAAGAAGTGAAAGTCGGGCGTGTCCGCGGCGACGTTGGTCAATGCGCGTACGTACAAGTCGGGGTCGTACATCCGGCCGATCCGCTCCGGGTGCGAGTCGCCCTGCACCGTAAAGGTGAAAGTCTGGCCAAGCGGCCGCGCGGTGCGGAAACTCCCCGCTGACTGCGACCGCCAATCAGCATCTCCTGCTGCCCGGACCATCACGCGATAGTCGTACCGCGTGTTCGGGCTCAGCCCGGCAATGTCCACGTGCAACGGCTCGCCCGCCAAGAGCGAGAAGGGTTCGGTCTTCTGATTCATCGAAGCGGCTGAAGTCCCATACTCAATCCGGCCCTGTGCGGCCTTGGCGCTCAGCACGCTGATGACGACCGTGCGGTCCGTCGGAGATCCAATGAGCGTGGAAAACTCCGACTCGAACCCCCTTGCCGATGTTCTCGTTCGCCCCTGGGCCAACACATCGGCTGGGAGAGCCAGTCCGATGAACGCACCGACGGTGGTCGCGAGCCAGAAGCACCTTCGCATATCGATGCAAACGACGAACAGATCTGCATATTGCAGGATCTCTCGCCGCGGGCGATGCCGTGCTTCACCCGTAGGGCGGCCGAAAGGGCCCTTGGGTCTGGCCTCAATCGGCGGGAGGCGTCTCGATGCCTGCCCCGCTGCCGCTTCCTCAGCACGAAGGGAGGGAGTCGAAATCCCGTCAACAGTCAGCCAGAATCGGCCCACTTTCTGCAAGCGGGCGGGTGTCGATCAAGTCAGCTCCGACGAGCACAACACTCGATGCCAAAATGAAAAAAGCCCTTCGATGTGCTCATCGAAGGGCTCTGCTCTGAAACAAGTCGGGGTGACAGGATTTGAACCTGCGACCTTTTCGTCCCGAACGAAACGCGCTACCAAGCTGCGCTACACCCCGGAAGTGCCGTCCATGGTAGGCCTACCGCCGCACGATCTCTCCGTACAGGCGGAAATCAGCCCCATCAGCCCCTCGGAATCGGCGGAGCGATCAGGTACACGTTGTCGTCCGTCGTCGACGGATCCTTGTCGGGACCGGCCGAGTAAAAGTACGGCCGGCCGCCGATGCACTTGCCCCCGTCCCCATCGGCGATGTCCTGCGGCGAGGCCGTCACGTTGTTCCGCCGGATCTCCCCGACGCCATACTGCTTGCCCGTTGGTGCCGGTCCAAGCAGTTCGACCGAGCTGATCGCCGTCGGAGTGGAGATCCGCCCGCTGAACTGCGGATGCACGTACCGGATCGGCTCGCCCCACGCGTCAAAGACACTCGTGATCGTGAGCGGATTCGCGCTCAGCGTCGTCGTCTGCTGCCGAACGAACTTCTGCGGCAGCTGGTCCAGCGACTTCTTCGCATCCGGGACGGCGTTGGCCTGCAGCAGGAACAGCCCCACGCTGTCGATCATCCCCGCGTCCGCCATCGAACGCGCATCCGCCACCGGAAGCACAAACGCCGTCCGGCCCTGCCGCGGATCCTGAACCAGCGCGGGCGGAATCCCATCCTGGCTCGCGATGTACTGCTCCAGCGCCGCGTCGAGCACACGCAAGGTGTCCTCGGTCGCGCCGCGCTTCGCGCCGCTCACCGCCGCGCCGCCGACAAGCAGCGTCGTCGCAACCAGAAGCGAGATGATGCCCACGACGATCAGCAGCTCGATCAGCGTGAAGCCAGAGCGGCTCGCATGGCGCGAGGCCACAGGCCAGCACTGGCGGGATCCGGTTCCGGGGAAATTGGGGCTGGGCATGTTGGCCTCCGAGTTCTTCGTCACGGTCGGTGGTGGACATCGGCCTGCCGCCACCCTCCGCTCCACCCGAGCACGCTGCCCAGGTGTTGCACTCCAACGACCCATGCGCAACGGGCGCGGGTCCCTCAGCACGGCCGCGCGGCGACAACGGCCCCCGCAGCGGGCCCCATTCCCCATCAACCATACGCCGGGTCCAGCATCTGGTTCCCGGCCCGCCACCCACACCCGCCGTCACCCGATGCCAGGGCCGGAGATCCCGCCCCCGATCATCCCACCCCCACCACCCCCACCACCCGGCAGCCCGGCCGGCCGGGGCATCCCTGCGGGCTGGGGCGACGGCGCCGCACCCATCGCCGCCGGCGCCGGACGCGTCATCATCGGCGGCGGCGCCAGCGGCGTCAGCCGCGCCTTGAAGACAAACTCCGTCACCTTGGACTTCACACCCTCCATCATCGTGGAGAACTGGTGCGACCCCTCACGCTTGTACTCCGTGCGGGGGTCCTGCTGCGAGATCGCCCGGAAGTTGATGGTGTCGCGCAGCTGGTCCATCGCGTAGAGGTGATCCTTCCATGAGCTGTCCAGCGTCTCGAGCATGATGCTGCGCTCGAACTGCAGCAGCTCCGTCCGAAGCTGATTCTCAACGAACGCCCGGATCGCGTCGTCCCGCTCACTCCCCTCGAGGTACTTCATGTGCTCGGGCAGGTCGCGCAGGTAACGGTCCTTCACGTGGCGGGCAAGGTCATCATCGTTCTTGCACGCCTGGGCCGCCGCGACAGCCTTCTCAATCGCCTTCCCTTCGACGAACTTGCGGGAGTGCTCCAGCACCTGCTGCCGGAAGGCCTGCGGCGATCGCTTCATCACCTCCTCGGGCGTGAGCGCGAGCTCGAAGCGCCGGTTGGCCCACCCGACGAGCTGGTTCGCCGCGTCCGTCGGGTTCTGACGCATCAGCATCTGCGTCAGCTGCAGCGCATACTCAACGGGATACTCAATCTCCCGCTTGTGGTACACGTCCTCGACCCGCCGCATCAGCATCGACGTCACGCCCTCGATCCCCTCATCGCCCTTGCGGGCCTTGATGATCTCGGAGACGGGCACGTCCATGTTGAGCTTGTCCTTCACCCACGACGCCATCTGCGTCTCGCCGTAGTTTGGCGCGACGAAGTCCGCAAGCCCGGAGAGATCCGTCGACCGGATCTGCCGCTCCGCCGCCGCGTACAGCGTGTCCTCGATGTTCTGACGGTCCACGGCCGAGCCCTTGAGCCGGGAAGGGTCCATCTCGAGCCCGAAGCGGTTCTTCGCCCAGTTGCACAGCCCCTGCGCGTCGAAGTCCACCTCGACCTCCGACCCCTCCGTCGGCATGTACTCGCCAACCGTCATCCCGATGTTCTGCCGGGCCTCATACAGAGCCTCCTCGATGATCGTCACCTCGAGGTCGACAAGCTCCTTCCCACGCAGCCGCTCGAACGCAATCGAGCACTCCAGCCGACCCTTCGCATACTCCGCGGCACAGACCGCCGGATAGTCCGGATCGAGGTAGGTCTCGCTCGCCTCCCGCACCGTGCTGCGGATGAAGTCCAGGATCAGGCTCTTGACCGAGCGTCCTTCCAGCACACGCTGCCGCGTCCCGTAGAACGCCTGGCGCTGGTGCTCCATCACCTCGTCGTACTCGAGCACGTTCTTGCGGATCTGGAAGAAGTACTCCTCCACCTTCCGCTGGGCACGCTCCACGCTCTTGCTCAGCCAGGGGTGCTCGATCGCGTCACCCTCCTTCATGCCGAGCCTCGCGAGCACCTTCATCTGCGTCTCGCCCGCGAACCGCTTCATCAGGTCGTCCTCGAGCGAGATGAAGAACCGCGACGAGCCGCGATCACCCTGACGCCCCGATCGCCCGCGCAGCTGGTTGTCGATGCGCCGCGCATCGTGGCGCTCGGTGCCGATGACGTGCAGCCCGCCCATCTCCTCGATCGTCGCGAACCACCGCAGACGGTGCAGCAGGAACCGCCCCGTGGCGTCCAGCTCCTTCCGCAGCCCCTCCGCGTCCATCGACCCGATCTTCTTCTCCGGCAGCCACGTGAATCGCGCCGCCCAGTGACGCAGCAGCTGGATCTCCAGCTCCGCGAACGGCACCGCCTCCACGTCACGCTTCTGAAGATCCAGCTCCTTGCTCGCGATCTTGCGGTAGACCCCCTCGCGCAGCTGCTCCTCCGTGCTCTCAACCGTCACCGTGCGCGGGCAGATCCCGCGCCGCAGCCAGTGATCAAGCAGCTTCTCGCGCGTCACCGCGCCCAGCTTGATGTCGGTGCCACGCCCGGCCATGTTCGTCGCGATCATCACCGCCCCGAGCTGGCCCGCGTTCTCCACGATGTGCGCCTCGCGCTCGTGCTGCTTGGCGTTCAGCACCTCGTGCTGCACCGCGTGCTTGCTCGTCAGCATCTTGCTGAGCGACTCGCTCTTCTCAACGCTCGTCGTGCCCACCAGCACCGGCCTGCCGCAGTCGTGGAAGTTCTTGATCTCGTCCGTGATCGCCGACCACTTGTCCTTCGCCGACAGGAAGACCATGTCGTCAAAGTCACGCCGCACCACAGGCTTGTTCGTGGGGATCGACACCACGTCCAGCTTGTAGATGTCATGGAACTCCTGCGCCTCGGTGTCCGCCGTGCCGGTCATCCCCGCAAGCCGCTTGTACATCTTGAAGAAGTTCTGGATCGTCACCGTCGCGACCGTCTGCGTCTCCTGCTTGATCGGCACCTTCTCCTTGCACTCGATCGCCTGGTGCAGACCGTCCGACCACTGACGCCCGATCATCGGTCGCCCCGTGTTCGCATCCACGATCACCACGCTGGGCACGGTCTTCCCGGTGTTGGGATCCTGCGCAGGCATGATCACGTAGTCCTTGTCCAGCTCGTAGCACGCGTGCGCCCGCAGCGCCTGCTCCAGCAGGTGAGGCATGTCCATGTTCTGATCGACGTAGAACGACCCCAGCCCCGCCGCACGCTGCGCCTCCGCGATGCCGTCGTGCGTCGCGTGCGTCTGCTTCCGCTCGATCTTGGTCTCGAAGTACTGGACGAACCGCGACCGCTCCTTCTCGAGGCCCGGAAGCTCCGCCTTCGCCGCCGCAAGCTGCTTCTGCAGCTCCGGCACGCGCGACTTCTCACGCGACTGCCGGATATCGCCCTCCAGGCCCTTGATCCGCATCTGGCATCGGACCACCTTCTCGTTCGCCTGCTCCCACGGACGCTGCTTCTCCATGAGGTGCCGCGCCAGCCGGTCCGCCAGCTCGTACCTCGGCGCATCGTCGTGCGCCTGACCCGAGATGATCAGCGGCGTCCGCGCCTCGTCGATCAGGATCGAGTCCACCTCGTCCACGATCGCGAACTGCCGCCGCCGCTGAACCTGCTGCTCCACGCTGCGCTTCATGTTGTCGCGCAGGTAGTCAAACCCGAACTCGCTCGTCGTGCCGTACACCACGTCGCAGCGGTACATCACCCGCTTCTCGCTCTCGTCCTGCATGTGCTGCGGGTGGATCGCCCCCACCGTCAGCCCAAGCGCGTGGAAGTACGGGAACGTCCAGTCACGGTCGCGCTGCACGAGGTAGTCGTTCACCGTCACGACGTGCACCTTCATCCGCTCGATCGCCGCCATGTAGCACGCCAGCGGGCCCACGATCGTCTTGCCCTCGCCCGTCCGCATCTCGCTGATCTTCCCCTGGCACAGCACCATGCCGCCGATCAGCTGCACGTCAAACGGCCTCGCCCGGAACGGCGGCCGGCTCTCCGGGTACGCCGCACGCACCGCCTCGTAGAACTCCGGCGGGATCGAGACCTGACGCCAGCCCGGAATCGGGTCGTTGTTGCCCGCCCACTCCCCAACCGGGGGCGCCGGCTCCATCGCGTCCGCCTCCGCGCGGATCCTCGCGTACAGATCCCGCATCGCGGGCGTCAGCACCGTCGGATCAAAGCTCCGCTCGGGGTTGAACACGTTCCGGATGCCCACCGCGCGGTCCATCGCCTCGCGTGCCACCGCGAACGCATCGATCATCACGTCCTCGGGGCTCTCCTTCTTGTCAATGCGGCCGCGGAACTCCGCCAGCTTCCCCCGGAGCTGCTGGTCCGTCAGCTGCCGGACCTTCGGCTCCAGCGCCGTGATGGCGTTGGTCCTCTGCGTGTACCGCTTGACGAACCGGTCGTTGCGCGTACCGATGATGCGGTTCAGGATCGGACCCAGAATCGGAATGCCTGTCTCTGCCATGGTGTCTGCTCGCTGGCACGCGCAAGCCCGCCTGGGCCGCGTCGTGCGTCGGATTCGTCCGCCAACAGCCACACGAACAGCCCATGGCCGTCATGCGACGTCGAGTCGGATCTCGTGAAAGTGTCTTTCGAATAGAACGCGTGTGCGCCCCGGCCCGCCCATTCCGCGGCCGAAGCAGATCCCTGCCCATCAGCAGCGGGCAGCACATGGAACAATCGCAGCAACGCCAGCGGCCCGGCACGCCGGTACCAGCCAACTCCCCGCGGACTGTTCAGCACACCATCGGAGGCGGCAGGCTCGTCCACAGGACCAGCGTTCGCCGCACCCGCGGCATCATCGCCGCGTCGCACCCTCGAAGCTCAAGCCCCGCCCCGCCCCCCGCCACACGACCCGCCCACACGCAGGCCCGGGCCGGGTCAGGCCGATGCTCGTCACGCCGAACCACCCGCCCCTCGTGCCGCACCGACGCCTCGACCACCATCCGGAAGACGGTCTCCGCCGAGGCACGGTGAGCCGCCTTGGGCCCGAGCGGGTTCGCCGCCTGAAACGCAAATGCCACCACCAAGAGAAGCGACAGCCCGCCGAGCACGGCTCGGCTGGGGCTGCGATTCGACATGGCTTCGACCTCTGCGTCCACAGACGTTCCTTATCGACCGGACCTAAGCCCCGGACGAAGCAGATTTCAGCACAGACCAACGGTATCCGTCCCACGCCTCCCGGGTCGCCAACCCAGTCAGCAACACCAGATCTGCCACCACGCCCGCGACCCTAGGCCAGCCAGTAGTCTCACCGGCCCCACCACCGTTTCGCTCCCCGCCTGTACCCCCCGCGCCAAACCCATCCAACTCCTTCACCGCCCAGCCACCACCCCTTGGGCGCCCCACACCATCCGCCTCACGATATTGTGGACGACGGCCGCCCCTCGTCCGATAGACAGTTGCCCGTCTACACCCATCACCCCTCGTCACACCTTCGGCGCTGGTAGAGTCCGGGCATGCGTTCCCAGCCCCCGCACGATCCGAACCAGCCCCCTGACACCACCTCCAAGGCCCCTCCGCGGCAGGACGCCGCCGGACATCACCCAAGGGAAGACGACATGATCGCCACGCGCCAGAGCCTGCCCGTCACCCGCGACTCGATCACCCACAAGTTCGCCATCGAGCGCCACGAGGGTTACCTCACCATCGGCCTCTACCCAGACGGCAAGCCCGGCGAGATCTTCATCAAGATGAGCAAGGAAGGCTCCACCATCTCCGGCATGGCCCAGGCCTTCTGCCGCGCCTTCAGCCTCGCCCTCCAGCACGGCCTCTCCATCAACGACGCCGTCGCCCGCTTCAAGGGCATGCGCTTCGAACCCATGGGCATGACCAGCAACCCCGACATCCCCAACGCCCAGTCCATCGTGGACTACGTCGCCCGCTACCTCGAGCTCCACTACGGAACGACCAAGCGCCGGTGATCTGTGCGGCGGGCGGCCTCGGTGTTGCGTTATTTGTGACGCAGCGATCGCGGCGGCTTCTCGCCTCGTAGCAGCGGCCTTTGGAACGCAGAGGCCGCAGAGGGATGCGGAGGAAGACGGAGAAGAGAAAGCAACAAGTCAAGAGAGAGAGAGAGAGAGAGAGAGAGAGAGCCGGACGGGAGCGAGAGGAAGCAACTGTCCCGCAGCCTTCCTCCAACCACTCCTCCTCTGTCTTCCTTGCCTTGAACCCCTCCGCGTCCTCCGCGTTCAAGTAACGCCAGCCCATCGCGCAGGTGCACAACGCACCAGGCCCGCAAGTCTCACCCCACCCGGTTCGGCGGCTCCGTTCCCGCCAGCACCGCCCGCGCGTTCGCCCACACCATCTCCGCCATCAGGTTGCGGTACTTCTCCTCGCCGCTACCCA
>CAZBXF010000074.1:0-15249 GCA_964495635.1 uncultured Phycisphaeraceae bacterium
GCAGCTCTACATCGGCGGGCGCTTCTCCGCCATCGATGGTGTTCCCGCCAACATGATCGCGCGCTGGAACGGCACCACCTGGTCCGCCGTCGGCACGAACCTCGCCCCGCGCAACGCCGCGGCCGAGATCGACGCGCTCCTCGTCTATGACGATGGCACCGGACCGGCCCTCTACGCCGGCGGCACCAACCTCCGCATCAACAACGACGGCATCAATCGCGCCACCGTGAAGTGGAATGGCACCACGTGGTCTGCGGTCGGCCAGGCGCTCACGGGCCGCACATGGTCCCTCGTCGCCTTCGACGACGGCTCGGGCACCAAGCTCTACGCCGGCGGCACGCAGTCTGGCGTTGGCTTCATCTATCGCCTCGAGAACAACGTGTGGGTGCCGGTGGACGGCGGCGCGAGCGCGCAGGTCGTGCGGCTGCTCGTCGATGGCGACACGCTCTACGCCGCGGGCTCGTTCACGACGGTCGGTGGCCAGGCCACCAGCCGCATCGTCGCGCGTCGCGGCTGCCCGGCGGTTTCCTCCTGCGAGTACGACTTCAACCAGGACGAGAACATCGACCTCTTGGACGCCCAGCAGATGGCGCAGGTCTTCGTCGGGCTCATCACACCCGGCGCGAACTGGCTCGACGGCGACCTCAACGGCGACGAGAACGCAGACCTCACCGACGCCCAGCTCCTCGCGGCCTACGTCGTCAGCGGCACCTGCGGCGCGTAATCACTCCGGTGCCTTGGGTGGTGTGCCGGTCCCCGGCACTCTCCCGGCGCAGCATCCACTCTCCGCGACGACTCTCGACCCCATCAACCATTCAGCCTCCCGAACCGCCCGCAACCGCGGGCGGTTCTCTTTTTGGCATGGGTACACGCGAACGGTGCCATGGCGAGCTCACTCGGCCGCGATGTCGGTCCGCCAGAAGCGCCTGGGACAGAGCTACCGCCCAAGCCCGCCACCCTCCGCGCACGCCGCGAGCCCGCAGGACGTTAGATGTATGTCTGGATACTGATCGCGCAAACGCCCTTGTTCGCTTTGTGATCGGGTTCAGGCTCGACTTCGCCAGTTTTAATGCACCACATCCCCAGTGCCGGGCTTGTGATCCCTGTGGTTTCGGTATTCTGCATCGACTTGTCCATTTCCCGATCCCGCCGCGGTGTACGCACCGCTCCCAAGGAGTTCCCGATGCGATCCCTTCGTGAGTCCATGTCGACCCTCACCAACCGTCCGCGCACCACCGCGCTGGTCGCTGGCCTCCTCGCCGCGGCACTTCCCAGCGCACTCGCAAGCGCCCAGTGCACCGGCTTCGCGCTGACGCCCTCTTCCGGCGGCGTGATCGTCCCGGGCACCGCCGACATCGGCAACCATTGCGACGACTGCATGACGGCCGTCGCGCTCCCCTTCTCCGTCACGCTCTACGGCACCGCATACACCACCGCCAACATCAGCAGCAACGGCAACATCCAGTTCGTGACCAACGACGCGAGCTTCACCAACGAGTGCCTCTCGCCCGGCGGGCAGCTCAACGTCGCCATCGCTCCCCACTGGGACGACCTCCGTACCGATGGCGCGGGCCAGGGCATCTTCACATCCATCAGCGGCACCGCTCCCAACCGCATCTTCAACATCGAATGGCGCACGAGCTACTACTCCGGTGGCGGCACCGCCAACTTCCAGCTCCGACTCTTCGAGGACAACTCGCACTTTGAGGTCATCTTCGGCACCGTCGGTCAGGCAGGCACGGGTGCCACAGTCGGCGTCCAGCACTCTCTCTACCCCGCGACGCAGCACTCCTGCAACGTCGGGGTCCTGACGCCCGGCACGCGCCTCTCCTTCGCCTGCACCAACACGCCCATCCCGCCCATCGGCAGCGGGCTCGCAAGCCCCGACAACGTTCTGGCGTGTGACACCGGCGACGCGACCCTCCTCACCGTCAGCGTCGCGCCCGGCTTCAACCCGCCCAGCACGGGCATCGCTGTCGCCGCGGATCTCACCTCGATCGGTGGCAGCGGCACGCAGGCCCTCCTGGACAACGGCACCGGCGGCGACATCACCGCGAACGACGGCATCTACAGCTACCTTGCTCCCATCTCCGCCAGCACCGCCCCCGGCAGCCGCCAGCTCGCCGTCTTCGTGAGCGATGCGCAGGGCCGCTCATCCAACGGCACCATCGGTCTGCTCGTCACCAACTGCCCCACCAGCGGCCCCGACGTCTGGGTCGCCCGCCACACCGACATCGCCCACTACGGCTCGGTCGGCGACATCACGGCCTACGCCATCGGCACCGACGCCTGCAATCAGGGCGATGCCCCCGCGATCTGGATCCAGAACGCCGTCGCCCATCCCGTCATCGCGCAGAACTTCTATCGCCTCAAGGACGGCCGCTTCGAGCAGATCGGACAGTCCTGGCTCAAGCACGGCTTCTCATCCACCAACAGCGGCACCTGCGGCACGTGCGTCCAGCCGCCGATGGGTGGCCAGCAGCTCGGCATCAACTGCTCCGATGCCTACGGCGCCGGGCTGAATGGCAACCAGGGCCTCCTCGGTCCGCGCTCCGAGGTCAACCCGACCACCGGCGTCTATGCCTGGCCCCACCGCGTCTCGCCCGACAACAGCGCCATCGGCGCCCGCCTGCAGGTCCGCACGACGGATGTGAATCCCGCCAACAACGCCGGCGCGCTCTACTTCGCAGAGACGCACTACGTCACGACCGACGACTCCGTCTGGTCCATCAACGGAGCGCCCGCCGTCAACGGCCTCAACAACGTCTCCTTCCAGCGCATCACGTTCGCGAACACGACTTCCGCGCCTGCCTTCGCCGCGCCGATCCAGCCACAGGCTCCCGCGCTCCGCGCGTGGAAGGACGCGGACCCCGGCGTGACGCTCACGCCCGCTGACTACATCGATACGTCGCTGGGTGGCGCTGGCATCGTCGCTCGCTTCTGGGTCGCGGCCCGCGCGACGCCCAACGGCGATGGCACCTGGCACTACGAGTACGCCGTCCACAACCTCAACGCCGACCGCGCTGGCGGCAGCTTCAGCGTCCCCGTCGGCGACGGCGTCGCAATCAGCAACATCGGCTTCACCGGTGTCTTCGCTCACTCCGGCGAGCCCTACCCCAACACCGCCACCAACCCCAACAACTGGAACGGCGTCGCGAGCAATGGCCGCGTCACCTGGACCTGCCCACAGCCCTTCCTGCCCCCGAGCGGCAACAACGCCAACGCCCTGCGCTGGGGCACGCTCTACAACTTCCGATTCGACGCCAACATCGCCCCCGCCAACGCCCTCGCGAGCCTGGGCCTCTTCAAGCCCGGCACACCCACAAGCCTCACCGTCGCGGGCATCCCCTCCCCGATTCCTCCCTGCACCGCGCCCTCGATCGGCTCAAGCCCGAGCTCGCAGTCCGTCTGTGCCGGCGAGTCCCTCAACCTCACGGTCGGCGTCACCGGCAGCGGCCCTCTCTCCTATCAGTGGCGCATCGGCGGCAACCCCATCAACACCACGATCAACCCATCCGCCGCGACCAGCACGCTCATCATCGCGAGCGTCCAGCCCGGCGACGCCGGCTCCTACGACTGCGTCGTGACCAACGCCTGCCAGACCGCCACCAGCACCGCCGCGGCGATCTCGGTCCTCGCCGCCAACGACCCCTCCTGCAACCCCTGCAACTACGACTTCAACCAGGACGAGAACATCGACCTCCTCGACGCCCAGCAGATGGCCCAAGTCTTCGTCGGCCTGATCCCGCCCGGCGCAGGCTGGCTCGACGGCGATCTCAACGGCGATGAGAACGCAGACCTCACCGACGCGCAGCTCCTGGCGGCCTATGTCGTCAGCGGCACCTGCGGCATCTGACCGGCCAAAGAGCCCTCTCGCGCCTCATCCGCGCCCCCTCGTCGCATTCCTCTCCCACCCGGGAGTGGCTGGGGCGGGCGCGCCTTCGCCCAGCGCGGTCAGGTCCTGCACGCCCGTCCGATCGGCAGCGGCTGAGCGGGCGCGCCGCCACCGCCCGCCTGGCCGCGAGTGCGAAACAAAAAACCCACGCATGGGCGTGGGTCGAGGGGATTCGTTGATTCCGCCGAGTCGCGGCAACCGCCGCGACCGGACCTTCCTTACGCCATGAGCCCTTAAGCCTTCAGCGCGAGGAACTCAGCCACCGAGTTGAGGTCGCCGGTGATGCTGTGGTCGAAGGTCATCGTCCAGGAGCGGCCGATCTCGGCGCGGACGACGCGGGCCGGCTTCTCGCGGCTGATCCACATGCGATTGCCGCGGTTGAAGCGGTTGATGCGCTGCGACCGCACAACCTGAGCGCGGCGGAGGGCCTTCTTGTTGGCCTTGTCGGCCCGCATCAGGCGCTCGATCGTGTCACGCTGGTCATCGGCCCGGGGTGCCGAAGCGACGGTGAGCGTGATCTCCTGACCGGCCTTGAACTTGGTAACGTCAACCGCCATGGGAACCTCCGACAGGTCTGGCCACTCGGACGGGCTCGGCAGGATGCCGGGCGAGCCGGGTGGGGTCGACATGATAGGCGGGGGTCGGATTGGAGTCGAGGGGCTCCGAAAGGGCAGATGCTCCCGCCCCAAGCCACTCGGTCGCTCAGCCGGTACAGCAACCGGTCAAGAACTGTGGGTCCGGCCTTGCTCGTCCGGCACCGCCCGCCCATCCCGTCCTTCCGCCGCTGATTCGGCCTTCTCCCGTCTGAACCCTCCAGGTCCGACTGCTGACACCGGAGAACCTAGCGAGGACGACCTACACTGAGGAATGAGCCAAGCCAGCCAGCCGATTCCGCCGCAGCAGCCCAGGTTTGACCCCGCCGCAGGCCACATGCAGCGGCCGCGTCTGCGGGCCGTCCGCGGATTCCCGGCGATGATGGGCCAGCAGCAGGTCCTCGGGCTCGCCGATGCCAGACAGATCTCTGACAAAGTCGTCTATACGTCGCCCGCGGCGCAGCACCTGCTGCCCATGATGGACGGCACCAAGACCCTCGACGAGATGGTGACCGCGATCGGCCGGGGCCTGACCCGTCCGATCCTCGAAGGACTGGTGGCCCAGCTCGACGATGCCGGGCTCCTCCAGGGTCCCACCTTTGACCGGATCCTGAGCAAGATGCGTGCGGACTTTGACTCCGCCCCTGTCCTTCCCCCGGGCACGACGGCCGCGATTGCGGAAGCTCTTGCTACACAAGAGTTTGAGGGTCAGCCGCCGGCGACGACGGACGCCGAGCGAGAGGCCTTTGGTCCCGCCCGCCTCCGCACGCTCTTTGACCAGTGGGTGGCCGAGGGCTTGAAGGAAGTCACGAATCCATCGCTGGATGCGCTCCCCAAAGCCGTGGTGGCCCCTCACCTTGACTACCCGCGCGGCTGGATCAACTACGCCCACACCTACGGCCGTCTTCGCGTGGTCGATCGGCCAGACCGCGTGATCGTGCTGGGCACGAATCACTTTGGAGAGGGCACGGGAGTGGTGGGGTGCGACAAGGGCTTCCAGACGCCGCTGGGCACCTGCGAGGTCGACCAGGACCTCGTCGATGGACTTCGCAAGCACCTGGGTGGCGAGAACGCGACCAGGCTCTTCGCGAACCGCTACGACCACGAGCGCGAGCACTCGATCGAACTGCAGATTCCCTGGATCCAGCACGCCTTCGGCGTGGGGCCCGACGGGAAGTACCCGAAGGTCTTCGCCGCACTGGTGCATGATCCGTCCGCCAACAACGGTGAGAGCTACGACGGGAACGGTCTGGCCATCGATCCCTTCGTGGAGGCGATGAAGGCCACGCTGGCGGCACTCCCGGGCCGAACGCTCGTCATCTCGTCGGCCGATCTCTCCCACGTGGGGCCGAGCTTTGGCGATCAGGTCCCGATGGCGGGCGAGGATCCTCAGACCATCGAGTTCCGCAACGGGATCTTCCGGCACGACCGCGAGATGCTGGGCCTCTTGGAGCAGGGCAAGCCCGATGAACTCGTGGCGTCGATGAGCTGGCAGCAGAATCCCAGCCGCTGGTGCAGCCTCGGCAACCTCGTCGCCGCGATGCGCATCACGGGCTCACAGAAGCTGACGATCTTCAGCTACGCCGGCGCCATGGATCCCCAGGGTCAGGCCCTGGTGAGCAGCGTCTCAGGCATGATGGAGTAAAGCGGAGGCCTGCAGGCAGTCGGCCATGCAGAGGCAAGCGAGAAGGCCCAAGAGGTATCCGTCCATCATGCTCGAGGTCCCTGCCATCTCTGGTGAGCCGCTCTGGCAGGTGGTGCTCGGTGGGCTGGTTGGTGCCCTCATCTGCGGAGCGGCGGGATGGGTGCTGTGGGGTCGACGCCAGGATCTGGACCGCGAACAGCAGGCCGCGGACATCGCAGCCCTGACGCGCCCGGACCACGCGGCCCGGACTTCCGAGCGTCTGCGTGCCTGGCGACATCGTCTCTCCGAGCCGACCCGGCTCGCAATCGGCGTCTCCCTCCTGCTTGTCGGGTACCACAGCGCGGCGTACCTCTTTCCGGATCAGTGGCTCGCCTTTCGAATCCCGGAGTCCCACTGGTGGGCCCTCTGTGGAATCGTGCTCGCGCTCGTGGGTGGCTCTGTCGCGATGGACAGGCTGGAAGGGCGCGGGTGAGCGGCCGGGTCGCCCGGACGTTACGAAGCCGTGACGTTCACTTGGGAACTGTGCGGGGCACGAGCCCGTATGCTGCTCCAACGTCAGCGCCGGTCGTCGCGCAGAACGCGGGTCGGTGAGGTCGTGTAGACTCTCCGCCTCTCGCGCGGGCGGGATGGCGACGGTCCGAAGGCCGGATCCCGAATCGTGCATTGATCGGATGACTGAATCACGTCCGCTGGTTCGAATGTGCCGGGTCGACTGTGCCGGCTCAAGACTGTGTCGGCTCAAGATTGAGGTGAAGCATGCCTTCTTCAAGCGTCTGCTGGGGCATTGAGATTGGAGCCGCGGCGATCAAGGCCGTCAAGCTCGAGGCGTTGGGCGACGGGCGAGTGCGGGCCGTCGACTTCGCCGTCATCCAGCACCCCAAGGTGCTGAGCGAGCCCGGCGTCAATCCCAACGATGTGCTGAAGGTCTCGCTCGGCGCGCTCGCCAACCAGTGCGACTTCGCAAAGGCGGCGATCGCCGTCTCCATCCCCGGCCACTCCGGCTTCGCGCGTTTCGCAAAGCTGCCTCCGGTGGAGCCCAAGAAGGTTCCGGAGATCGTGCGATTCGAGGCGATGCAGCAGGTTCCATTCCCGCTCGAGCAGGTGGAGTGGGACTACCAGACGTTCGTGACCCAGGACTCGCCCGACGTCGAGGTGGGCATCTTCGCCGTGACGAAGGAGAAGGTCGCCGAGCGGCTGGCGATGCTCTCGGACATCGGGCTGAATCCCAGCTACGTCGTCCTGAGCCCGATCGCGGTCTACAACGCGCTGAACTACGACCTTGAGTTCGGCCCCAGCACCCCAGGCACGATCATCGTCGACGTCGGCACGACCTCGACCGACCTCGTGATCGCAACACCGGGGCGGATGTGGGTTCGCACATTCCCGATGGGCGGGCACCAGTTCACGCAGGCGCTGGTGGATCAGTTCCAGCTCAGCTACGCGAAGGCCGAGAAGCTCAAGCGCGAGGCCGAGGACAGCAAGCACGCGCGCCAGGTCTTCCAGGCGATGAGGCCGGTCTTCACCGACATGGCTCAGGACATCCAGCGCTCGATCGGCTACTTCCAGACGCTGCACAAGGACGTCCCGCTGACACGCCTGATCGGCGTCGGCTCCACATTCCAGCTGCCCGGCCTCCGCAAGTACCTCAAGCAGCAGCTCGGTATGGACGTCTACCGCATCGAGGAGTTCAAGAAGCTCCCGCTGGACGGAGCAGACAAGGACCCCGCGAAGAAGGCCGCCTGGGACGAGGCAAGCCTTTCTCTCGCAACGGCCTACGGCCTGGCCCTGCAGGGCCTCGGCGAGAACGCGGTCGGCGGCAACCTGATGCCGGTTCCCGTGCTGCGCAGGGCGATGTGGAAGGAGAAGATCCCCACGTTCGCCGCGGCGGCCGGGCTCGCCATCACCGCCGGCGCCCTGATGTTCATCACCCCGGTACGGAACTACTTCGTCGTCAATGGGCCCGAGGGTGCTTCTGACCCGGTCGTTCGCACCGTCCTCAACCGGGCCGCGGACCTCAAGCGCCAGGCCGAGGAGGCCGGCGTCCTCCAGGCCGGCGACACCGACATGCGCGGGGCGAACGTCGTGGCCCTGATGGAGAATCGCCAGATCTTCGACTTCATCGCCAGCGACCTGGTCCAGATGCTGGACTCGGGCAACGCCAAGGCGGCCACCTGGGCGAGCGAGATCGGCGCTCCCGCGCCCGCGCCGGGCACAACCCCCGACCCCCTGGCCTTCACGATGACCCGCTTCGACGCGACGTACGAGCCCCCCAAGCCCTCTGCCGAGGCGGACCCCTTCGCGCCCGCCACCAGCGACACGCCCGATCCGCTCGGCATCGCCGCCTACCCGCGGCTCAAGCTCGAGCTCCAGATCGACACGCGCCAGCCGGAGGCCAACCGCTTCGTCCGCGAGTCGCTCGACCGCTGGATCCGCGCGAACCAGAAGCGCGACGGCGTGCCGTACGAGCTCCGGGCCGAGTCGCCCAGCTTCACCGTTGTGCAGCCCAGGGTCGCAGGTGTGCCCGAGGCAGGCCCGGGCGAGGTTCCCACCCTGGGCGCCGTCGGCGGTCGCAATCCTGTCGGCGGCGGCCGCACCACCCCGGGTGGCCGCGGCACACGCGACGATGCCGACACCGAGTCCATCATGCGTGAGATCGGCAAGCAGGAACGCGACACCTCCCGGATGGGCGCCGTGGTCGGCGGCGGTGGTGGTGGCGGCGACGCCGCCGCCCAGCGCGAGAACCAGCGCGATGCCCAGGCCGCCGCTGATGTCGACGCGATCGCTCCGCTGATCCCGCCCGCCAACGCCAAAGCAGATCCTTCCAAGGTCACGCTCGTCTGGTACGCCGTGTTCGTTCCCCCCGCGCCGGCCGAGGGCGCTCCCGAGGGAGGTGGCAAGTGAACAAGCTCAAGCCCGTTCTCGACTGGGTCAAGCAGAACCTCGTCGTCGTGATCTGCTCGGCAGTGATCCTCCTGGTCCTGCCCCTCTCATACGTCTTCAGTTCCGGCTGGGCCGCGGACCTGCGCAAGAAGCAGGAGTCCAACGCCAGCGGCGAGCTCCAGAAGATCAACGCCTCCAGCGTTGACTACGCCATCCCCTCCTTCGACCCCGCCGTCCAGGCGATCTCTCACAAGGGCGCGCCCAACGCCGCGCTGATCGACTTCTTCAAGGAGGCCCGCGCCGCACTCCGCGGCCAGGCCGACAGCGTCGCTCAGTCCGCCATCGACTTCAATCGCGGCGTCGGGCCCATCGCCAAGGAGGTCGGTCGCGAGCCCTTCGTTCCGCTGGTCGAGGGGCTCTTCCCCGACACGCGCAAGGAGGCCGAAGCCCAGCTCCGCACCGAGCAGACCGCCGAGAAGTTCGATGCCCTCACCCCCGAGGAGAAGGAAAAGCAGATCGCGGCCCGCGCGGGCGAGCTCCTCCGCCCCCGCCTCGACGCCATGGAAGACGCGCTCCTTGGCAAGCGTGGCCGGCCCAACCCCTTCCGCGCCCTCGTCACACAGGTCCGCGGCGGCGACAAGATCGATCCCGTCGGCCTGCGCGACAATCTCCGCAGCCTCGAGCTGCGTGAGAAGGAACGCATGACCGCCAACAAGCGCGACCTCACGCCCGAAGAGCAGAACACCCTCAAGACGCTCCTGGCCGACCGCCGCAAGGCCGAGGCCCAGGCCCACGCACGCAACTTCTCCGTCTTCTTCAGCCTCGACGCCATCAACGCTGATCCCAAGGAAGGCGCCACCCTTCCCAACCAGGCCCTCATCGACGCGCTCCTGCGCCAGAGCGAAGGGGCCCGCCTCGCGATCCTCTTCGTGCATCAGTGGAACCTGTGGACCTACCAGGACATCATGGCCGCAGTCGCCCTCGCCAATCGCCGCTCCGACGGCAAGCCCGGCGGCGTCGACGAGTCTGTCGTGAAGCGCATCGAGTCCATCGTCCTCAAGGAGCCCGAGGGCATCTTCGACAACATCGAGGCCGAGGTCTCCTCGACCGGCCTGCCCATCGCCGACCCCGCCTCCGCGATCCCCGGCCTCGCGCCCCTGGATCCGCAGCTCTCCGTCACCGGCCGCGGCATGGGCAAGTGGAACAAGGTCTACGACGTCCGTCGGGCCCAGGTCACCGTCATCGTCTCCAGCGCCCGCATCAACGAGTTCCTGGGCGCGATCGCCAGGACCAACTTCATGACCGTGACCGACATGGATCTCACGGCCGTGAACCAGTGGGACGCGCTCAGGCAGGGCTACTTCTACGGCGACGAGCACGTCGTGCGCGCCCGCATCCAGCTCGAGAGCGTCTGGCTCCGCGACTGGATGGCCCCCCTGATCCCCACCCAGATGAAGCTCCGTCTGGAGATCAACGAACCCACGCTGGCCGAGGGTGGCACGCCCCCAGCACCCAGCGGCGGCTGAACCAGCGCTGGCCCAACCCCCGCCCCAGTCCGCAAAGGCAGCACCGTCCGAGCCAGAACAGGTCACTCCGGTCCGCTCCCGCGAGACCGCTCGAAAGCATGAAGGGAAGTGCGCGATGAAGCTCAAGGGCATCAATCCGCTGGAACAGAACGCAGACAAGATCGTCCTCGCCGCCGTCGGCCTCGCCGTCGTGGGCGCAGGGGCGATGGCGTTCCTCTCCCCGGGCAATACCGTCAAGGTCGGCAACCAGGCCAACCTTCCCCTGCAGGCCGCCTTCGACCCCGTCGAGCAGGCTGCCCAGGAGCTTCAGCGGAATCTCGAAGCAACGGAACCACGCAAGCCCGAGCTTCCGACCTTTGACCTCTCCAGCAAGGTGCGCCTCGGCACCGCGCTGCCGATCAAGGAGCCGCTGGCTGGACGCACGCTCGCCCTCGGGCCGGCTCCCGACATCGGCAGGCCCGCGATCGGCGGCGTGCCGGCGGCCGTCGCGTTCGGTGTTCCGGTGGTGCCCCGCCCCACCGGCGCCGTTGCCGCGTCCTTCAGCAGCACGATCAGCCCCGTCGAAGTCCTCCGCAATCCCGGCCTCTCGGCCTTCGTTCCAGAAGTCCAGCCCTTCGACAAGGCCGCCGTGAGCATGGAGGCGACCTTCGACGGCGCCGCCCTTCGCGCCTCCCTCGAGACCGACCCCGATGGTCCCGGTCCGCTGGAAGCGATCCCCCTCGGCTGGTGGCGTGAGGGTGCCGGGCTGGATCAGGTCGAGATCGTCGCCGTGGAGTGGGAGCGCGAGCTCCTCCGCAGCCCCGATGGCTCGACTCCATCCTCGCCAGAAATCGTCGCGATCAAGCCCCCGCCAGGCTTCGACGACTGGATGGGCCTCTGGAACGACTCGGTGCGCTCGCTTGGCGACATGCCGCCCGCCATCGACCGTTGGCGCGCCTCACGCGAACTCGTCCAGCGCCCCGACTACTACCAGACGATCGCCGGCCCCGAGTGGAAGCGCCCCTCCGAGGCTCCCGCCGAAGGTGCCGATCGCAGCACCGCAAACCGCATCCGCAACCTTCGCGCCCAGCTCGACCGCATCCTCCGCGATCTCGAGGCGGCCCGCGCCGATCTCCAGGCCGCCCGCCCCGAGCCCCGTGGCGGCGATCGTGACGGTGGGCGTGACGCCGGTCGTGGAGGAGGCGAGAGTGGTGGCCGCGGCGGCGGCGGAAAGGGAGGCGTCGGCGGCGTGCCCCGCCAGACACCAACCCCAGACGCCGATCCCGGTCAGAGCCGCCAGGCCATCGAGCGCAGAATCCAGAACCTTGAGCAGCGCCGCAACACCGCCGTCCGTCAGCTGACGGACCTCGGCGAGAAGGTCGAGCTTCCCGGCGAGGCCGACGCCGCCGCGGCCTCCGGCACCGAGGTTGCCGCGACCACCCCTGCCACGCTCGACAGCACCGAGGTCCCCGTCTGGGCCCATGACATCACGGCCGTCCCCGGCGCGACCTACCGCTACCGGGCCCGCGTCATCATCAACAACCCGATGTTCGGTCGGAACCTCCAGGAAGGCCAGCGTGCCCTCGCCGAGGCCTCGACGATCGCCAGCGAATGGTCCGACTGGTCGTCGCCCACCACCGTCGACCTCCCCGCCTACTTCTTCATGACCTCCGCCGACGAACGCAGCCAGCTCTCGCCGCGCCCCTGGGCTACGGCCGAGCTTTTCGTCTTCTACTACGGCTACTACCGCTCCGCAACGGTCCGGGCCGAGCCCGGTGATGTGATCGCCGGTGAAGCCAAGCTCCCCGAGCTCAAGTTCGCCGACATGGAAAAGCTCAAGGGCCTCTTGGACGCCGGCACCCTTCCCGCCGCGGCAGCCCCGGCGCCCGGCGCGGCCCAGCCCGCTCCCGGCGGCCGCACCGGACGCGGCCCGACGGCCCTCCCCCGCCAGCGCGACGACAGCGTCGGAGGCGGCTCTACGGTCCCGACCACCGGCCGCGGCACTCCGACCGCCCCCGGCCCGGGCCCCACCCCCGGCCAGACGCCCGCCGCGAGCGAGATCTTCACCATCGCGGCCCCTCGTGAAAGGCCGCTCAGCGCGGACGCGGTGATGATGGACGTCCTGTCGCTGCCACTGGCCGACAACGGCGACCGTCGAGGCTTCCACGTCATGGTCCTCGATCGAGAGGGCCAGATCATGGTCAAGACGCCAGGCGGCGACGGCGACGATGCCGCCTACCGCAAGGTCCGGGCCTCGGCCGAGGCCGGCGAACGCCAGGGTCGCCCCGAGGACGTCCCCATCACGGCTCCGACCATCCGGCCCCGCGAGCGCGGCCCCGAAGCACCCCGCCCCGCGGGCGGCGGCGGCGGCTGAACACGGGCCACGACACAACCTCGGCCATTTGTTCGGTCTTTGAGTGGATTTCGAGGCCCTTGAGGAGAACGGTTCAGATCGCGCAAGTGCATGATTCGGAGGGTGTTGACGATCAGTGGTACAAAATCGCGTGACGACTAGACTTGACTGGTTGAACGCGAGGCCTAGACTCTCCCCCGCCCCAAAGTGAGCCGACTCGCTGAAGGGAACGGGCCGGGACGCAAGTCACGGCAAGTTGAAATGAACCGCAAGGCTCATTTCCGGATCTGAGGCGAACCCGCAAGGGATCAAGTCGGAACAGTCGGCGGCTCTTTGACAACCGGATACGAATGGAGGTCTTCACTCTCGCAGCAAGGCGAAGACGCAGTAATGCGTTGAGTCGAGCGGCGAAGAGTGTGAATCTGCTGCATAATGAAGACTTGCAGCGCGCTAGGCGAAAATAACGTGTGGCTGTCATCGAGCCCGTCGGGTCCAGGTCGGAACGAAAGTTCCGGGCTGAGCTCGGTGTGAGGTAAGAAGGCAGACGGATGCGCATCCTAATGCGATCCGAGCTACCAGCTGGCCTTCGGGGTTTAGTTCACCCCGGCGTCCGGTTGGTGGCCGAACAATAAGGGCACACGGTGGATGTCTTGGCGTTGAGAGGCGATGAAAGACGTTGGAACCTGCGATAAGCCCAAGGGAGCCGGTAACCAGGCTGTGATCTTGGGATCTCTGAATGGGGCAACCCACCCGCAAGGGTACTTCACTCTGAATGTATAGGGGTGAAGAGCGAACCTGGAGAACTGAAACATCTAAGTACCCAGAGGAAAAGAAAGCAACCGCGATTCCGTAAGTAGCGGCGAGCGAAAGCGGATGATGGATCAGCACGCGAAGCGTTTGAATGGCGCACCAAAGAAGGTGAAAGTCCTGTAGCTGCGAATCCAGTAGCCCTAGAGTAGACTCTGGCTCGGGAAACCGGGGTCGAATATGGGGGGTCCACCCTCCAAGGCTAAATACTACTCAACGACCGATAGCGAACCAGTAAGGCGACTGAACGATGAAAAGCACCGCGACGAGCGGGGTGAAAGAGTTCCTGAAACCGTGTGCTTACAAGCGGTGGGAGCCCTTCGGGGTGACCGCGTGCTTTTTGCATAATGAGCCGGCGAGTTAGTCTGTACGGCGAGCCTAAGGCCCAACGGGCCGGAGGCGGAGCGAAAGCGAGTCTGATAAGGGCGCTAAGTCGTACGGGCTAGACGCGAAACCTTGTGATCTACCGTTGGCCAGACTGAAGGGCGGGTAAAACCGCCTGGAGGGTCGAACGCGTGACCGTTGAAAAGGTCTGCGATGAGCTGACGGGAGGACTCAAAGTGTAATCAAACTGGGAGATAGCTCGTTCTCTCCGAAATAACTTTAGGGTTAGCCTCAGGGGTCACACATCAGGGGTAGAGCTACTGGATGAGATAGGAGGTCTACCCGACTATCCTTCTCAACCAAACTCCGAATACTGGTGTCATTGCCCTGGGAGATAGACTTCGAGTGACAATATCCGAGGTCAAAAGGAGAAAAATCCTGACCACCAGCTAAGGTCCCTAATCTCTGCTAAGTTCGAAAGGAAGTCAGATTGCTATGACATCCAGGATGTTGGCTTAGAAGCAGCCACCATTTAAAGAGTGCGTAACAGCTCACTGGACGAGGAATTTGGCGCCGATAATGATCGGGAATAAGCAGGGAGCCGAAGCTGTGGAATCGAAAGATTGGTAGGAGAGCGTTCCAGGTGCGGTGAAGGCATACCGGAAGGTTTGCTGGAGCGCCCGGAAGTGAATATGCCGGCTTGAGTAACGATTAACCAGGTGAGAATCCTGGTCGCCGCATACCCAAGGTTTCCTGGGGAAGGTCATTCCGCCCAGGGTTAGCCGGGACCTAAGGCGAGGCCGAAAGGCGTAGTCGATGGACATCAGGTTAAAATTCCTGAGCGAGCGTTGGGAACGGATCTCTGAGCTCTACGGCCGTAGTAGTTCGGCAGGCCCTTGTGGCCGATGTAGGGGGACGAGGTTCCTAGAAAAGCCAACGCATTACCCGTACCAAAACTGACACAGGTGGGTGAGGCGAATAGCCTAAGGCGCGCGAGAGAACGGTCGTGAAGGAACTAGGCAAGTTAACCCCGTAAGTTAGCGATAAGGGGGGCCTACTCCGCAAGGAGAGGCCGCAGAGAAAAGGGTCTGGGAACTGTTTATCAAAAACACAGCTCTGTGCAAAGACGCAAGTCGACGTATACAGAGTGACGCTTGCCCGATGCCGGAATGTCAACGAAGCGGGTCATCGCAAGAGAAGCTCGCGACGGAAGCACCGGTGAATGGCGGCCGTAACTATGACGGTCC